>JAAZBN010000136.1 GCA_012513795.1 Bacteroidales bacterium | reverse complement strand
TTGTGCCTACCTTTCAAATTGTGGTCTGACACAACGAATCATCGCGTCGAAACGATAATTTATCATTTACTCATCACCGAGAAGTTGCCAGCCGTTGCCGAGATTGTCGGAGTTGAACAAAAGACGGTAAGCAATATAATTGATAGGAAAATTGGACAAATGTCCGATTTCGGCAAAGATTTCAAGCCGTTCATCAAAAAAGCCACTTATTACAGTGGCTCTTTAAAACTGACCTCAAATAAGGCGATTTAAGGCATTATTTCCGGGCCGTTAGGGCGTAGTGCCACATTTGCCCGCAATAATGGCAAACGTGAAGATTAAGGCCATGACAATGTAAAATACATAGTCCCTCCATCCGGTTTCATCCGGTTCAGTTGGTGTTGCTCCCATGACCTCACTGTTTAAAATAGCTGGCATGGATTCGCCTCTGTCGCCTCCGTTCCCGGAGCTGGTGAACATGACAGCATACCATACCGGCCACAACGAGCAGCCACAGGACAGCAATAAGGCTGACAAGAACAATGCTCAGTGCTTCCATGACTTGCATACTTTTTTGAGATAATTCAAGTCTCCGACCTTTGGATCTTCGCAGTTCTTTGTTGCATCAATGAGAGGCATCTCACTTGTTACCGCAGTCCATTGTCTGCCGGTGACAGGTGATGTGTAGGTGACTTTGTAGTGTCCATAACCGGACGGCATGAACCGGAAGTCATGTTTTGTGATTCTCTGTCTCATGGCTCAATTCAGTTTGAGATTGTCAGATAGGAGGCGAATAAGAGCCAGGGTAGCAACGGCGGAGCCGTCAGGAAGATGACGTACCCAAAGTATGGGTAACAACGGGATTCGCACCGACACGAGGCCGGTGGAAGTGATACAGTTTTTTTTCATGATTTTGAAACTGAGGGGCCTCGGCCCGGTGGCGTTCAACTATCTCACGTGGAGTAATTGCACCAGGCTCTGGCCCTTTTAAGACTGTCAGTTTCATGATTTGAGATAGTTTGAACGCAATTCAAAGATATGAAACTTCTGACAATGACAAACAAAAGTGAATAAAAAGCCCCTGAAGCGGATTCTCCAGGGGCACACATTAAAACCAATATGACAAATGAAGAAAAAGACTATTTGAATATCTCTGCTGCCTTTTCAGCAGGGAAGCAGCAAGTTATGTTCATTACCGACGTGCCCTGTGGCACCTCCGGCAGTGCAGGGTGTGACGGCACCGGCCCGGTGAATGCGTCCGGCTTGCTGTCCCAAACCCGCGTATCCTCAACTATGTGCACCAGCCCGGAACCTTCACGCATTAGCCTGACGGCCTCATCTGTGGCTATTTCGGTAGGCTGACCGGCCTTCAATAGTTTGTAGCTGCCGGAGTAATAGAAGATTCTCGCCGGTCCGTTACTGCCGGTCAACAGCTTGTTGATCCTATCTTTCAGTAGTAGCCTGCTCATTGCTCGGTAGGATTAGATTGTTCCTTATTCTCTTCAGCCTCCAGGCGTTTCGCTGCCGGAGACTGGTATAGCACCTCAACTTCACCTGTTACCGGATTGTGATACAGGATTGTTATGTCATCCCCTTCCGGTGTGCCGTCCAGGAGGCTGTTAATTTTTTGCTTCAGTCTGTGCTTGCTCATTTCTTTTGTTTTCTAAGTATTCAACTATCATTTGCATTTGCGCTTCTGTCAAGGCCTCCGGATTGATCGCTGCGGGGATCAGGTGGCGGACCAACGCAATAACGGCATTTACTCTATCCTTCTTCGACAAGCCCGACAGATCAACTGACAACTCATCGATGTGCTCATCCAGCAGGCGGAGAAGGGCTTGCTGAAGCTGGATTGTTGTCCTGCTCTTGGTGCCCTTCCGTTTACCCGCCGGATTACCTGACTGTCCTTTTACAAATGGCATGGCTGTTGATTTTTATTGCTATTTGCAATCACTCTCTTTGAACGGCTTCCGTACAACCAACGCCCTGATTTCTTTTTTGAATGCTGCCATGTCTGCACGAATCTTTGCAGCGATCTCATCGGGCGTGGGGTGCGTTACTTTGATTACAATACCCTTTGCGTCGGTTGTGAACTTCGTGCCGTCCGGCATTGTGAAGTCACCTACAGCAAGCCTGCCATCCTCCAGCTTCACGGGGCCGGTGCCCTTCTCAATCCGGCTAGCATTGTCGATCTCATCCGGGAAGACCAGCATCACAGCGTCTGCCGTGAATAGCTTTGTCTCAGCCTTGATCTGTGTATTGACCACTGCCATTATATCGCTTTCCAGCTTTGCGAAATAGTTGTCAAGAAAGGTGTTAATTTCCTGCTCTGTTAAACTCTTTTTCTTTTCCATGTCGTTATGATTTATAGGATTCTTTAGTTATGTGTGTCTTAATGCGATCAACTGACGGCACAAGCTCATAACCCTTGCCCCCCTTCTTACCTACGCAGGAAATGAAGTTCAACGCACGGGGCACCTGGTTAAGATCGATGTTCCCCAAACCAAACAGATCACTCAACGCATTGAGCTTGTCGCATACCTCCTGAATATTCTGATACAATTCAATTTCCGCCTCATGAGTGAGGTAAACTTTGCAGGATTCTTTTATCTGCTCTTCCCCTTCCGGAAGCAGGACCAGTGATTTTGAACCCTCGTCGAATCCGAAGCGATCCAGGTTAGTCAGGTGCGGTAGGCTGGTGTTGATACGCTGGAAGATTGAAGCGTAAGGGATACCAAACAACGCAGCCAATTGTGCAACGTCCGGTTTCACCTTCCCGTTGAATGTTACGCCCAACTCGTTGAAAATACTTTCATTCAGATAGCTGACGGGGCTGGTTAGAAAATCTCGTGCTTCAATTGCGTCGTCAATTTCGGACAAGTGCGGCAGACGGTTGTAATGCGACACCAGTTCTGTCATCAATCGGGCACGGTTCACGTGTTCGTTAATTTCCTGACGGGCACGGTCTGCACCGTCACTGATAAGTAATGGTTTCATTTTGCTCATAATGTTTGTTTTTAAGTTGTTTTAATGATATGAAATGGTAATTGTGCAACAAGAAAGTCTGCAGCCTTTCTGCGGATTAAGCCTGAAGCAAGAAGGGCTCGTATAACATCTTCAGGTTGGTGGCATGGATAGGTCTCTTCCCTCAGTCTGATCCAGCCCGGCCCGAAGCGAAGGGGCACATCTCTGAAGACTATGCAAGTAGGTGCTGGCATTGTCACCACGATGAAGGAGTAATTTCCTTTGAGCAACCGATGAACGGCCCGAATTTCCTTGTCAGTCATTGTTACCTCCCTCCACTGGTGAGAATCCGTCCCGGCGGTACATGGATACAAAGGTCTGCACATCACTCCGTAAGATGTAGTGACGGCCCACAATTGCCCCGGTCTTCAGCTTTCTCAACTCCACGTTGCAGAAGTGGGCATCAGCAGGATCGGAAGCGATAACAACCAGGTGCGGTGAGCCCTTTCTTCGCATTGTAATTGCGAGGGGGTTGTTAAAATTCTGTTTACATTTTGCCGTTTCCATATTATTCTATTTCAGTTCGTTAGTCATCGCTGGCTTATGCTTCAAAAGCATAACACGCACAAAATCCTCGAATTTCACGACGTTATTGCGTCTGATATCTGAAGGTGAAAAGGTACCAGGGAGAGAAATCTGAAACCCTCCCCGGTAGCCTTGGCAGTTTCCGCCCAGCGACGAAACGGGAAACTGAAAACCTTTTAAAGAAAAAAAAGACAATAACGTCCCGAAAAACCTTTCGGGTAGGTTAAGAGTATTTTTCTGTATTATTAAAAGAGTATTATTAAAAGAGTACCGTATATAGATGCTGTGCCTGATGCTGTGCCTGATGTCGTGCTGATGCTGTTCTGATGTCGGATTATATAGATGCTGTATTATATACATGTCGTAAATCATATTTTCTGTGATGCTTCCCTGATCTTATTCTTTAAGTTGTATTTTGCCTGAGACTGCCGGACCAGGTCGGCCAGCTGCTCCGGTTCCATGTATTTTGACACATAGATCAATGACACATGCGGACGGGTCAGGAACATGATAAATTTCCTTTCGGCAAGGCTTAACAGTAGTCGGTCCATGTTATACCGCTTTGAGTACCTTTCAACGATTCCCCGGGCTTCTTTGACCTTTGAAAAGGCCTCCCATACTGGTTTGCTTTTCGCTCCGATCATCCGGGACAGGATAACCGGCTTCGTGGTGCTGATGAACTTTCTGAAGCCTATAAGCGACACAATACCCAGGTAAGCCCGGAGGAGGTCAATATCCTGTTTCGGGTTGTCCCTGTAATCAATCAAAAGGGAAGGTTTGACGGAGGCCATTGCATCCGGGCCAAAACTCCGCTCAAAAGATTCCCTTATACCCTGGGCTTCGTTATAGCTCTTTAGGGTCCTTTTGATAGAACCTATCTTAATATTCAGAAATTCCCCTGCCTGGTGTAATTGGTAGTGCCTGACGGCCTCCTCTTTGATTTCGGGGCGATTCTCCAGTATCCTCAGAAGCTCCCCGCTGTTTATTTCAGGATCAAATTTGCCATCGGAGTTAAACCCGTTGTAATCATCATCCTGGGTGAACTGCCCCTCTGCTGCGGCCTCCTCTATTGCAACCCTTAAATCCCTGGGCAGTTTGTCGGTGTTTTTGTAATAGTCATAAATCGTTTGCCTGACAACGTCACCTATTTCATATTTTTGAGATAGGGCATAATGGACCAGGCCGAAATCCAGCATAAGGTTCAAACCCTTTTCTCTATTTTTATAGGTCTCAGTCACGAGGCAGAGGGGAAATTGTACATACTTGTATTCCATTTTGTCGCTGTTGTCATTGTTTATAGGCTGTCAAACCATTGTTTAAAACTGCCGAAGTCTCGTGCAGTGTAATACTTACCTCCCGCCTGCTGCTGGTCATCCCTCACTCTCTCCTGGTATTGGCTCATGCGATCCCTGCCCGCCTTCACCTCGACGAAGATCGACTGCCCTCCCTTCCCTGTGATGAGGATATCCGGCAGTCCCCTCCGGCTGGTGCTTCGGGTGTATTTGCCATTGCGGTAAATTCCGGTATTGTTCAGACGGGAAGCGAAGCAGCTATTAAGTTTTGCGTAAGCCACAATACAAGCTGTGAGCCTGTTCGCCGTGTCGTCACGCATAGCACGACGCGCGATGTACTTAGGATCTACAGAGGGGTGCCTCCGGCAGTCATCTTCCCATAGAAGCTGCTCCAGGTCCTTCACCTCCGCAGGCTTCTTGTACGGTGCCTTTGGCTTTTTTCGTGCGGGGACGGGCGGAAGCTGGAAGGTCATCGCAGCGGCTTCACTATTGCAGTCATTTGTCTGCCAGCATCCCGCCAGGAATCAATACTGGTCTTCCGGAAATAAAGGCGTTTACCATGCTTTTCATAGGGCACCTTCCTGTCGTTCACCCATTGGTATATCGTTTGACGTGCGGGGTGCTCCGGCAAATAGTCAATAAGCTGCTCAATTGTCATCAAGAAGTCACGGTCAGGTGTTACTTCAGCCTGACTGAGTAGGCGATCAATCTTTGAATGAAGATCACCAACGGCCTGAGGAAGATTCTCGAATGTTACTGTCATGTTTTTTTGTGTTGATTTCATGACAAAAATAAATCCTGTTTATGATTTATCTATCTGTATATCTGTTTATTATACGACTATAACAGTCGACAGATTGTCGATAATTGTCGAGGGGAAATAAAAAAGGCCTGATTTACAGGCCCCTTTATTGTCGAAAAATAGTTTTATTGTTGCTTATGCGTTATTGAGGATAGCATCAAACCGCTCTGACGGGTGGGTGTCTGTGGCATTCTTGGTCAGGAAGGGTTTGCCGTCTTTATGGACGAAGCATTTATTAAATTCTGCTTGCTTAAACTGGAATTTCTTGTAAAAACGTGTAGCATCAGCCTTAGTCCCTATCCAGGTTATCGGTTTTCCCTTATTCGGCAGGTGGTGGTGATTCATTACGTGGTCAAAGTCGCTCAGGCTTACCTCTTCAATGTATTCACCGATGAGGGATTGTCGGAGACTGTCCCAATTCTTGGCCGTAGTGCCCTGTAATCTTAGTTCTAAGGCCTCTATTTGCTTTTCGTAGGCTACCTTCGTTTTAATCCTTTCGCCTCCGGCTAAACTGGTCTTTGATAAAAATTTGATGCGTTCCTTTAAGCTCTCAATTGCGATTCTGACCTGATCTCTCTGCTCCGCCTCCGGAAGATTGTCCAGGAATAAATCAAAATTTTTGAAGCTAACGTCCTTTAATAATTGAGTATACTCACCCGTTGTAAGCGGTGTTCTGCCCGTTGCCTGGAAATGCAGGACCAGTGCTTCGCCTTCCGGGACTAACTCCCCTGTCTCAGTATAGGTTCCACCGTCACGGTAATAATAACGCCTGTCATTTACTTCAATGTACTTTTCCATATCAGATAACTTTTTGATTATAGATTGCATCCTCAATTTTCCCGCTCTGCCGCTCCCTGGCCTCCTTCTCAAAGCCTTTGAGATATAACTTTGTCACCAACACTGAAGAGTGCCCCAGCTGCTCAGAAATGTACTCCGTGCTGGCTCCGGTGTTCTTGCTTATAGTTGCCCATGAATGCCGTGCCACGTAAGAAGACACATTCTCTTCAATCTTAACGGCCTTTGCAATTCGTTTGAGATAATAGTTGACCATCTTAGTTAACTGCCTTACCTCCGCAAATTTCCGCTCTTCATCCCAATCAGGACGCAGGATCGGAAACAAGAAGGCATCATGACCGACTGCACGAACACTGTGGAGGTCAATGATTGATTGCATCTGACGGGTGATCGGAATCCGCAACGCCTCTTCTGTCTTCTCTCCTGCCTCGGTCTTCTTACGCACAAAGATAATTTCCCCGCCCTCAATGTTGGAGTGACGTAAACGTGCTATATCGGTCAAGTTCATACCGCACCCCAGGAATGAGAACATGAACATATCACGGTGAAACAGTTCTTTTGGATCCCCGGTCTGATAGTTTGCAATGAGACTGATCTGCTCTGCCGTGAGTGCAATCTTCCGGCCTGTAGATGTTTTCGGCTTGTGCTTTTTGAAGGGATTTTCCGCCCTTACCTTGTGTTCATTAATTGCAAGGTTAAACATTACTCTAAGATTCCGAACATAAACTCCAATTGTCGAAGTTGATTTCCCCTGCTGCCGTAGGTGCTTCTCAAACCTCTTTAACCATGCCGGGGTGATGTCAACAAAGCTCAATGCCTTACCGGACAGATAATCTTCATACCTGGTGACAACCTTCTGCCTGCAATTATAGTCTAAGGCCTTCCCCTGGTGGTACTCCTTAACGGCTCTCATTGTGCTTTCAAAGCTCATTGCATAGCTGAAACGGTCTTCAGACTTCAGTTCTTTGATGTGCTCAATCATTGCAGCGAAAACATTATCCCAGTCCGTTACCTCGTTTTTGAACTTCTGTTCAAACTGATTGAAGCTGAAGATTGCCAATTCATTGATTATTGCGGTAGCCTTATCCGTGATCCGCTTGTATTCAAATGCCATGTCACGGTATTTGCCACGTGGACTGTCAGACGTTATCTTCTCAATAGCATCCTCAGTGACGTATAGCCAGCTATGGTCTTTTATCTCTTCACTGATTGAATAATATTTCCGTTTCCGGTTGTGAGTAACGCATAGTTTCACCGGGCAGAGATCGTCCGTTGTCCTCTTTGCTGGTGCCTTCTGAAAATAGATTCGTGCTGTTGCTTGCATTTCCGTCAGATTAGTGAATACACAACTGAATACACAAATATAATAACAATTCAATAAATGACCAAAAAATAATCATAAGGTTATAATCTTACAAGTCCAATTTATCAACACATTGCAGTGTCTTCAGAAAAACGTCGAAAAGTATTTAGTTGTGACTACGGATCAGAAGGTTACAGGTTTGAGTCCTGTCGGGATCACAAGAAATCATCCTGCGCAAGCAGGATTTTTTATTTTGAAGGAACCTCAGAAGCCTGCTTCGGAAGCTCAATCCTGTATACA
>JAAZBN010000135.1 GCA_012513795.1 Bacteroidales bacterium | reverse complement strand
CTTCTTGAGCCAGGAGTTCAGTATCCCCGTGCCGTTGATGCACAACAGCACTCCCAGCCGGTTCAGCCTCTCCGTATGATTGACATGCAGGAAAGTGTTGATCCGTGACATCGGGTCAAACTGGGTTCTGTCAGTGACCCCGTAGATGACACCTGAAGTGCCTGCCGTGGTGGCCACCTCTCCCGGCTGCAGCACGTTGAGTGACAGCGCATTGTTAGGCTGATCACCGGCCCTGTAGGAGACGGGTATGCCGGCTGGCAGTCCAAGCTCCTCAGCAGCACGGCCTGTCAGCTCTCCCTGTATGGAGAATGACCCGGCAGGCTCAGCCAGGAGGGCAGGATCAATGCCGTAATAATCAAGCAACTCTTCGGAGACCTCATTGCGCATGAAGTCCCAGAAGATCCCTTCGGAGAGGCCTGAGAAGGTGGTTCTGATCTCATTGGTCATCCTCATGGCCAGGTAGTCACCTGGAAGCATGATCTTGTGTATCTTATTAAAGACCTCAGACTCATTCTCCCTGACCCACGCCAGTTTGGAAGCTGTGAAGTTACCCGGGGAGTTGAGCAGGTGATGCAGGCAGAAGTCCCTTCCCAGCCTGTCAAACGCCCTTTCACCTGTCTCCACAGCTCTGCTGTCACACCATATGATTGAAGGGCGAAGCACCTTTTTATCTTTATCCACGGCCACCAGGCCATGCATCTGGTAGGAGATGCCGATGGCGCCAACGTCTTTTCGCTTTGGTCCCAGAGGTTTAAGGCATGCTGCCAGAGCCAGGGTAAAGTTGCTCCACCACTCTTCCGGATCCTGCTCGGCCCAGCCGGGATAGGGAGCGGATATTTTCATCTCTGTTGGCGGATATGATGATGATGATAAAGCCCTGCCGGTCTCTCCGTCAATAACGGATACCTTCACCGATGAGCTGCCAAGGTCAATACCTAATAATAGCATACGGTTTCTGTGTTAGGAAAAATTTCTCACTGTCGTGATAAATGTACGGATATTTTCCGTAGGAGCATCAGGAGGCATTCCTCCCCCGCATGACCAGATTATTCCCTTCGTGTTGCCGGCTTCACGCATCATGCTGATCACGCCCGCCTCCACCTCGGTTGTTGAACCCATGGCAAGAATATCTCTTGGCGGCAGGTTGCCCAGAAGGATGACATCTTCACCGGCAAGTTTTCTTATCTCCGTGATAGGATGATTGAAGCTGAAGTTGAACAGGTTGATACCAATCTGCTTAAGGTATTGGGCTGTAATCACGCCCGGAGCATCATTGTGAAAGAAACCAACCTTCGGGTTGAAAGTGCCGTATATTCTTTTCAGGTGAGGCAGCACGAAGGTCTCAAAGTCAGGCTGCCCCAGAAAACCCACAATATCATCCAGGAGCAGAACTCCCTGTATATCAGGGAACTTTTCAAATTGCAGTTCCAGCCAGTCAATAACGAAGTCAGTAATCACCGTCAGTGCCTGCTGTGCCTCGTCAGGGGTGACCGCCAGCGCCATCATGAACTCCGTAGTTCCGAACAGAAAGGAAGCAATATTGAGTGGCCCGCGACTGATGGCAAAGCGGTAGTGACATCCGCTTGCCTTAACCTTATCTTCATATTTCACCATTCGGCTTATGACAAAGGGCAGCAGACCGTCAGTCTTCACGCTGGGTTTTGTCAATGCCGAGATGGCTTCGGTGGAGCAGTTCAGTTTAACCGGGTGGGGAAAGTCGTTCTCAGTCCATACCATTTTGGTTCCGAACGCCGAAGGTTCTGTGCACATCCCATACTCGGACCAGAAGCCCGGAAGGAACATCACATCGGGAAAAGCTTCCTGGGCGTGGAGGTTAGCCTCGAACCAGGTGACAGGGTCAGCAAAGTATTCAAGGATTGTTGTTCCATGCCAGCCGGGCAGCCATGGACTGTCAATGATGAATCCCACAGGCCTCTCTTCTGTTTTTTCTCCGTTGATAACCTTTAAAAGGGTCTCCCAGTGTCTGTCAT
>JAAZBN010000134.1 GCA_012513795.1 Bacteroidales bacterium | reverse complement strand
TTGAGGTCGGTGGCGGATTCGAACCGCCGTACCCGGTTTTGCAGACCGATGCCTAGCCACTCGGCCAACCGACCATTTCTCCAGTCGATGACTGTCCGCCAAATGGTGGACAATCGACCAATATTTTTACTTAGCTCAATACCTCAAATAACTTGTCGGTGGCGGATTGCTCGTCTCACTCTGTTCGCCTCGCGAACTCCTTCGCTTCGCCTTGCTTCGCTCACTCGGTTCGAACCGCCGTACCCGGTTTTGCAGACCGATGCCTAGCCACTCGGCCAACCGACCATTTTTCCAGCCAAAGTCTGTCCGCCAGCTGGCGGACTACCGACCAATGCGGATGCAAAAATAATAAATTATTCAGACTTTTCAATAAAAGCAGAAGGTACTGCTCAATCAGGAAGAAGAGATTTCATCTGCTTGCTGATGAACCTGGTAGCATAACCAGGACTGATCCTGTATAACAGGTTGAGGAACTTTGCGTCCTTACCCACCAGTATTCTGACCTTATTCTTCTCCATACCATCAATTATATCCTTCGCAGCATCAGCAGCCGGCATTGGATTGAACTTTGAACTGTCAACATCCCTGTTCCCTGATCCTGGAGCCTCAACACCTGAGTTTTTGGTAATCTCCGTTGCAATGGCCCCGGGAAAAACAATGGACACCCTGATCCCCGTGCCTAACAGTCCTGCATAAAGACCCTCGGTAAGCATTTTTACTGCAGCCTTGGATGCCCCGTAAACACACTGCCCCGGGACAGGCAGGAAGCCGCCCATGCTGGAGACGTTGACAATATGCGCTTCGGGTTGAGCCCTGAAAGGCGCCAGAAAAGCCTTGACCATGTAAAGGGTCCCGAAAAAGTTGACATCCATAACCCTCTCCGCAACCTCAAAGTTGAGGTCCTTTAAGCGGACAAAAGGCTGTATGATACCGGCATTGTTAATCAGTCCGTCCGCTGACCCGTGAATTGCTGTAACCTCTTCCGGCAGCCGGGCAACAGCCTTTTCATCGGTGATATTCATAACATGTACCGATAATCTCTCAGCCCTGCTTCCGGCCAGATTCCTGGTCTCACCAAGCGCAGTCTCATTGAGATCAACTGCCGCCACCCTGGCACCCCGGTCAAGAAGGTTCAATACCAGCTCACGGCCAATGCCATTTCCTCCTCCGGTGACCACTATTGTTTTGTCCTTTACTTTCATACCATGCACCTGTTTATTGTTTATCAAAAATTAAACAACTCCCGGCACTGATTGTTCATCTACAGGTCACGACAATACCTTGATCCGCCGCTGTCAGGGTGGTCTGCTGACAGGGCTACTTCTTGCCCGGCAACGGCGCAACACCGGCCATCTCGCCTATCACATTCACAAGATCACTCCCTTCAGGCACAACAACCTTGGTATTGTTCTGCAATGATGTCTCAAGAGCCTGCAGTTTCCTGAGTATCTGTGCATTACCAATAAAGTACTTCTCCGCGGCCTCATTCACCAGCCTGATAGCCTCTGCTTCGCCCTCGGCCTGAAGGATTTTTGCCTGCTTGGCGCCCTCAGCTTCCTTGATCTTGGCCCTCTTAACACCGTCGGCAACAGTCTCGGTGGCAGAGGCCATGTCAATAGCAGCAATCTTTTCATTCTCGGCCTTGACTACCTTGTTCATTGTCTCCTGAACGTCCTTGGGAGGATCAATCTGCTTCAGCTCCGTGCGCACGATCTCAATACCCCACCCCTGTGTCTCGGTGTGCAGCGTGCTGTACAACTCTGCATTTATCTTGCCACGCTCACTGTTGGCCGACTTCAATGTCAGGGTGCCGATGATGTTACGAAGCGTGGTGCGTGCCAGGTTCACAATCTGCCATCTGAAATTGTTAACATTGTAGATTGAGCCCTTGACACTCTCCTCATCAGCCTTCACCCTGAAATAAACCTGTGCA
>JAAZBN010000133.1 GCA_012513795.1 Bacteroidales bacterium | reverse complement strand
TTATTCCTTCAATAGAGAAGGGATTCCGTGAGGCAATGACCAACGGCCCGCTGGCCGGCTTCCCGCTTGACAGCCTCAAGGTTATCCTCAAAGACGGTTCGTACCATCCCGTTGACTCCGACTCGCTATCGTTCGAGATAGCAGCCAGGCAGGCCTTCCGCAACGCGGCAGGCAAATGCCGTCCGGTGCTGCTCGAGCCGGTGATGAACGCCGAAGTGGTTACCCCGGAAGAGTACGTGGGTGATGTGGTAGGCGATTTCAACAAGCGCAGAGGCAAGGTGGAAGGTATGGAATCGAAAGCAGGTGCAAGGGTAATAAAAGCAAAAGTACCTCTGGCAGAAAACTTCGGATACGTTACAGTACTGCGTACCCTTACCTCGGGCAGGGCAACATCCACAATGGAGTTCTCCCATTTTGAAGAGGTGCCTGCAGAATTGGCAAAGAAAATTATTGAAGTAACAACAGGAAAAATTCTTTAAAAGAGATGAGTCAGAAAATCCGCATCAAACTGAAGTCTTACGATCACAACCTGGTCGACAAGTCGGCTGAAAAGATCGTCAAGACGGTCAAATCGACGGGTGCAGTTGTCAGCGGCCCCATACCGCTTCCCACCCACAAGAGAATTTATACGGTGCTCCGTTCTCCGTTCGTCAACAAGAAATCAAGAGAGCAGTTCGAACTGTCATCTTACAAGCGCCTGCTTGACATATACAGCTCAACCCCCAAAACCATCGATGCATTGATGAAGCTTGAGCTGCCCAGCGGAGTGGAAGTGGAAATAAAAGTGTGAAACCGGAAAATTACTGAATTATGCAGGGATTAATAGGAAAAAAGGTTGGAATGACATCCGTCTTCAGTGAAGAGGGCAAGAGCATTCCATGCACAGTTCTGGAAGTGGGCCCGTGTGTGGTGTCACAGGTAAAGACTGTGGAGAAAGATGGTTATTCGGCTTTGCAGCTCAGTTATGACGACAAGAAAGAGAAGTCAAGCAATAAGGCTGAGATAGGTCACTTTAAGAAGGCAGGCACCGCACCCAAGCGGAAGGTTGCTGAATTTGTGGGATTCGAGGAGGACAAGTACAAGCTTGGAGATGTTATTACCGTGGATCTCTTCAATGATGACACCTATCTTGATGTAAGAGGATGGACCAAGGGTAAGGGCTTCCAGGGTGTTGTCAAGCGTCACGGTTTCGGTGGTGTGGGTGACCAGACCCACGGTCAGCATAACCGTCTCAGGGCTCCCGGTTCAATGGGCGCCTCATCATGGCCGTCAAGAGTCATGCCCGGAATGCGCATGGCTGGAAGAACAGGCGGCAGACAGCAGGAAACGGAACTCAGGGTGGTCAAAATCCTTCCCGAATCAAACCTGCTTCTTGTCAAGGGTGCCGTACCCGGCCCCAAAGGTGGTTACGTAATAATAACAAAGTAATGGAAATAGCAGTATATAACATAGAAGGCAAAGAGACCGGAAAAAAGGTCACTCTTAATGATGCCATCTTCGGCATCGAACCCAATGATCACGCTATTTACCTCGATACCAAACAGTATCTGGCCAGCCAGAGACAGGGTACTCACAAAGCCAAGGAACGCAGCGAGATCATGGGCAGTACACGCAAGCTCAAGAGACAAAAGGGTACCGGAACAGCACGCTTCGGCAGCATCAAGAACCCCGAGTTCCGCGGCGGCGGCCGTATCTTCGGCCCCAGACCCAGATTCTATGGCTTCAAGCTTAATAAAAAGGTGAAACAGCTGGCAAGAAAATCGGCCCTCTCATACAAGGCTAAAGAAAACAAAATAATAGTCCTTGAAGATTTCTCAATGGAGGTTCCGAAGACTTCTCAAATGGCCGGCATGAGCGCAAATCTCAACCTGTCCAGGAAAAATTCACTTATTGTTTTATCAGAACAAAATAAAAACATATATTTGTCATCTCGAAATTTGCAGGGAGTTGAAGTTGTAATTATCAGTGATTTAAATACTTACAATATAATGAAAGCTTCAACTCTGGTGCTGACGGAGAGCGCAGTTGATGTTTTGCAGTCAACAATATAAACCAGGAGCATAGTTATGGAAATATTGATCAAACCCATAGTGACCGAAAAGATGACCAGTCAGGGCGAGGCCTACAACAGGTATGGTTTTCTGGTTGCACGTCAGGCCAACAAGCTGCAGATCAAGAAGGCAGTGGAAGATCTTTACGGCGTGAACGTTGAGTCTGTGAACACAATCAACTATGGTGGCAAGACGAAGACCCGATATACCAAATCAGGTATGATGAAGGGCCGGACGGCAGCAACGAAGAAGGCTGTTGTCACTCTCGCCAAAGGAGAGACAATAGATTTTTACAGCAACATTTAATATAGTATGGCAGTCAGAAAGATCAAGCCTGTAACACCAGGCCAGAGACATAAGATCACGAGCACCTTTGACGAGGTGACAAGTGACAGGCCGGAGAAATCCTTGCTCGCGCCGCTGAAGAAGTCAGGAGGAAGGAACGTTAACGGCAGACGGACCATGAGGTACATTGGCGGCGGCCACAAGAGGATGTACCGGGTGATCGACTTTCAGAGGACCAAGGACGGCATACCCGCCAGGGTAACCTCAATTGAGTATGATCCCAACAGGTCGGCACGTATTGCTCTTCTCACCTACGAAGACGGTGAGAAGAGGTATATCATTGCTCCCAACGGTCTGAAGGTCGGTCAGGAGCTGATGTCAGGAAAGGCGGCAGCGCCGGAGGTAGGCAACACCCTTTTCCTGGAAGACATACCCCTGGGCACAATAGTGCACAACATTGAGCTGAAGCCCGGAAGGGGTGCAGCCATGGCCCGCAGTGCAGGCACCTTTGCACAGCTGGCTGCCCGTGACGGCAAGTATGCAATCATCAAGCTTCCTTCGGGTGAGACAAGGATGGTGCTTACCTCGTGCCGCGCCACGATAGGTACTGTTTCAAACACTGACCACAACCAGGAACGTTCCGGCAAGGCAGGGCGCAAGCGCTGGCTGGGCCGCAGACCCAGGACAAGGGGCGTTGCGATGAACCCGGTTGATCACCCCATGGGCGGTGGCGAAGGAAGGGCCTCGGGAGGACATCCGCGCTCACGCAGCGGCAAGCCCGCCAAGGGTTACAAGACCAGGAGCCGTACCAAGTATTCGAACAAGCATATTATTGAAAGAAGGAAAAAATAATTGATACGATGAGCAGATCCATTAAAAAAGGCCCCTTCATTGATCTCCCCCTGGGCAAAAAGGTGGAAGCAATGAATGACAGCGGAAAGAAAACTGTGATCAAGACCTGGTCAAGAAGATCAGTTATTTCTCCCGATTTCGTGGGACACACGCTGGCAGTGCATAACGGAAACAAATTTATACCTGTCTACATTACAGAGAACATGGTTGGCCACAAGCTGGGTGAGTTTGCCCCTACCCGTACATTCCGTGGTCATGGCGGGAAACAGAAATAGGGTAGTGTAGCATAAACTGAAAAATTATCAGAAATGGGTGCAAGAAAAAGAATAAGCGCAGGCGCCAGAAAGGAAGCCGCAAAAGAGAAGGCTCAGGCCATTCTCCGGAATGTCCCGACATCCCCGCGCAAAATGAGGCTGGTTACTGATCTTATCAGGGGCCAGGAAGTGAACAGGGCTCTTGATATCCTCAGGTTCAGCAAGCAGGAAGCATCACGCAGGGTGGAAAAGCTCCTTCTCTCAGCCATAGCCAACTGGCAGGCCAAGAACGAGGGCGTCCGCCTTGAAGAGAGCAACCTGTATGTCAAGGAGGTGAAGGTAGATGGCGGCCGCATACTGCGCCGTATCCAGCCTGCCCCCCAGGGAAGGGCTTACCGTATTCGCAAGAGATCAAACCATGTAACCCTTGTGCTGGGTAGCAGGAATCAGGAAGTTGAAACTATTTCAGAGTAAACAATGGGACAAAAAGTAAATCCGATAGGCAACAGAGTAGGAATTATCAGGGGATGGGACTCCAACTGGTACGGTGGCAATGACTTCTCAGGCAAGCTTGTTGAAGACACCCGCATAAGGGAATACCTTAATGCCAGGCTGGCCAAGGCAAGTCTTTCAAAGATAGTCATTGAACGTACCCTCAAGCTCATAACCGTCACCGTAAACACAGCCCGTCCCGGTATCATTATCGGCAAAGGAGGCCAGGAGGTTGACAAGCTTAAAGAGGAGCTCAAGAAGATCACCAAAAAGGAGGTCCAGATAAATATCTTCGAGGTGAAGCGTCCGGAGCTTGATGCAGCTATCGTTGCCGGCAACATAGCACGCCAGGTGGAGGGAAAGATCTCATATCGCCGCGCTATCAAGATGGCCATTGCCTCCACCATGCGCATGGGCGCTGAAGGCATAAAGGTTGTGATATCAGGCAGGCTCGGCGGCGCCGAGATGGCCCGTAATGAGACCTATAAGGATGGGAGAATCCCTCTTCATACTTTCCGTGCTGACATAGACTATGCCCTGGCAGAGGCACTTACCAAGGTTGGCCTTATAGGCATCAAGGTATGGATCTGCAACGGAGAGGTATACGGCAAGCGTGACCTCAGCCCGAACATAGGCGCCAAGAACATTAAGGGCAGCAAGGCACCTACCGGCGGATACAGGAAAAGAAGCGGGGGTGGCAAAAAAGAATCCCGATAAGTATATAACTATTTAATATAACTGAGCGATGTTACAACCGAAGAAGACCAAGTACAGGAGGAGCCAGAAGGGCAGGATGAAAGGCAATGCCCAGAGAGGCAATCAGCTGGCATTCGGATCATTTGGCATCAAAACCCTCGAGGAGGCATGGATCACCGGCCGTCAGCTTGAGGCTGCACGCCAGGCTGTCACCCGTCACATGAAACGTGAGGGCCAGATATGGATCCGCGTCTTCCCTGATAAACCGATAACCAAAAAACCTGCAGAGGTACGTATGGGTAAAGGTAAAGGTGCACCCGAAGGATTCGTGGTGCCTGTAACCCCGGGACGCATTATCATAGAGGCTGAAGGCGTATCTTACGCCGTGGCCAAGGAAGCACTCCGCCTTGCAGCAGGCAAGCTCCCCGTGGCAACAAAATTCGTGGTTCGACGTGATTACGCTGAGGAATAAAAAAAGAGAGCGATGAAAAGTTCAGAGATAAGAGAATTAAGCAACCAGGAGCTTCTCGAACGTATTGACAATGAGAAGACCGCACTCGTGCGCATGAAGCTAAACCACGCAATTTCTCCCCTTGATAATCCACAGAAGATCAAGGAGAGCAGAAAAACTATTGCCAGGCTCATGACAGAGATGCGCAAGAGAGAGTTGAATGATAAAACCAAATAGCCGTTATCAGCATGGAAGAAAGGAATCTTAGAAAAGAGCGTACAGGTGTTGTCGTCAGCAACAAGATGGACAAATCTATCGTCGTTGCCATCCGCAGGAAGGTAAAGCACCCCATCTATGGCAAGTTCGTCAACAAAACCAAAAAGCTGATGGCTCATGATGAGGAGAACACCTGCAACATTGGTGATACGGTACGCATAATGGAGACCAGGCCTCTCAGCAAGAACAAAGCCTGGAGATTGGTGGAAATAATTGAAAGAGCTAAGTAATTATGATACAGCAGGAAAGCAGGTTGACTGTTGCCGATAACACCGGTGCCAAGGAGGTACTTTGCATAAGGGTGCTCGGCGGAAGCAAGAAGAGGTACGCAAGCGTCGGAGACAAGATAGTTGTCTCGGTAAAGAGTGCTCTGCCCTCCGGTGAAGCAAAGAAAGGATCAGTGAGCAAGGCCGTGGTTGTAAGGACAAAGAAGGAGATACGCCGTGCTGACGGCTCATATATCCGCTTTGATGACAACGCGGTGGTACTCCTCACCAACCAGGATGAGGTGCGCGGCACCCGTATCTTCGGTCCCGTGGCCAGGGAACTGCGCGACAAGTACATGAAGATCGTCTCACTTGCACCTGAAGTGTTATAATACTTTTAAACTGACACCCGATGCAGAAGAAATTACACATCAAAAAGGGAGACACAGTGGCTGTCATTGCCGGTGAATCCAAAGGACAGAAAGGCCGTGTCCTTGAGGTAGACAGGGATAAGAACAAAGCCCTGGTGGAAGGGGTTAACCTGGTATCAAAACATACCAAGCCCAATGCCAAGGCACCCCAGGGAGGCATCCTTAAAAAGGAGGCACCCGTACACATCTCGAACCTTATGGTCATTGACCCGGCAAGCGGTAAGCCCACACGCGTCGGCCGCAAGCTGAATGACAAGAACAAACTGGTACGTTACGCCAAAAAATCAGGAGAGGAGATCAAATAATGTATACGCCTGCTTTAAAGACCAAATACAAGAGTGAGATAACGCCTGCTCTCATGAAGCAGTTCAGCTACAGGACTGTGATGCAGGTGCCCCGTCTGGAAAAGATAGTTATCAGCCAGGGAATCGGTCAGGCTATCGCTGACAAGAAACTGCTTGAAATGGGGCAGAAAGAGGTTAGTGATATAGCCGGGCAGAAGGCTGTGCAGACCGTCTCCAGGAAGGATATCTCCAATTTCAAACTCAGGAAGGCCATGCCCATAGGAGTGATGGTGACCCTTCGTAAGGACCGTATGTATGAGTTCCTCGAGAGGCTCATTGCAGTGGCTCTGCCGCGGATACGCGACTTCAAGGGGGTGGGTGCCAGGCTCGACGGCCGGGGCAACTATACCCTGGGCATTACCGAGCAGATAATATTCCCCGAGATTGATCTTGACAAGATAGCCAAGATCATGGGGCTTCAGATCACCTTTGTCACAACGGCTAAAAGTGATGAGGAGGCTTATGCCCTGCTTAAAGAATTCGGAATTCCCTTTAAAAACAAGTAAACAGATCGGAATATGGCTAAGGAATCAATGAAAGCCCGCGAGGTCAAACGCGCAAAACTTGCCAAAAGGTATGCTGCAAAAAGAGCTGCTCTCAAAGCTGAAGGCAACTACATTGCAATGAGCACCCTGCCGCGCAACTCAAACCCTATCAGGCAGCGCAACAGGTGCAAGCTCACCGGCAGGCCAAGGGGATACATGAGGCAGTTTGGCATCAGCAGGATTACCTTCAGGGAGATGGCTTCAAAAGGGCTTATCCCGGGCGTAAGAAAAGCAAGCTGGTAACAACCGAGATATAAACAATTAATTATACTATAAGATGACAGATCCAATAGCAGATTTTCTTACAAGGGTAAGGAATGCCATCAGAGCCGGACATAAAGTGGTTGAAACACCGGCTACCGGCCTGACGAAGGATATCACAAGGATACTTTATGACAAGGGATATATTCTGAGCTATAAGTTTATTGATGATAATCTGCAGGGCAAAATCAAGATCGCCCTCAAGTATCATCCCAAGTCAAAGCTCCCTGCTATCAAACAGATACAGCGGGTGAGCCGTCCGGGCCTCAGGAGATATGCCGGGGTTGATGAACTCCCCAGAGTACTCAACGGACTGGGAATTGCCATCCTTTCAACCTCGCACGGCGTGATGACCGAGAAAGAGGCAGTTAAGGAGAATGTCGGTGGTGAAGTAATATGTTATGTCTACTAAACAGGAGGAAGTTAAATGTCACGAGTAGGAAAATTACCTGTAAACCTGCCATCAGGAGTCACCATTGATGTGAGTGACGACAACGTGGTCAGTGTTAAAGGCCCCCTGGGAACTCTGTCGCAGAAGATAGACAGTGACATCAGGGTGGAGGTTGAGAATAATGAAATCATACTTTCCAGGCCCAATGACGAGAAGCGCCTCAAGTCGCTCCATGGCCTTTACAGGGCGCTCATTGCCAACATGGTTGTGGGCGTCAGCACCGGCTACAGGAAAGAACTTGAACTTGTTGGCGTAGGCTATCGCGCAGAAGCCAACGGTCAGCGTCTTGAGATGAGCCTGGGCTTTTCGCATGATATAGTCATGGAGCTGCCGCAGGAGATAAAGGTTGAAACCAAGACAGAAAAGAGAAGTAATCCCATCATTACCCTCTCAAGCATTGACAAGCAGCTCATAGGCCATGTGGCGGCAAAGATCAGGTCACTGAGACCGCCTGAGCCTTACAAGGGCAAGGGTATCAAGTTCGTGGGCGAGCAGCTCAGGAGAAAGGCCGGCAAATCGGCTGGAGTGTAACATGATTAAACAGTAAAGTCATGGCTTTATCAAAGACAGAAAAAAGAGAAAAGATCAAACTGAGAATCCGCAACCGGATCAGGGGAACGGCTGAAAAACCAAGAGTGTCAGTCTTCCGCAGCAACAAACAGATATATGCTCAGGCTGTTGACGACGTCAACGGAGTGACACTGGCATCCGTCTCCTCAAGGGAGAAGGAAATAGCCACAATCACCGGAAAGAAGAAGAGTGAGGTAGCCATGCTGGTAGGCAAGCGTCTAGCCGAGGTGTGCAGGGAGAAGGGCATTGAAACCGTTGTCTTTGACAGAAGCGGATACCAGTATCATGGCAGGGTTAAATCATTAGCTGACGGAGCTCGCGAAGGCGGCTTAAAATTCTAATCAGTATGGCATACGGAATAAAGAGAGTAAAGAACAGCGATCTTGAACTTACCGACAGGCTGGTAAGCATCCAGAGAGTAACCAAAGTAACCAAGGGAGGGCGTACCTTCAGCTTTTCAGCCATCGTAGTCGTCGGTGATGAGAAGGGAATTGTGGGTCATGGCCTGGGTAAGGCAAGTGAGGTGACAACTGCCATCGCCAAGGGTATTGAAGATGCCAAGAAAAACCTCATCAGGGTGCCGGTCAACAAGGGAACGATCCCTCATGAGCAGTATGGCAAATTTGGAGGAGCATACGTCTTCATCAAACCTGCAACGGAAGGTACCGGAATCATAGCCGGAGGTGCTATGCGCGCCGTTCTTGAGAGCGTGGGTGTGAGGAATGTGCTTGCCAAATCAAAGGGCTCTTCGAACCCCCATAACCTGGTGAAGGCAACCATCGCCGCCCTGCTTGAGCTGCGCGATGCCAGCACAGTGGCTGACCACAGGGGTGTTACCTTGGAAAAAGTGTTTAACGGTTAGTAATATTCAAGTATCATGGCAAAAATCAGGATAACCCAGATAAAGAGCAGGATAGGCCAGCCCGAATCACAGAAAAGGATACTCGCGGCGCTGGGTATAAGAAAGATGCACCAGACTGTTGAACACGAAGATACTGCCCAGATAATGGGTATGGTCAACAAGCTGAAACACCTGGTTAAGGTAGAGAAACTATAAGGTATTAACAGCATTATATATTTTACAATGGATTTAAGTAATTTAAAACCAGCCCCCGGATCGGTAAAGAGAGAAAAGCGCATCGGACGAGGTGAGGGATCAGGCCATGGCGGCACCTCCACCCGCGGCCACAAGGGTGCCAAGTCACGTTCTGGCTACAGCAAGAAGATAGGCTTTGAAGGCGGCCAGATGCCCCTCCAGAGAAGAGTGCCGAAATCGGGATTCAAAAATATCAACCGCGTGGAGTACAAGGCCATCAACCTTAGTACCCTCGAGGCGCTTGCCGCCAGGCTTGATACCGGACGGATCGATTTCCAGACACTGCTCACAGCAGGTCTCGTGAACAAGAACGCTCTGGTAAAGATCCTCGGTAAGGGCACACTGACCAGAAAGCTCGAGGTTCATGCCCATGCTTTCAGCAAATCAGCACAGGAAGCAATCGAAGCAAATAAGGGAACCGCAGTTAAACTTTAAGGCATGAAATTCATTCAGACCATAAAGAACATTTTTAAGATCGAGGATCTGAGAGCCAGGATCATTTACACCCTTGGTATCGTTGCATTATACCGTCTGGGTAAATATGTCACCCTGCCGGGCATCGATCCTTCCATGCTTGAGAACCTCAGAAGCCAGACATCATCCGGTATCATGGGCCTTCTTGACATGTTCTCCGGAGGAGCTTTCTCACAGGCATCAGTCTTTGCACTGGGTATAATGCCATATATCTCGGCATCTATTGTTATCCAGCTGCTGGGAATTGTCTTCCCCTACTTCCAGAAACTGCAGAAAGAGGGAGAGAGCGGCCGGCGCAAGATGAACCAGTACACAAGGTACCTGACAGTGGCCATCCTTATTCTCCAGGCCCCCACATACCTTGCCAACCTGCATGCCATACTGCCCCCCGAGGCGTTTGTAACTCAGGGATGGTTCTTCCAGGTCTCCTCAGTGATTATCCTTACTGCCGGCACCATCTTCGTGATGTGGCTCGGTGAGAGGATCACGGACAAGGGCATTGGCAACGGTATATCTCTTATAATCATGGTGGGTATCATTGCCCGCTTCCCGGTATCATTCATATTTGAAGCCGGAACACGTATGAGCGGCTCAGGAGGTCTCATAGCCCTGCTGGTCGAAATAGTGTTCCTCTTCGCCGTGATACTCGGCTCCGTTCTCCTGGTACAGGGAACCCGCCGCATACCGGTCCAGTATGCAAGACGCATAGTGGGCAACAAGCAGTACGGCGGCGTAAGACAATATATACCCCTCAAGGTGAACGCGGCAGGTGTTATGCCCATTATCTTCGCACAGGCGATAATGATGCTGCCGGTCATCTTTGCAGGGTTCAGGGAATCAGGATCAGGATTTGTGGTCGCATTCACAAACATGTACGGATTCTGGTATAACCTGGTTACCGCTATCCTCATCATCCTCTTTACCTATTTCTACACCGCGGTTACAATCAACCCGGTACAGATGGCAGAAGACATGAAGAAGAACGGCGGTTTCATCCCCGGTATCAAACCGGGTCGCAAGACTGTTGAGTTCCTTGACACAATCATGTCAAGGATAACCCTTCCGGGTTCAATCTTCCTTGCAATAATAGCCATCCTCCCTGCCTTTGCCGTCAACTTCGGCGTCAGCGGTGAGTTTGCTCAGTTCTTCGGCGGCACCTCGCTCCTCATTCTCGTGGGCGTTGTGCTGGATACTCTCCAGCAGATAGAAAGCCATCTGCTCATGCGCCACTATGACGGCCTCATGAAGTCAGGACGCGTCAAGGGCAGGACCGGAGCCGTGACGGCTATTTAACGGATTTACGTTCTTTGATGATCTATATTAAGACGGATGCAGAAGTAGAGTTATTGAGGGAAGCCAACCAGCTGGTCTCAAAAACTCTTGCAGAAGTAGCCGCGCATATCAGGCCGGGGGTCACAACCCGTCAGCTTGACACCATTGCCGAGGAGTTCATCCGTGATCACGGTGCACTGCCTGGCTTCAAGGGCTATGCCGGCTTTCCGAACACCCTCTGCACATCTGTCAATGACGAAGTGGTCCACGGTATACCCTCAGACTATGAACTCAGGGACGGAGATATTATTTCCGTTGACTGCGGGGTCATACTGAACGGATGGAATGGCGACAGCGCCTATACATTTGCCGTGGGAGATGTCAAACCTGAGGTGCTGCGACTGATGGAATACACCAGGGCTTCACTCGAAGCCGGCGCCAGGGAAGCCATAGCCGGTAACCGTGTGGGCGATATCTCTCACGCTGTACAGACGAAGGCAGAAAGCGGAGGTTACTCCGTGGTACGCACCCTGGTGGGACATGGAATAGGCAAGCATCTCCACGAAGGACCTGAAGTTCCCAATTACGGAAAACGCGGCTCTGGCACGAGACTTGATAGGAATCTGGTCATTTGCATAGAACCAATGATAAATATGGGAACAAAAAACACACGCGTCCAGAGTGACGGATGGACAGTCAGGACAGGTGACGGCAAACCGTCGGCACACTATGAATACGCTGTTGCTGTCAGGGAGGGCAAACCCGACCTGCTCACAACATTTGAGTATATAGAAGAAGTTTTAATAAAGAGGTAAGTATATGGCCAAACAACCATCAATAGAGATTGACGGAACAATCATCGAAGCCCTCTCGAACGCTATGTTCAGGGTGAGGCTCGAGAACGGACATATCATCACCGCCCACATTTCCGGCAAGATGAGGATGCACTATATCAAAATCCTGCCCGGAGACAAGGTGAAGGTTGAAATGTCGCCCTATGACCTTACCAAAGGAAGAATAACGTTCAGGTTTAAATAGAAAAAGAGACTGAGATGAAAGTAAGAGCATCAATAAAAAAACGCTCGGCCGACTGCAAGATAGTAAGGCGTAACGGGCGTCTGTATGTGATAAATAAGAAAAATCCCAAGTTCAAGCAGAGGCAGGGATAAATTTGATTAACTTTGCACTTCAAATTAAAAGAGGTATATGGCACGTATTAATGGGGTAGACCTACCAAGGAATAAGCAGGGCGAAGTTGCTCTCACTTATATCTATGGTGTTGGGCGAAGCACTGCGCAGAAGGTGCTTGACAAGGCAGGCGTTGACCGCCACATGAAGGTGGAAGAGTGGAATGATGACAACATCAACGCTATCCGTTCAATCCTTGCTGAAAACTATAAGCTTGAGGGCGAACTTCGTTCAGAGACGCAGATGAACATAAAGCGATTGATGGATATAGGCTGTTACCGTGGTATCCGTCACCGTATCGGCCTGCCGGTAAGGGGACAGAGTACGAAAAACAATGCCCGTACCCGCAAAGGACGCAAGAAGACCGTCGCTAACAAGAAAAAAGCTACTAAATAATTGATATATGGCAAAGAAGACTGGGACATTAAAGAAGAAGGTCGTTAAGGTTGAACCGGTGGGACAGGCTCACGTTCATTCGTCATTTAACAATATCATCATAAGCCTCACCAACAGCAGCGGACAGGTGATCTCCTGGGCTTCGGCAGGCAAGATGGGCTTCAAGGGTTCGAAGAAGAACACCCCCTACGCCGCACAGATGGCAGCAGAAGAGTGCACCAAGGTTGCTTTTGAACTTGGACTCAGGAAAGTAAAGGTTTTCGTCAAAGGACCCGGATCAGGCCGCGAGTCAGCTATCCGTGCCATATCAAACAGCGGTGTGGAAGTGACCGAGATCATTGACGTAACACCAATGCCTCACAACGGATGCCGCCCGCCCTCACGCAGGAGGGTTTAAAGGCTCATAACAACAGTATACAAACAGGAAAACTTTTTATTCAATGGCAAGATATACAGGACCCAGATCAAAAATCGCCAGGAAATTCGGAGAGCCTATTTACGGCCCTGACAAACACCTCGACAGGAAAAATTTCCCTCCCGGCCAGCATGGTCTGAGCAAGAAGAGAAAAAAGACATCTGAATATGGTGTTCAGCTCCGTGAGAAACAAAAGGTGAAATATACCTACGGTCTCCTGGAACGCCAGTTCCGTAATACCTTTGAGAAGGCAGCATCTGCCTCCGGGGTTACCGGCCTGGTACTCCTCCAACTGCTTGAGTCACGCCTTGACAACGTGGTCTACCGCCTCGGTATAGCCCCCACCAGAGCAGCAGCACGGCAGCTGGTATCACACCGTCATATCACCGTCAACGGAAACGTTGTCAATATACCGTCACTCCAGCTCCGGCCCGGTGATATAATAGGCGTACGCGAAAAGTCCAAATCACTCGAAACAATCGTCGATTGCCTCGCTTCCAACCGCCGCTCAAAACTGGCATGGCTTGAATGGGACGAGACACAGATGGCCGGAAAATACATGAGCGTGCCCGAACGTTCCGAAATACCTGAGGAGATCAGAGAGCAGCTTATAGTTGAACTATATTCCAAGTAATAAAAGTAATACAATTCATATGGCCATATTAGCATTCCAGAAACCTGACAAAGTAATTTTACTGGAAGCGGACGACCAGTACGGAAAATTCGAATTCCGCCCGCTTGAACCCGGTTATGGCATCACCGTGGGTAATGCCCTCAGAAGGATACTCCTCTCCTCGCTGGAAGGATTCGCCATCACTACAATCAAGATAGAGGGCGTTGACCATGAATTCTCAACCATCACCGGAGTGATGGAAGACGTTACCGAAATTATTCTTAACCTTAAGCAGATACGCTTCAGGAGAATGGTTGAGGATATTGATAATGAGAAAATCATGGTCAAGATTTCCGGAGAGGAAGTCTTCAGGGCCGGAGACCTTAACAACGCTCTCAGCAGCTTCGAAGTACTGAATCCCGACCTGGTAATCTGCCGTATGGAACCCGACGTCAAGCTGCAGATAGAGATCAATATCAGCAAGGGCAGGGGATACGTTACAGCTGAGGAAAACCAGCCCGCAGAAGCAGAGTTCGGAGTGATAGCTATAGATTCAATCTTCACCCCGGTACGCAACGTCAAGTATTCAATTGAAAACTACAGGGTTGAACAGAAAACCGACTATGAAAAGCTGATCATCGAGATACAGACTGACGGTTCCATTCATCCCAAGGATGCCCTCAAGGAGGCGGCCAAGATACTCATCTATCACTTCATGCTCTTCTCCGAGGACAAGATAACCATCGACTATGAAGACAAGATGGCCAATGAGGAGTTTGATGAAGAGATACTCCATATGCGCCAGCTGCTCAAGACCAAGCTCGTTGACCTTGACCTCTCCGTGAGAGCCCTTAACTGCCTCAAGGCAGCTGAGGTGGAATCACTCGGTGACCTTGTCAAGTTCAATAAGAATGACCTCCTCAAGTTCCGCAACTTCGGCAAGAAGTCACTCACTGAACTCGATGAGCTCCTGGAGACAATGAACCTCTCATTCGGGATGGATGTGGCAAAATACAAACTCGACAAAGATTAATAACAGGTAAGGACAGAGAGAAATGCGACATTTAAATGCTATAAACCCCCTTGGAAGAAAAAGCGCTGACAGAAAGGCAATGCTTGCCAACCTCGCTTCATCACTCATTCTTCACAAGCGTATTACTACCACCACTGCCAAGGCACGTGCACTGAGAACATATGTTGAGCCTCTGATCACCAGGTCAAAGGATGACTCAACACACTCACGCCGGGTGGTATTCAGTTATCTTGAAAACAAAAACGCCGTCGCTGAACTATTCAGGGAGGTGGGTCCGAAAGTGGCTGACCGCCCGGGAGGATATACCCGTATACTCAAGACAGGCACCAGGCTGGGCGATGCCGCCGAAATGTGCATTATAGAACTGGTTGACTACAATGAAAATATGCTGGCTTCAGAAGGTGCCAAGGCAAAATCTACACGCCGCCGCCGCAGCCCGAAGAAAAAAGCAGCAGAAACAGCCACAGCTGCAGTGCACGAAACCGCAGCAGCAAGTGAACCTGAAACAGCCGAAAAAACAGCTTCCCCGGATGAGCCGGCTGAGTCAGCAGATACCAAAGAATAACAGATAATGCAAATCTGATTAAGGGATACAGTCATTATGACCGTATCCCTTTTTTTTATATATTGCAACCTATCATAAATAAATTTAAAATACAATGAGTCAGATAGTTAGTATTCATGCGAGAGAGATCCTTGATTCAAGGGGAAATCCGACCATCGAGGTCGAAGTCATTACAGCCAGCGGTGCATCGGGAAGGGCTGCCGTACCCTCGGGAGCATCCACCGGCGAGAATGAGGCGCTGGAGCTCCGTGACGGCGACAAGAACCGTTACCTGGGCAAGGGCGTTCTCAAGGCAGTATATAATGTAAATAATGTTATTGCCGAGGACCTGATGGGAATGGATGTCACAAACCAGATTGCAATAGATCAGAAGATGATTGATATTGACGGCACCCCTACCAAGATGACCCTAGGGGCCAATGCCATCCTTGGCGTCTCCCTTGCATGCGCCAAGGCTGCGGCTGCCTATCACGGGCTTCCTCTCTACAGATATATAGGCGGCACCAACGCACGCGTGCTGCCGGTTCCTATGATGAATATCATCAATGGCGGCTCACACTCTGATGCCCCCATAGCATTCCAGGAGTTCATGATCCGGCCGAAAGGCGCAGGCACGTTCGCCGAAGGCCTCAGGATGGGAGCCGAGGTGTTCCATGCACTTAAGAAGGTGCTCAAGGAGCGCGGCCTGAGTACTGCAGTGGGTGATGAGGGCGGCTTTGCCCCTGCTCTCAAGGGTACTGAAGATACCCTGGAGAGTATCATCAGGGCAATCACCGCCGCAGGCTATAAGCCGGGAAGCGATGTCACCATTGCCCTTGACTGCGCAGCCAGCGAATTCTATGAGGATGGCGTTTACAACTATGCCAAATTTGAAGGCAAGAACGGCAGAAAGCTCAGTTCCAAAGAGCAGGCCGGCTATCTTACATCACTGGTGGAGAAGTATCCGATAATTGACTCAATTGAGGACGGTATGGCTGAGGGCGACTGGAAAGGGTGGCAGCTGCATACAAAACAGCTCGGTTCAAAGATACAGATTGTTGGCGACGACCTCTTTGTCACCAATGTGGAGTATCTCTCGAAGGGGATCTCCATGGGATGTGCCAACTCTATCCTTATCAAACTGAACCAGATAGGCACCCTGACAGAGACCCTCAACTGTATTGAGATGGCTCACAGGGCAGGTTATACCACAGTTACCTCCCATCGCTCGGGTGAGACTGAAGACTCAACCATTGCCGATGTGGCCGTGGCCACCAATTCAGGGCAGATAAAGACAGGCTCACTCAGTCGTACAGACCGCATCGCCAAGTACAACCAGCTCCTCCGCATTGAGGAAGAACTTGGCCCCAATGGCGTTTACGGCTGCGAAGGCTAAGAGATAGAAACCCTTTATAAAAACTCCGAGCGAGCGGAGTTTTTTTATTTTTATCTTTGGAGAAATCTGTGTCTAAATGTCATTCAACGGTCTGGCTCAATTCGCTTCATTTCTTGAGTCCCGCGGTCAGCTGGCACGCGTTGCATGTCGAGTTGATCCCCACCTGGAGATAACGGAGATAGCTGACAGGCTCGTGAAAAACGGTGGCAGTGCCCTTCTCTTCGAGGATACAGGGACAAATTTTCCTCTTCTTATAAATGCTTTTGCATCAGATGAGCGCATGGCGGCCGCCATGGGCCGTGCCTCACTTGACGATGCAGGGGAAGAGATCTTCTCACTGGTTGAGTCATTGGGCCGGTCACGCGGCAGGCTGACGCGACTGGCGAGGCTGCCCGGGATGATCAGGTTTCTTACCCTGGCCCCTCGCAGGAAGAGAGGCAGGGGAGAATGCCAGGAGGTGGTTGATCACACCCCGGATCTCAGCCGGCTGCCTATACTGAAATGCTGGCCGCATGATGGAGGCAGGTTCATCACACTGCCCCTTGTTCATACGCGCCATCCGGACACCGGCAGAACAAACCTCGGCATGTACCGCATGCAGGTCATGGGTAAGGATGTGACAGGAATGCACTGGCACAGGCACAAAACCGGTGCCCGCCATTTTGAGGCATGGAAAAAAAAGGGCGGCCGCATGCCCGTCACAGTCACCCTGGGAGGTGATCCGGTATATACCTATTCCGCCACGGCCCCACTGCCGGAAGATATCAGCGAGTATCTCCTTGCTGCATTCCTCAGACGAAAAAGAGTAAAGCTCGTCAGATGCCTGACCAATGACCTGTGGGTGCCGGCTGACTCCGACTTCGTCATTGAAGGTTACGTTGATACCTCCGAGCCTCCCGTCACCGAGGGTCCGTTTGGTGATCACACCGGGTTCTATTCACTCGCCGATCTCTATCCCAGGTTCCGGGTTACATGCATCACCCACAGGAAGAATGCCGTTTACCCGGCTACCGTGGTTGGCGTGCCTCCTATGGAAGATGCCTGGATGGGCAAGGCCACGGAGAAGATCTTTTTTGCTCCGATAAAACTGACAATTGCACCGGAGATACGCGAGCTTCATATGCCGGTCTCAGGTGTGGCCCATAACCTCGTGATTGTCAGTATTGACAAGACCTATCCCGGGCAGGGCATGAAGGTTCTCAGCGCCCTCTTCGGAGCCGGTCAGATGATGCTCAGCAAGTATATAATCGTGGTGAACAGTGACGTGCATGTGACTGATTACCTCTCAGTGGCAGAGGCATTCTTTGCCAATGTGAGGTTTGAGACTGACCTGTTGCTCACGCGCGGCCCGCTTGATGTGCTTGACCATTCTTCTGACCGTTTCAGCATGGGGGGCAAGCTGGGTATTGATGCCACGGTCAAACTCTCCGAGGAGCGCGTGGCAGAGTCCCATACAATGCCAATGATGCTCCTTACCGATGATGAGATCACCAACAGGTATATCACCGGGCTGAAAACCATGGCACAGTATGCATTGCCTGTGGCAGTGCTGACAATCAGTAAACCTGACACGGGGCTTGACATGCATCGCATGGCTTCCTCTCTCCCCGCCTCTCTTACCACTCCGGGAACGGTGATCATAGCTGTTGATGACGGCGCTGATGCTGATGATCCGGCCATGCTTACATGGCTGGTGACCGGTAACAGTGATCCTGCGCGCGATCTGTATCACCTTGACGGAGGCGCTCTCTTCATTGATGCCACATCCAAGGTAAACTCACTGCCGGCATTCCCGAGAGAGTGGCCCAATGTGGTCTGTTCTGATCCGGAAACAATACAGCTGACAGACCGCAGGTGGCCTGAGTATGGCCTGGGACCGTTGATCGCTTCACCCTCCCTGAAGCTCCTTCCTCTTCTCAGACCGGGCAACGCTTCCGTGGAAACCTCCAAAGCTACCAGCGGGTGACAGCCTTGCTTCATCAGATGATGCTGCCGGCCGCGGTCATAGCTGGCAGACTGTGGGACAATCCGGTCATCAACTATGCCATTGCGGTCTTCATAGTGGTGGCTCTTGTCTACCTGGCTGTGCTGCAGTTCTGGGTGCTTCTGAGGACAAGGAAACACCTGTCAGAGATGAAGAGCGCATACAATGAAATAGCTATCCAGCGTTCAGAGCTTCAGTTGCGGAACAAGGACCTTATTGACAGCCTCAACTACGCACGAAGGATACAGGCAGCACTTCTCCCGGCAGAGCATCATATACGCAGAATTTTCCAGGACTATTTTATTTATTACCGGCCGAAGCACATCGTCAGCGGTGACTTTTACTGGTTCAGCGAGCGGGATGACAAGTACTTCATTGCTGCAGCTGACTGCACCGGTCATGGTGTACCCGGGGCACTGATGTCAATGATCGGTCTGGAACTCATCCAGAAGATCATCAATGAGCTGAAGGTGGATGACAGTGACCAGGTACTGCTTACCATGAACAGGGAGCTGGAGTCAGCCTTCTTCAAGGAGGAGAGCGGCAAGGCCATCATCAAGGACGGCATTGAGATGGGCATCTGCATCATTGACAAGAAGACGAAGGTGATGGAGTTCTCCGGCGCCTTCCTGCCAGTATACATTGTGCGTGACGACAAGCTCTTTGAGATCAAGGGCGATAAGAAAAACGTTGTGCAGTCGTTCGCCATGGTCTCATTCAACCGCAGCACATTCACTCTTGAGGAGGGTGATCTTCTCTATCTTTTCTCTGACGGGTATGCTGACCAGTTCGGAGGTCCGGAGAACAAGAAGTTCATGTACCGGCGGCTGAGGCATATTCTTCTGACTATCAGCAAATACCCCCTGGCAGATCAGCAGCGCATCCTTGATGAGACCATAGAATCATGGATGAACGGGCATGATCAGATAGATGACATGATGATTATGGGGGTGAAACCCTTCTGAATAAGCCGTATCAGACTGCAGCTGCTGTCTCAGATCAGTGCGGTGATCTTCTCAATAAGTACCTCAGGCTCTATTGGTTTGGAAATGTAATCATCCATCCCCACCGCCAGGCACTGCTCCCTGTCACCCAGCATGGCGTTGGCCGTGATTGCTATAATAGGCACATGTGCCTGGGTGCTCATCTCCAGCCTGCGTATCTTCTCGGCGGCAACCAGCCCGTTCATGACAGGCATCTGTACATCCATCAGTATCAGATCATAGCGTACCGTGCCGAACATGTCAAGCGCTTCCTTCCCGTTTCTTGCCGTCTCCAGCCGTTTTACCAGAGGCTCCAGCATGAGCTGGGTTATACGCTGGTTGATGGGATTGTCTTCCACAAGCAGTATATTCAGGTCTTTCATCTCCTTCCTGCTCTTTTCCTCTGCCATTCCCCTGATCAGGGTGCTGGCTGCAGTGGGTGCCACAAGCTTTTCAGCCTTCAGCAGGTTGATATAGAAGACAAACCATGAGCCTGAGCCGGTGGTTGATTCCTGCCAGTTGCCGCCACAATCGCGTATTAACCTGCCAGCCAGGGGATAAGGTTGCCGTTTCTCTCCTATGAACACAACAGGGTTATTGGAGGAGAGGGTAAATTCAATCTTCTCCGAGCCATCCCTCACTCCGGCCTCCCTGGCCTGGATCTTTATTGACACTTTTCCGGAGGCCCCTGAGATGGCAGCACTGAGCAGGTCAATAAGTATCTGCTTGATAACTATAGGATCACCCCTGTATTCGCCTGTACCCTCACCGTGGTCATCATAGGTCACCACACTCTGGTCATGATTCCTGTTGAGTTTCATCAGCTCAATGGTGTCACGGATGATAGGACCGAGCCTGAACCGTATCTCGCCTCTTCGTTCAAAAGTGATGTTTCCCGCTGTCTCCATGGTCAGTTCGTTGACCACGTCCACCATGGAGCCGGTGGAGGCTATGAAAGTATCTATGAGTTCCTGCTGCTTGGGGGTGGAGGTAGTCTCTTTCAGCATGGTCCCCAGCAGCACCAGGTTGTTAAGCGGCTCCCTGATCTTGTGAGAGAAGGAGTTTATTACCTCTTCGTTCTTCTCAGCTATGGAAGCCATCTCCCTTAGGATATCCCTGCTGTCAGCAATGAGCCTTCTCAGCTCGGCTGTTGCCAGTCCCAGGGGCAACAGTGCCAGTGTGCCTGCCACCAGTGGCGTATACACCAGCCCTGAAAGGGCAGTGACAAGAGCAATTATCACCAGGAGAATGGCCGCTGATACCGGCAACAAAATCCGGTTGCGCGTTCTCCGTGTCATCAGGTCTGAATGCGGAATGGGTGACGTTCTTGTTCTGTTCGGCATGGTATGAGGGCAGTAGATTTTACGTCACTCAAATATACATCAATTTCAATAAAGATGAGTTGAGGTCTGCCTTCACTATTCATAAAAGATTATTTTTGTCTTACGGTATAATTTTTGATGCAAAACCTGGAAAAGAGTAAGATGAAAAAGGCAGCAGTGACACTGATAGTTGCCCTGGTTGCCACGGGAATGGCAGGGGCGCAACCAGGAGATACTCTTGTTCAGTATACTCCTGACTTCAAGTTCAGGGACGGAATATACCTGAACTTTGACATGGTAAGAGCAAACAGCCCCGTGCCCAAGGCAAAGCTGTTTACTTCAGTTGACTACAATGACAAGGATTTCTTTGATCAGGTTATCTCTTCTGAAAAGATATACTACTATGACAACATGGGTGTAAGGCAGGAGATTGAGAAGGACAATATCTGGGGTTTTGCCAGGAATGGTGTTCTGTATGCCAATGTTCAGGGTAATTATAACCGGATAACCTTTTTCGGGTCCATCATTCACTTCGTGGCTGACGTGACAACATCTTCGGGATACAGCCCCTACGGTTATTATGACCCATACTATTCGCCCTACAGGTCATTCTATTCTCCGTACTACTATAATCCCTATTATTCAAGGTATTATGACCCATACGGCTATGGGGGCTACCCGTACCGCGGCAACTCGTCGCGCACAGACCTGAAGATGTTTATGATTGATTTTGAAACGGGTAAGACTTACGAATACAATATAGAGAACCTGGAGGCTCTGCTAATGCGTGATCCTGAACTATATGAGGAGTTCGTCTCAATGCGGAACAAGAACCAGAAGAAGATGATGTTCGTCTATCTGCGGAAGTTCAATGAGCGGAATCCGGTCTTCCTGCCTGACTCAAGGTAATCACTCAGTGAAGAGCAGCGCCCCCGGGTGAAGATGCAGCATTTTTGATACTATACCGTCTTTTTAGAAAAAAGCAATGGAAGAAAATAAGACCTACACCCAATCGGAGCGTGACTGGGCAATGTTCTGCCACCTGTCAACATTTGCCGGATACTTTTTCCCTTTCGGAGGGATCATTGGCCCCCTTATCTGCTGGATATCCAGGAAGGATGAGTCAGAATGGGTGAACATGAACGGGAAATCCTCCCTGAACTTCCAGATCTCAGTGGCACTCTACTCGTTGCTGCTGATACCATTATGCTTTATAATTGTGGGCATACCTCTGATTATAGCCCTTGGCATCCTGGAGGTGGTCTGCGTCATTATTGCCAGTATCAGGGCCGCAAAGGGCGAGGTGTTCAAATATCCCATATCAATTCCTTTTATCCAGTAGTTAATCTGTCAATCGCATACCGTAACTACAGGTCTCAGACCTGTCGTTACGTTGTTATGATGCGGATCCGGAACAGGATTATAATATCCCCTGCACGTTGTTTTTTTCATATTTTTGTCGGGAAATCATTTCCGACATGGCTCAAAAACCTTCCATACCCAGGGGTACGCGCGACTTCTCTCCGGCGGAGATGCTGCGCCGAAACCATATCTTTGACATCATCCGCAGGAACTTCTCGTTATGGGGCTACCTGCCCATTGAGACTCCGGCAATGGAGACACTCTCAACACTGCTGGGCAAATATGGGGAGGAAGGAGACAGGCTAATCTTCAGGATACTCAATTCGGGCAACTTTCTTTCCGGCATCAGCCCTGAAACCCTTTCGTCAGCAGATACCTCAGCGGTATCACAGCATATCTCTGAGAAGGGTCTCAGGTATGACCTCACCGTTCCCTTTGCCCGGTTCGTGGTTCAGCACCGTGATGAGATCACCTTCCCTTTTCGCAGGTACCAGATTCAGCCTGTGTGGAGGGCAGACAAGCCTCAGAAGGGCAGATACAGGGAGTTCTTCCAGTGTGACGTTGATATCATCGGCAGCAACTCCCTCCTCAACGAGGCGGAACTGATACAGATCATTGACCACATCTTCAGTGAGCTTAATATCAATGTGACAGTAAAGGTGAATAACCGCAAGATACTTGCCGGCATAGCCGGGATGGCGGGCGCCGGTGAACAGCTGACTGATATCACCGTGTCAATAGACAAGCTTGAAAAGATTGGCAGGGAGGGTGTCAGGCAGGAGCTTATGCAGCGGGGCATCGCTCCTGAGGCCATAGACAGGCTCGAGCCGGTACTGGGCCTCAGCGGATCATCAGAAGAAAAACTGCATGAGCTCAGGAGTATTATGGCTTCCTCGGAGACAGGATTGAAGGGGATAACGGAGATGGAGGAGTTGCTGGGGTACCTTGACCTGGATCAGCTGAACCCAACCGTTGAACTGGATTTGTCACTGGCACGCGGACTGAATTATTATACCGGAACCATCATTGAGGTCAAGGCAGCAGATGTGCCCTTCGGCAGCATCTGCGGAGGAGGCAGGTATGATGATCTGACGGGCATATTTGGCCTGCCAGGCGTTTCCGGCGTTGGTGTCTCCTTTGGCGCTGACCGTATATATGATGTGATGCTGCAGCTTGATCTTTTCCCGGAACAGACCGGATCATCCACCCAGGTGCTCATTGTCAATTTCGGCAGGGAGGAACTACCTTCACTGATTAAGATTGCAGGCACGCTACGTGAGGCAGGCATTGCCACCGAGCTCTATCCCGAGCCGGTGAAGCTTAAGAAACAGTTTGCATATGCAGACGCTCAGAAGATACAGCTGGTAGTTATTGCCGGAAGCAATGAGCTGACAGCCGGTCAGGCCACCGTCAAGAATATGAAAACGGGAGAACAGACAGCTGTTTCACTCTCTGCGCTCCCGTCATTCATAAAGAAAGAATAACTCTTCGTATTATCCTGTCATTCGCCAGGGTCTCACTGATCCATCCCCTGGTTGTCTGTCAGGCTGCCCCGGCCACGCATACCCTGCTGCCCCGACCCCTGCCTTCTCTGGTTGAGTTCGCGAAGCAACTGTTGCTTGTACTGGTTCTCAACGTGGTAAAGCCTTATGATTTTTGCCGGGGGCAGGACCATTTTCAAGCTCTCATTGAAGGTCACCACCAGCTCTGACTCATCAGCAAATGATTGCATCAGCCTTTCAGCGGCAGATGATATCTCACCCTCACTCATGTTCGACTGGTTCCGTGCCGTGTAACGCATCAGTGACAGACGATCAGCCTGCAGCTTGCTCTTGCGCGATGAGTAATCATTGTACAGTGGCCAGAACTTTTCCGCCTCATTAGTTGTGAGGTCGAGATTCCTTGTGAAAAAGGCTATCTTGTAAGCGGTGAGCTTCTCCGTGTCACCCTGCATGGCTCCCTGCCCGTAGCCCTGTCCGTAACCCTGTCCCTGGCCGTTCAGTCCGGCAGCCCCTGCCACAATCACAATAATCACCAAAAACAATAATCTTTTCATCTTCGTATTATAACAGTTCATATATCTCATTTAAATCAATATCCTCCATTAACAGGTAGTCTATTATGGCCTCGGTGGAGATCTCCTCTTCTTTCATCTCTGTAGTAACCGGCTCAGTCATGATCAGCTCATTCTCCAGCATGTAGGTATCAACCTCCTCAAAAGCCAGGTCTGCATAAAGACTCTTGCCCGGTTCATAATCCGTCACCCGGTTGCCTGAGCTGACCAGCCTGACCATAGCGGCGGCCAGGATAGCGAACCCCAGTATGGCTGCGGCCAGGGCAAGGAAGGGTTTCATCCTGATGATCCGCGCCCCTCTGCGTGAAGAGTCTGCATCCGTTTCATCATGCCGCGTGCCGGATGCCGGAATCTCCGGTTCTCCGGCCTGGTGGCTGCTCTCCCGCTCCCTGATGGAATTAATGGTTCGCTCCTTAAGCGTATCAAAATAGCCTTCGGGGACCTTGAAGGGATTGTTCTTTCTTATTTCTTCACTGAGTTTCATGATATCTCTTTGATGCCCTTAGCGGGTATAGGTTTAATTGTTTTCCAGAAATTGTTCTATTTTCTTTACTGCATGGTGATACGATGCCTTCAGCGCACCCACAGATGTGCCGGTGATATTACTGATATCCTCGTATGACATATCATCAAAGTACTTCATATTAAATACTATACGCTGTTTTTCGGGGAGCCTGAGAATGGCATTCTGAAGCTTTACCTCTGCCTCGTCGCCGTCAAACCAGCTGTTTCCCTCCGCCGAAGCAGAGAGTATCCCTTCCACATCGTCGAGCGAGACATTGTTCAGCCTGTCGCGCTTCCTTATTATAGTGAGCGCCTCGTTGGTGGCTATTGACCAAAGCCATGTGAGCAGTGAGCTGTCAAACCGGAAAGAGGAGATATTCTTCCAGGCGTTGATAAAAGTATTCTGCAATGCATCATCGGCATCTTCATGGGTGACCACCAGACGGCGTATATGCCAGTACAGCTTTGTCCCGTACAGGTCAAACATCATACTGAACGCCTTTTCGGCATCCGTGGCAACAGCTGCCCTGATCTTTTCCTCGTTTATACCTGGCATGGACCTTTCCCGTGGCTATTTTATTACAGACGCTCAGGCACGGTAATGGTTTAATCTCCTGCATCAAATTTAACAAAAAGTACTTCACCAGCCCTCCGGCAGGCTCCCGATAGCCTCTTTTTGGTAACTTTGCAGCAACAGAAACATCAGTTATGGCATTGAAATGTGGAATTATAGGAATCACCAGTGTGGGGAAGACCACTATCTTCAACTGTATATCCAACACCCGGGGCGAGACCAACACGTACGGCACGGGGGTAAAGGCAAACCTCGGAGTTATACAGGTGCCTGACAACCGGCTCTATGAGCTGGAGAAGCTGCAGCCCACTGAGCGGATTGTGCATACCACCGTGGAGATAGTTGATATTCCCGGTCTGGCAAAAGGACAGAGCGACAGCTCCGGAGCCCGCCTCCTGGGAGAGATAAGGAACACTGACGCGCTGATACATGTCCTTCGCTGCTTTGATGATGACAACCTGCCCCATATTGACGGATCAGTCAACCCGGTAAGGGACCTTGAAAACGTAGAGTTCGAGCTGCAGGTCAAAGACGTGGAGTCAGTGGAAAAAAAGATTCAACGCCTGGAGAGGGCTGCCAAAACGGGCGACAAGGATGCAAAGCACGGCATAGAGGTGCTCAGTCGTTACCGTGAGCACCTGGAGAGTTTTAAGAATGCCTCCGCTCTTGAGATTAAACCTGAAGAGAGCAGGTATGTTGATGATATTTTTCTCCTGACAATGAAGCCGGTGCTCTATGTATGCAATGTAGATGAGGCTTCCGCCGTTGATGGCAATGCATACGTCAAAGCCGTCAGGGAGTATCTTTCCGGCAGAGGTGCCGTGCCGCTTGTGATAGCCGGGGCACTGGAGGCCGAGATTGCCAACCTGACGGAAGAGGCTGACCGTACAGAGTTTCTGGAGGCATCCGGACTGACCGGGCCGGGTGTCAATAAACTGGTCAGGGCAGCATACGAGATGCTTAACCTCCTTACTTTCTTTACTGTGGGCCCCAAGGAGATAAGGGCGTGGACCATCACTGCAGGGATGACCGCACCACAGGCTGCAGGAGTGATTCATTCTGACCTGGAGAGGGGATTCATCAGGGCTGAGGTGATGAAGTATGATGACTTTATCAGGCTTGGCTCTGAGCATGCCTGCCGCGAGGCGGGTAAGCTGATGGTTGAAGGTAAAAATTACGTCGTTGCAGACGGAGACATACTGCATATACGTTTTAACGTATAAAGGAAAAGGTGAAAAACCTGCCGGCTATACTTTTCTTTCTCACTTTTCTTTCTGCCGGGGCCGGATTCGGTCAGCAGAGTCCCGGGGGAGGCGACATAAGGGAAGCTGTCACTCTCTATGGCCAGGCAGAGATTGAGATAAGCTATCCGGGATTCAGCGAGATGACCCGGCTGGCGTCTCTGTTCTCCGTCTCCTCGTGTGATGGCGCTGTGGCTCGCCTCACCCTTTCGCCCCGTGATGCGGAGGCCTTTATTGCTGAAGATATTCCCTTCAAAATTATTCTCCCTGAGCAGCGCAAGGGCTTCTTCACTGCCTCATCCGTCACCGAGGCGATGCACTGGCAGTCATATCCCACATGGAAGCATTATGACACCATTATGCACAAGATAGCTGATCACTGGCCTGATGTCTGTCTGCTTGACACCATCGGGTTCAGTGTTATGGGCAGGGCTATCCTGGCGATAAAGATTTCTGACAACCCCGGAGAGGAGGAGGGGGAGCCGAAGGTGATGCTCAGCTCATCTATTCATGGTGATGAGTTAGCCGGGTTTGTGCTGATGATGAGGCTGGCTGAATATCTTGCAGCAGGCAGCGGCGGCGGCGGGCTGGTGTCAGAGCTTGTCTCCGGGCTGGAGATATGGATCAATCCGCTGGCCAATCCTGACGGCATGTACCGCGAAAGCGATACAATCATCTATCCGGTCAGGTCCAACAGCAACGGCTATGACCTTAACCGCAACTTCCCTGACCCGGAGCTCAGCCCGCCGCCGCCGCTGCAGAAAGAGACAGCGGACATGATCACCTTTCTGCAGAAACAGCGGTTCACCCTCTCTGTCAATCTGCACAGCGGCGCCGAGGTGGTCAACTACCCATGGGACAGGTGGACACGCAATCACCCTGATGATGAATGGTTCAACAGTATCAGCAGACGCTATGCAGATACGGTGCACATGTATGCTGAACCGGGATACATGACTTTTCTTGACAACGGCGTCACAAGAGGATGGCAGTGGTATGTCATCACTGGTGGAAGGCAGGACTATGTCACCTACAGCCTCGGGGGCAGAGAGGTGACAATAGAGATAGATGAGACAAAGATGACTCCCGGATCAAACCTGGAACATCTGTGGGAATGGAACTACCGCTCAATGCTTCGGTATATTTCCGAAGCACTCACCGGCGCCCGGGGCACCGTCAGCGATGCGGAGTCCGGAGATCCTCTTCCCGCCAGGGTATTCATAGAAGGCCATGACGCCGACTCATCTCATATCTGGTCAGATAGTCTTACCGGCGCGTGGTTCAGGCTCCTGCCCCCGGGAACATGGGACCTTGCCTTCTCCAGTCCTGGATATGAGACATTCATCCTCAGGGCGGAGCTTACGCAGGCTAATCCACTTATGATCAGTGATGTGCAACTGCAGAAGAGCGGCAGCAACTATCCGGATCCCCCGGTGTCAGGAGTGCTGATATGGCCCAATCCCTCTGACGGCATGATCAGTATCATGCCCCCGGAGCTGGTAGCCGGGGAGGTCACAGTCACCCTGACAACATCCAACGGAGCTCTTGTCAGCCGGTTCCGCACCACGGCACAGCCCGGCATACCAATAGTACGCGATTTTGGATCATTACCCTCCGGCCTCTATATCCTTTCGGTCAGAAGGGAACCCATCGGGCCGATGGTAAGGGGTAAAGCGGTAATCAGACGGTTGATAAACGAATGACCCGATGGTGATATCTTTTACTGTCGTGGTTGCAGATAAGGCCAAAACTGATAATTTTGGGACTTATTTCAGGAACAACCTTTTGACATGAGACAACTTATCAATCTTATATTTTTGCTGCTGATCACTATTCCTGCAACCCCACAATCGGCTTACATACCCCCTGACAAACCACAACTGGTGATAGGGATCGTTGTTGAGCAGCTCCGATATGATCAGCTGGAGCGCATCTGGGATATTCTGCCTGACAACGGGCTGAAGAGGATGATCAATGAGGGGACCTATTACCGCAATGCTTCAATTGATTATCTCTCCACCCAGGCCGGGCCCGGGTTTGCTACAATATCTACCGGTGCATCCCCGTCAGCTCACGGCATCACATCAGACATGTGGTACCATCCTTTCAATGACGAGATGATCTACTGTGTCAGTGACGCCTCGGTCAATGCGGTGGGAGGAAGCTTTGAGACCGGGCTCTATTCACCCGCTAACCTGCTCTCATCCACCTTTTCTGATGAGCTACAGGCCGCCACCTGCGGAGGGTCGAAGGTATACGGCATAGGCATCCGGGAGATGTCTGCCATTATTGCCACAGGCCATGCAGCTGATGGTGCTTTCTGGTATGACGACCGCACAGGCACCTGGATGTCAAGCACATATTATATTGACAGTCTGCCACCATGGCTGATGGATTTCAATGCGATGCTGCTTCCCGGGCAATATCTCAACCAGCCGTGGCAACCGCTGCGTGACCCTGCGGGTTATCCGGGATGCCAGCCTGACTCAAGCACTCTCGAGAGAGGATTCAGCAACCAGACCTGGTTTCCCTATGACATGAAGGAGCTGTCAACCAAAGGCAAACTGATAAATGTCACCAGGGACTACTCGTTGCTGCGCGAAACCCCCTTTGCAGATGATTTTACCACTGAGCTTGCTCTCAGGCTGATAGACAATGAAGAACTCGGCAAGGATGATGTAACTGATTTCCTGGCTGTCACCTATTCTGCAACCGACTATATAGGCCACCGGTTTGGCCCTACCTCTGTTGAAACCTTTGATGCGCTTTTAAGACTTGACAAGAATATAGCCAGGCTGCTTGAGAGGATAGACAAATCTATTGGCAAGAAGAATGTGCTGGTCTACATGGTCTCAGCCCATGGAGTGTCTGAGATACCTGCAGTGCTTGCACAGAGCCGCATTCCTTCCGGATACTTTATGCTTAACCAGTCACTTCAGCTGCTTCGCAGTTACCTGAATGCCGTTTACGGCCAGGGCGACTGGGTCAGGGGGTTCTATGACAGCCAGATCTTCCTTAACCGGGGGCTGATTGAGGATGCCAAGATCAGCCTTGAGGAGATACAGAAGAAGGTAGCCCGTTTCATGGTACAGTTTGCAGCCGTGGCCTCTGCCGTTCCCACGTCAGCTTTTGAGATGAGCGACTTTGCCGGCGGCCTTCTGCGGAAGATGAGCAATAACTACAGTCAGCAGCGTTCAGGGGATGTGATGATAGCTCTGAATCCGGGCTGGGTGGAAAAGAGTGACAATGTCACCGGCCATAACTCACCCTGGGAGTATGACAGTCACGTACCGCTGGTATGGTACGGATGGACCGCCAGCAAGGCCTCGGTCACCCGTCGTGTCACCACCAGGGATATAGCCACCACACTTTCCGTTCTGTGCAAGGTGCCGATGCCCAATGCATCCAGTGGTGACCCTCTGCACGAGCTCTTCAGGTAGCTGACAGGGCGCTGGTGAATGCCTGTCAGGGGAGAGATCATTCAGTCTTCCTTTATGCACACGGGAAAATGGTTGTCAGATTATTGCAGTCATGCTGTTTAGTCGGTCCCGCACACGGCATGCTTCCTTTATCAGCCCGGGATCATGCTCGCAGCCGTTGCCAATAACAACCATGTCTGCGCCTGATCTGAAAGCCTGTTCCACCTTTTCAGCCGTGTCAATGCCTCCTCCGGTAATGAGCGGGATGGTGATCGCCTCTTTCACAGCCTCGATCATGGACAGGTCCACAGGCCTGCTGGCTCCGCTGCCTCCCTCGAGATAGATGGCCTTCATGCCCAGCATCTCACCCGCCAGGGCGGTGGCCACGGCAATATCATTCTTGCCGGAAGGGATGGGGGAGGTCTGGCTCATATATTCAACGGAGGTGCCTCCGCCACAACTGATCAGCATATACCCTACAGGTATAACCCTGTCTCTGATGTCCTTAAGAAAGGGAGCGGCAATCACATGGTTGCCTATCAGCAGTTCCGGGTTACGGCCGCTGATGAGGGAGAGGAGGAACAGGGCATCAGCCCCGGCAGTAAGCTGTGTCAGGTTTCCGGGGAAGAGCACTACGGGAATGGCAGAAAGCTGTTTCAGTCTCCTGATAACTCCTTCAACAGGCACGCCTGTCAGGCTTCCCCCGGCAAGGAACAGGTCCAGACCCGCTTCTGCAGCATTGCGCGTGGCAGCAGAGAGCGTCTCCTCGTCTGCATGGTCAGGGTCAATCAGCTGTGCAATAACTTTCCTCGTTCTCCAGGGTATATCAATCCTCATGCTTCTTCTTCGTCCAGACAATGGTATAGTTATCGTACTTTGAATAATAAAGGGTGAATTGATCATCAATCCTTTCATTCTTCACCGTTCCCCTGATCTCACCCGACTCCTTCACATCAAAGGGTTCAATAGTAATATCGTTGACAATGTTTATTCCCTCCTTGTCACAAATCTTGTAGATAGCTTCCTTTGCACACCAGTGGATATAAAGGTGATAGGTCCGGTCTGCCCACCTGCGTGTGACCTTCTCCTTCCTGTTAAGGAACTTTGAGGCAAAGGCATTTATGTTCACACGCATGTACTCAAGGTCAATGCCCACCCTCTCATCCTTGCTGATGAGTATGGCGGTCAGCTTATTGGAGTGGGTGATGCTTATAAAGTGTGAACCGTCCTTAATAAAAGGCTTATTGTTCTTATTGTATACTATCCGTGCGTCCCTGCCAAGCATCTCAGCCAGCAGCGCCCTTACGCTCAGGAACTCCATCTTCCTTGAGTTACTGCGATAGAGTTCATATCGCTTTTTGTCCTCAGGGCCCATATCCACCATGGTAAGGAGGGTCTCAAGATCCTCCTCGATCTTCCACACGCCTATAATCGTATCCTTATTCAGGTAGTGTTTGGTGATGCAGCCCATGGTTTTATCTCCAGTTCAGCGTCTCAATAAGGTGAATAATGTCTTCTCTGAGAAAGGCAATGACTGGTCTGAGCGAGTCCTCGTTAGGCTGGGCCATGAAGTAGAGTGAGCCCCTCAGGTAATGGCTGGTACTGTCAGTAACGAAGAACTGCACTGCCGAGGCAGTATTCCCTTTCAGATCATACAGTATGCCATAAACCTTTGCGGAATCGTCGGCCCAGAGCTTCTCCTCAATGGCGTCAGCCCTGATTGTATGCTTGTAGGCCATCTCGTGGGTCAGTTCAGTAAGAGCTGCCAGGTTATCATGTATGTCAAAGTAGGTAAGGTGAATGCTTGCCTTCAGTGAGGGGAACTCTATATCCATCCAGCAGGTGTCGGTGGCTGTTGCCGGCCTTAAATTGATCCTTGCGTATTCAGGATATTCGATAGAGTAGGAGCATGGGGTGTCATAATGGACATAGCCCTTTTCGGGCAGATCAATCCTGAAATAGCCTGCCGGCTTTGGCACTGTTGTCTGCCTGCAGCCCTGCGATAACACAACTGTTGTCACCACCAAAATGGCAATCAAGTATCTCATGTCTCCTTACTTTTCTTTTCCACGGCAATCTCCCTGATCCGCCTGTTCTCAATTGTCTTTATTGTGAAGATAAATCCTCCTGCGGAGATCACCCTTCCCCTGACAGGCATCTCCTTCAGCAGCTCCAGAAGCAAGCCTGCCAGCGTGTCGGAGTCGCCCCGCTCATCTTCAAAGGGGTCATCCTCAAGCCCTGTTATCCTGTAGAAATCATTCAGCAATATTTTCCCGTCAAAGATCCATTTGCCCTCATCTGTTTTTGTATAGAGAGGTTCCTCCTCATCAGTCTCATCGGTGATTTCGCCCACGATTTCCTCCAGCACATCCTCCAGTGTAACCAGACCGCTTGTGCCGCCGTACTCATCAACCACTATTGCCATGTGGATCTTCTTGGTCTGGAACTCTTTGAGAAGCTCGCTGATCTTTTTTGTTTCCGGTACAACATAAGGGGGTCTGATGAGTGTCTGCCACCTGAAGTTATCAGGCTTGCCCAGATGGGGCAGCAGGTCCTTGACAAAGAGTATCCCCCTTACGTTGTCAAATGATCCGGAGTAGACCGGTATGCGGGAGAAGCCTGACTCAGTGACTTGTTCCATTATTGCGTGGAATCCTTTGCTTATATCCAGTGCCGTAACATCTATGCGGGGGCACATAATGGCACTTGTATTGGTATTGCCGAACCTGACCACCCCCCTGAGAATCTCCTTGTCATCCTTGATCTCTGATGAAGTCAGGTCCAGTGCTGCTGAAAGGTCCTGGATATTCAGGCTGCTGTCCCTCGTCCTTGCCCTTCGTTTTACGAAGAAGGAGGAGTATGAGAGCAATGAAGCTATCGGCTTGAGCAGGCCTGTCAGGAAGGTAAGTGCCGGAGCCATCATCAGTGCAAACCTGAGCTGGTTTCGCGAAGCGAGTACCTTGGGAATGATCTCACAAAAGAGCAGAAGTATGAAAGTGATGACCACAACCTCTATGATAAACGAGAGGACCGGGTTGTTGCTCAGGTTGAACAATCTTGAGCTTATGAATGCTGCCAGGATGATAATGGCAATGTTGATGATATTGTTTGCCACCAGTATTGTGCTCAGGAGCCTGTCAGGCTTTGCCAGCAGTTTAAGAATAGCAGCCGGCCTGCTTCCTTTTCTGTGCTGAAGCTCCTCCATATGGTTAGGGGTCAGGGAGAAACAGGCCACCTCTGAGCCTGACACAAAGGCAGATGATGCTATCAGGAGAAGCAGGATGATTATTTCAATGACCAGTGTCACCGGTGACCCTGTCATTGCAGCCTGTGCAACTACTCCTGTCAATAATCCTGAAAGCAGCGTATCCAAAATAAGGGTGATTGGTTACTTAAAAAGGCAGGTCGTCAGCTGCATCCGGGGTTGAGAGATCCTCTCCGCTGTTCTCTTCAGTGGATGTTGATGAGTTTGACGGGGGCGGGTTATATCCCTGTTGTCCGCCGTTCTGGTAACCCTGGCTGTTATTCTGGTAGCCCTGGCCCTGCTGGTTCTGGCTGTCAGGCCTGCGCCCAAGAAGCTGTATCACATCTGCCTCAACCTCAACAATGTACCTCTTATTGCCATCGCGGTCATCATATGACCTGTAGCGCAGCTTGCCTTCAACCAGTATCTGTGATCCTTTGCGGATATAGTTCTCGGCGAGTTCGGCAAGTCTTCTCCAGGCAACAATATTGTGCCACTCGGTCTGCGTTACCTTCTCTCCCCCTCTGGGGGTGTAGGTTTCACTGGTGGCAAGAGAGAAAGCTGCCTTGATATTGTTCTCGAAACGCCTGATGTCCGGGTCTTTACCCACGTTGCCCACCAGTATTACTTTATTGAATGACATAGCTTTATAAATATTTTCGTCTGATTAAAGAATGTAAAGTTACGAAAAAAATAAGTGTGTGACTCACGATGCTGTATCTCTCTCCTGCAAGGGGGCAGCAACCTGTGTCAAAGGGATGCATTACTGCTTCTTTTTTTTATAGATGTCAAAAAATCAGGATATTCGGTCCGAAAAAAAAGTATTGTCACCTGATTTTGATAAATAATATTTTATATTTGCACATTGAAAAAAACAGAACATCAAAATAATTTGTTGAATTTAAAATTCTTGCAACATGACAAAAGCAGACATTGTAAACGAAATTGCCAAGAACACTGGAATTGAAAAAGTGACTGTACAGAAAACCGTTGAGG
>JAAZBN010000132.1 GCA_012513795.1 Bacteroidales bacterium | reverse complement strand
GTGACAGAGCTTGATCATGTGCCGGGCTCTTATTACCCTGACACCAGCAGGCTCAAAGAACTGAATGATGCCATTATCAGCATGCAGGTCAGTAAAGTCTATGACCCGTTTGTCAGGAAAGGAAAGGTACGGCTTCTGAGCAGCAGAGAAGGTAATTTCTATGGCGAGCCAGACCGTACTGTAATTCTTTCCGACTATATCAGGCTGACAACAGTCCGGGAGGTATTCAAGGAACTTGTCCCCGAGCTGACTATCAGTGGCAGGAACGGTGATCTTGCACTGGCACTGACCCACCGTGATCCCGGCGTGGTTATGGGCGGTTCACCTATGGTCATCCTTGACGGCATACCGGTGTATGATCTGGAGAAGGTGCTTGATATCCCGTCATCACGGATTGAAAAGGTTGAGGTTCTGAGTGCACGGTACTTCACAGGTGACATCACGCTTAATGGCATAATCAGCATTGTGTCACACAAAGGTAACCTGGAGGTGCTTGATTTTGACAGGTCAATTTTCAGACGGGAGTATGAGATGCCCGCTGGCAACTATGATTTCTTCACACCTGACTACTCCGTGGATTCTTTGAAGATGAGCCGGATCCCCGACTACCGCAACACACTATACTGGGATCCTGCCGTCAGGACCGGAGAGGATGGCACTGCCACCATTGAGTTCTGGACCTCAGATGAATCCGGTGTATACTCCGTGACAGCCTGGTGCCTCACCTCTGACGGCCGCAGGGGAAGGAATACGGTCCGATTTGAGGTAAAGAGATGAGGTGCCGCCCGGTAATGACCTTCAGACCAATACCTTCTTTCTAAAATCTCGCCCTGCCAATCCGGTCAGAAAAAATTAGTAATTTTATCCATCCGTTCTCTCTTCCGGAGAGTTATGGGTGTAAGTGGTTTTAACCAACAAACGTATGAAGAAAGCACTGTTAATTATGCTTGTTCTGGTTGCAGCATCCTGCAGCACGCAGAGAAAGAGCGCTTCTTCCATACAGGAAGAAAGCCTGATGATAACGAGGAAGTACGTTGGCGATTTCATTGAATACCGGCATACAGGACCGGAGAACTATGAGGGTCCGAATATAATATGGGTCAAGACCACAATGGAAGGGCAGTATGGCAAGATCTCCGCGTATGGCAGGAAATGTGACTTCGCCGAAGGAGACAGGCTCTACCTGAGGAGAGTTTTCTACAGCCCCGGCATTGTATCCGGCTATTGGGTCTACCTGCTTGAAAATGATGCATCAGTATCATACCGCGCCACCGACCTGCAGCATGACCGTGAGGTATTGATCAAAGAGTGGTTTGATTGAACAGGCTGATGGTTTCCGGATTTTTGCCGGGAGTTTTTTTGAAAAATGGTATATTTAGGCCTGCTGTAAGGAATACCGGGTAATCACCCTGCAGCGGTTAATCATGTGTAGATGAAGAGCATCATTTTAACGGCATTTCAGAAATTCGACCGTGCACAGAGCCTTGGAGGCATCCTGCTGTTCGGCGCCACAATCCTTGCGCTGCTGTTTGCCAATACTCAACTGGTCGATTTCTACGAGAATCTGAGAGAGACCAATATAGGTTTCGGGGCCGGAAGTTTCAGCCTGAAGAAACCGTTACTGCTCTGGGTCAATGATGGCCTGATGGCTATCTTCTTCTTTATGATCGGGCTGGAGATCAAGAGGGAGCTGATGCTCGGGGAGCTCAACTCGCCTGC
>JAAZBN010000131.1 GCA_012513795.1 Bacteroidales bacterium | reverse complement strand
GAAATAATGCACCTTCTGCAGGTGAAACAGGAAAATCACGATGATACTGAGCAAATTGAACAGCCTGATGAAAATTTTAATAAATTTGATAGATCATCCATTGATAGTCAATAGTGTAATAACCCCATTACCAGATGCAAAAGAGGGCATTCATTCAACGGCTTTTTGCAATCGCTCTTGGTTGCGCATTAATAATCCTCGTGTCATGCAAATCGAGACAGACAGATAACACTGAAGAACTGGCAAGAAGAACATCGCGGCCCGAGGCTGTGATGGTTAAAACAGTCCGGCTCGAACCGTCAACATTCTATCACGAGGTCATAAGCAACGGCAAGGCATTCTCCCTGAGAAAGGCTGTCGTCCCGTTTAAGGTAAACGGAATAATCGAAGAGCTGTATGTGAAAAACGGCCAGAGGGTGAAAGCCGGCCAGCTGCTGGCTGTAATTGAGGACTTCGAATATAAAACCAGCCTCACCAGCGCCAGACAGAACCTGACAAAGGCCGACATAAACTTCAGGGATGACCTCCTCAGTAAGTACATGACGGCAGACACAAACAACCTTGACCCTGCCAAAATAAGAACTTCCAGGATCAGGAGCGGGTTGGATGATGCACTGATAGCCCTGGAGAGGGCTGAGTATAACTTCAACAACACCCGTATATATTCCCCCCTTGACGGGGTGATCGCCAACCTCGAGGCAACCCGCCTGAACCCCAGCCAGAACTACAAGAGCCTCTGCACGGTGATTGCCAACGATGTAATGTATATAGAGTTCCCCGTGATGGAGTCGGAATACGGATTCATCACCACCGGAATGCCTGTAGGGATAATTCCTTTTGTTGATGACAGCCTTCTCATTCAGGGGAAGATAGTGGAGATCAATCCCCAGGTTGATGAGGGCGGCATGATACGCGTCAGGGCGGAGTTGAGGAACAACGGACGCCTGATTGACGGCATGAATGTCAAGGTCCTTATCAGGAAGCCTGAATATAACAGGCTGGTCATTCCAAAAGAAGCCCTGGTGATAAGGCAGGGGAAAGATGTGGTCTTCATCAGGCAGGATTCCCTGGCCATATGGAAGTATGTCACAATTGAGTCTGAGAACAGCTCGATGGTCTCCGTGAGCGAGGGCCTCACCCCCGGCGACCTTGTCATTGTAAGAGGCAACACCAACCTCGCACATGAAACAAAGGTGAAAGAGGAATGAGTTCCCCGAGTGAACAGTCGCCACGCTTTTCGTCTTTCAGCCTGAACATCGTCTTCGTGGTGCTCATCATCACCGGAGCAGTGATAATGCCTCTGTTGTCGCTGCAGTTGAACCCTACCCGCTACCTGCCTTCACTGACAATAAGCTATACATGGCCTGACGCTGCCGCCAGGGTGATTGAGCAACAGGTCACCTCGGTCCTCGAGGGTGTGATAAGCACCCTCCCCGGTGTCAGTCGCCTCTCCTCCACCACAAACAACGAGAGCGGGGAGATAACCGTGGAGTTCGACAGGAACACCGATCTACGCACAAAACGGTTCGAGGTGGCATCACTCATCCGTGATGCCCACTCGCGCCTTCCCGACAGGGTCTCTTACCCAGTTATCCAGATGAATATGCCGTCGAATACAAGCGGATCGGTGATACTGAGCTACCAGGTGACGGGCAACGAGGCTCCTTCCTATATCTTCAGTATTGCCGAGGAGATGCTGAAGCCGGCGATAGCATCCGTTGACGGCGTCTACAGCGTGGATATCTATGGCGCCACACCCCGTGCCTGGGAGCTGATATATGACCAGAAGGTCCTCTCTTCAACGGGGGTGACCCCCGGCCGGATACGTGATGCAATAAGGGCATATCTCTCTGTCCGTGAGGCTGGCGGAGGGGTGGACAACCTGCTCTCATCAGGAATGCAAAGGACATATCTGACCATGGTCGGCCACAGGCCCGATACGGTCAGGTGGGAGGATATCCCTGTCACAGCCGGGAGCGGCAGGGTGCTGATGCTCTCTGATCTTGTCACAGTGAAGCTAAGGGATGAGAGAGCTCGCAGTTACTATCGCATCAACGGCCTCAACACAATTACAATGGTGATAAGCGCCGGAAGAAACGTCAATAACATCAGGGTTGCAGAGGAGGTTAAAGATGTGGTTGAGAAAATGAAGAGCAGGATTCCTCCGGGCCATGATGTGATACTGTCGGTTGACAATACCGGCTTCATCCGTGAGGAGATATCGAGGAATCTTTTCAGGGCGGCGCTGTCGGTCATACTGCTCCTTGTCTTCGCTCTGCTTGTGAGCCGTGACCTGAGATACATGCTCATACTGTTCATCAGTATGGTGGCAACAATCTTTATCGCTTTCATCTTCTACTGGCTTTTCAGGCTTGAGATACACCTCTATTCAATGGCCGGTATAGCCGTGTCATTTGGTATGATCATCAGCAATATTATAGTGATGACTGATCATATCAAATACCATCATAACCGGAAGGTTGGCATCTCACTCATGGCAGCCACCCTGACCACCGTGGGAGCGCTTGTGGTAATCTTCTTTCTTGATGAGGCCTCGCGGGTCACGCTGGCCGACTTCGCGGCGGTGGTTATAATTAACCTGATGGTATCACTGGCGGTGGCGCTATTCTTCATCCCCTCACTGGCACAATCGATTGGCTTCGCCGGAAAGAGAGCCGCGGGAAATTTTCAGGGCAAACGCTTCGCAGGGAAGAGAGTCGCGGCAAATATCCGGCGTAAACGCTTCGCCGCGAAGAGAGCCGCGGGAAATTTTCGGGGTAAACGCTTTGCTGTGCGCGTCACAAGGTTTTACGAGCGGGCCATCAGGTCATTTATCAGGTACAGGAAGTTATATCTCACTGCTGCGGTGCTGCTGTTCGGACTGCCGCTGTTCTGGCTTCCGGATTCACTGCCTGTTGAAAAGATCAGGACCACTGCCACCCCTG
>JAAZBN010000130.1 GCA_012513795.1 Bacteroidales bacterium | reverse complement strand
TAATATTCCCGGTTCAGCCTGGCAATATTGAACAATTTGATCTGTTTGGGGCACTGGGCCTCACAGGCGCCTGTGTTGGAGCAGTTGCCGAATCCCTGTTTGTCCATCTCGGCAATCATGGCCTGTACTCTCTCTTTCGCCTCGGGTCGGCCCTGGGGCAGGAGGGCGTATTGAGACACCTTGGCCGAGACAAAGAGCATTGCTGAGGCATTCTTGCATGCCGCCACGCAGGCGCCGCAGCCGATGCATACCGATGCATCAAAGGCAAGATCGCTGTTGTGCTTACGCACCGGTATGGAGTTGGCTTCAGGGGCCGCTCCTACAGCCACGGAGATGAAGCCGCCGGCCTGCTGTATCCTGTCAAATGCGGTTCGGTCTACCATCAGATCTTTGATAACCGGGAAGGGCTTTGCCCTCCAGGGCTCTATGGTAATGGTCTCTCCGTCTTTAAAGTATCTCATGGAGAGGAGGCATGTGGTAAGACCTTTCACCGGACCGTGAGGGTAGCCGTTGACGTACATCCCGCAGCTGCCGCAGATACCTTCATGGCAGTCGTGCTCAAAGGTAACAGGCTCACCGCCCTGTGCTATGAGTGTTTCATTGAGATAAGTAAGCATCTCTATAAAAGACATCTCGGGTGAAACCCCGTCAAGATCATAGGTGACAAATGATCCCCTTGAGCGGGCATCCTTCTGTTTCCATATTTTTAGCTTAAGCTTCATATCTTATTCTTGAAGGGTTTAACTACTTGTAACTTCTCTGTTTCAGTTCCACGAATTCAAATTTCAGCTCCTCCTTATGCAATGCCGGTGGCCCGTCTTCATTATATTCCCAGACTGCAACGTATGCATACTCATCATCATTTCTCAGGGCCTCGTGGTCAGGTGTCTGGCTCTCTTCCCTGAAGTGGGCGCCACATGACTCTCTCCTGTTGAGAGCGTCTGTGACCATCAGTTCTCCCAGCTCCAGGAAATCAGCCACCCTGCCTGCTTTCTCCAGCTCCTGGTTCAGCTCATCGGCCTTGCCCGGCACAAGCAGGTCCTTCCAGAACTCTTCCCTCAGTTCGCGGATCATTCCGAGAGCTTCTGTCAGACCCTCTTCGTTGCGTGCCATGCCGCAATGGTCCCACATGATCTTACCCAGTTTCTTGTGGAATGTTGTGGGAGTCTGCTTTCCTCCCACAGAGAGCAGTTTGTTGATCTTCTCAGCCGATCTGGTTTCAGCTTCATGGAACTCAGGCAGATCGGTTTTGATCTTTGGTGTTTTGATCTCCGAAGCCAAATAATTGCCAATTGTATAGGGCAGAATGAAGTAGCCATCGCCGGCACCCTGCATCAGGGAACTTGCTCCCAGCCTGTTTGCGCCGTGGTCTGAGAAATTTGATTCGCCTACGGCGAAAAGACCCGGTATGGTTGTCATCAGCTCATAGCTGACCCAGAGTCCTCCCATGGTGTAATGGCCGGCCGGGTAGATTCTCATCGGTTCAGTATAGGAGTCTATTCCGGTGATATCCTTGTACATATCGAAGAGGTTACCATACTTCTCCTCGATAGCCTTTTTACCCTGTTTTTTTATCGCATCGCGAAAATCAAGGTTCACTGCCAGTCCTGTAGGCCCAACACCGTACCCGGCATCGCATCTCTCCTTGGCAGCCCGCGAGGCCACATCGCGAGGTACCAGATTGCCGAAGGCCGGGTAACGACGTTCAAGGTAGTAATCACGGTCTTCTTCAGGAATCTCATTGGCGGGCCGTTTGTCTCCCTTGTTTTTAGGCACCCACACACGGCCGTCATTACGCAGCGATTCTGACATCAGTGTCAGCTTGCTCTGGAACTCATTCATCTGCGGGACGCTGGAGGGGTGTATCTGCACGAAGCTGGGATTGGCAAAGGCAGCCCCTCTCTTGTAAGCGCTCCAGGCTGCAGAAGCATTGGAGTTGACAGCCAGGGTGGAGAGATAATAGATGGTGCCGTAACCACCGGTGGCAAGAACAACAGCATGAGCCGAGTGTCTCTCTATCTCCCCGGTGAGCAGGTTCCTGGTGATTATACCCCTTGCCTTGCCGTCAATAACCACAATGTCAAGCATCTCACGACGCGGATACATGGTTACAGTTCCCTCTTTTATCTGCCTGGTAAGTGATGAATAGGCTCCAAGTAATACCTGCTGTCCGGTCTGTCCCCTTGAATAAAAGGTACGTGAGACCTGTACCCCGCCAAAAGAGCGCGTTGTGAGTGTGCCGCCATATTCACGCGCAAAGGGCACCCCGATAGCTGTAAAATGATCAATGACCTGGTTGCTTACCTCCGCTATCCTGTAGACATTCGCTTCACGCGCCCTGAAGTCACCACCCTTGATGACATCATAGAACAGCTGGTAAACACTGTCACCGTCATTCTTGTAGTTTTTGGCAGCATTGATACCTCCCTGGGCTGCAACGGAGTGTGCCCGGCGAGGAGTATCCTGGTAACAGAAGACCTTTACATTGTATCCCAGCTCACCCAGAGCCGAAGCTGCAGGAGCACCGGAGATACCTGTTCCCACAACAATGATTTCAAGCTTTTTCTTGTTGGCAGGACTGACAAGCCGTGCATTTTCCTTGTAATGGGTCCACTTATCCTGCAGCGGACCTTCAGGGATCTTTGAGTCGAGGGTTATCATGATAATGATTGCTTCAGATTATTTAAAAAGCCATATGGCAAGTGGTATGATGGCAAATCCCGCAGGGACAGCTATCGCATAGATGAGTGAGATCACCCTGATGACCGGTTTCCAGAACTCATTTGACCAGCCCAGGGTCTGGAAAGCCGACTGAAGGGCGTGATAGAGATGTAATCCGAGCAGCAGGAAGCATACCCAGTAGAGGATAACATAACCGGGAACTGCAAAAAGGCTGTAAGCTACAGCGTAGAAGTTCTCCGGATCACCCTCAACCAGTCCCAGCTTGATAAAGTAAAAATTAAAAAAATGGATTACCAGGAATATCAGGACCGAACCGCCTGTCCAGATCATGAATTTCGAGAAGGCAGAGGTTTCAGATTTGTTCCTGACGGCATAACTTACAGGCCTGGAGAGCCAGTTCTGAATCTGAAGGAATATACCGTAGGCAATGTGGATGACTATTACCAGTAAAAGCAGTATCTCCACCACCTTGACGAGAGGGAATGTAGCCATGAAATGTGCTGCATTGTTGAAAGGTTCCGGGTCACTCCTCAGGAGCATCAGGTTAATGCCCAGATGTACCGGCAGGAAGAGCAGGAGGAACAAACCGGCAAGTGCCATCACAAATTTCTTTGAAACGGCCGAAAAGAGAATCTTGTTCATCGGCTGTGTACTTTAGTGGTCAGGGTTATTTGAAAGATCGGGGAAAAGTCTTTACTTCCTCGTAAATTTATAAAGTTTTTCTCCTATAACAAATATACAATGAAGAGGAGTATAGATTTCGGGGGTATCAGGGTTTCCTACACCGTGACCGGCAGAGGCAAAACCATAGTGTTGCTTCACGGCTACCTTGAGGCCGGGGAGGTGTGGGACCCTCTGGCTAAGGAGCTGGCAGACAGTTACAGGATCATTTCTCCGGATCTCCCGGGCCATGGTCAATCAGGCATTCTGGGGGAGACCCATACAATGGAATGGCTTGCCGCCGCCATACGTGAGGTTATCATTGATGCCGGGTCAGATAAGGTTCTCATGGCCGGACACTCACTCGGAGGATATGTTACGCTTGCATTCCTGGAATTATACCCGGATCTCCTGTCCGGATATATTCTGTTTCATTCCCACCCGCATGCAGACTCCCTCGAGGCCATTGGCCGGAGAAACAGGGAGATAGACGTTGTCAGGGCAGGAAAGAAGAATATTATGTACCCTGGAAATATCAGCATGATGTTTGCTGAGAAGAACCTCCGCTCAATGGCAGCGGAGGTGGAACGATCAAAGAAGATCGCATCGCGAAACCCCGGGGCAGGAATCATAGCACTGCTCAATGGAATGATTGCCAGGCCTTCACGTCAGTATATACTTGAGAACGGGACGATACCACTATTGTGGATCCTTGGCAGGCATGACCTCTATTTTTCTCCCGAAAAGGCCATGCGTGATGTAGGGTTGCCTTTCAATGCCGAGGTGGTCATCCTGGAGAAGTCAGGGCATATGGGCTTTATTGAAGAGAAAGAGAAATCCGCCCTGCTGATAAGAAGCTTCGCCGAAAGGTTAAAATGGTGAACTGCAGTTAAAGGTTCCCGATATAATTGAGAGCTTCCAGCAGAGTCTTGTCAATCTCCTGCCATAGAGGATAAAATCCCTTATTATCAAGCATGTTACGTGCTATGTAGGCTTTTAGCTGGACAGTGATCACATTTGCGGATATGCTGATCTGTTCTCTTTGGGCAGGTATACCATTTTCACCGGCAAAGGCCACGAACTTTGACAGCAGGTCCTGGTTATCCAGCCACTCTCTCAGTTCCGGAAGATCAGTGAACTTGCCAAGAGTCTCACGGTTATCCTCGGTAAATTTCAGTGCATACCTGTATATCAATCCTGAGTTCCTGATAGCCAGGAAATAGTCCGTTATGCCCATTGTGTCAATTGGGATGAAAATGTCAGGCATTATGCCACCGCCGCCGTAGACGGTTCTGCCTCCGGGAGTAGTAAACCGCAAAGAGTCAGTGTGCCTGATTGAGTCAGCTTCCTCAAACTCACCGTGCATAAGCCTGTTGCCAAGGTCTTCATAGTATTTTTCAACTCCCTGGTCATAAGGTTTCTGAATAGAACGTCCGGTAGGGGTATAATACCTGGCAATAGTGAGCCGCATGCCGGAACCGTCTCGGAACATTACGGGTTCCTGTACAAGGCCTTTGCCGAAAGAGCGTCTTCCTATTATTGTACCACGGTCATTGTCCTGCACTGCTCCTGCGAGGATCTCGCTGGCAGAAGCGCTCCATTCATCTATCAGCACAACCAGTTCGCCGGTCTCAAAACTTCCTTTTGAGGTAGCTTTGATATCCTGCCGCGGGGTTGACTTACCCATGGTGAAGACTATCAGTTTGCCTTCGGCCAGGAACTCATCTGCAATCATAGTTGCAGCTTCCATCACTCCGCCGGAATTGCCCCTGAGATCAAGGACCAGTTTCTTCATGCCCTTAGACTTCAACTCGTCAAGCCCCTGCTTAAATTCATCATGGGTGGTAAGTGCGAAGTTGGAAATCTTAATGTACCCCACATCGTCTGACATCATGTAGGAGACATCGACACTGTAAATGGGGATCTTGTCACGGATAATGGTGAAGGGCAGTAGTTCGCCGGCACCCTTGCGTTCTATCTTCAGGTCTACCCTGGTACCCCTCGGACCTTTAAGCATCTTTACAACGTCATCATCTGCAATACCTTTTCCGGCAATGAGGGAGTCATTTACATAAATGATCTTGTCACCCGGGATGATGCCGGCTTTTTCCGAAGGTCCTCCCGGGATGGTACTGATGATGAGCACGGTGTCAGTGAGCATATTGAATGATACCCCGATGCCGTCAAAGTTACCCTGAAGGGGTTCGTTGGCCCGGGCCAGGTCGGAGGCCGGGATATATACCGAATGGGGGTCAAGCCTTCGAAGCATCACCGGGATAGCTTCCTCAATCAGTTCATTACGGTTAATTGTATCAACATAGTCAGATTCAATAATGTCAAGAATCCGGCTGAGTTTATCATTAGAGGGGGGGAAATTGGTATAGAGCCCTGTCTGCGGGTGGGGCATATAGAAGCCAATCAGTATGCCAACAGCAATGGCAACACCAATTATCAGTGGAAGATAAGCTTTATTATATTTCATCTTTCTTTTCTCCGAGGTCTATATATACAAGCTCAATGCCTGCGCGTTCAAGAAGCTCTATACCGTCAAGGTTACGGTACTTGTTACTGTAAACGACACGTCTTATCCCTGACTGAATGATCAGCTTGGAGCACTCCATACAGGGTGAGTCCGTAATATAGAGTGTGGCGTTCTCGCTTGAGTTGTTTGACCTTGCTACCTTGGTTATGGCGTTGGCTTCAGCATGTAGAACGTAAGGTTTGGTAACATTATTCTCATCCTCACAGACATTTTCAAAAC
>JAAZBN010000129.1 GCA_012513795.1 Bacteroidales bacterium | reverse complement strand
GCAACTTCGTAATTTTTACTAATTTTGCACCACTTTTTGCGGATGTGTCGTAATTGGTAGCCGAGCAAGACTTAGGATCTTGTGCCTCAGGGCGTGGGGGTTCGAGTCCCTTCATCCGCACCAGGTACCAGAACCGCACTGACACTCCGGCGGCATACGGAGGTCAAGGCGGTTTTTTAAATAGATAGTAAACAATTAGAAGATGAATGTCACCAGAGAGAACACTGACGCACTGAACGCAACTGTCAGAATTGATGTAGTTAAGGCTGATTATGAAGAGAAGGTCGATAAAAAGCTCAGGGAATACAGGAGAACGGCCAGCATAAAAGGATTTCGCCCGGGACATGTCCCCTTCCAGCTGATCAGGAAGATGTACGGCACAACCGTCCTCATAGACGAGATCAACAGTCTCGTATCAGAAAAACTTTCAGAGTATATCAAAATTGAAAACCTGGATATACTTGGTGATCCCATACCGCTGGAAGATGGTCATTCATTTGACCCTGAAAAATCTGATGAGTTCAGCTTCACCTTTGAGCTCGGTCTGGCGCCTGAGTTCGGGTTGAACCTCAGCAAGAAGCAGAAGCTCACCCGATACCAGATAGAGCCTGACAGCAAGATGGTTGCTGACTATATTGACAACTATGCACGCAGGAACGGGGAGTTCATCGTTGCAGAAGAGTCCGCCGAGAAGGATGTGCTAAAGGGCGACGTGATATCTGAAGACGGATCAGTGATAAACGAAGAGGCCAGCATCTCTGTTGAGATGATAAAGGATGAAAAGATCAGGAATGAGTTTCTGGGCCGCTCTGCCGGCGAAACAGTTGGCTTTGATCTGCGTAAGGCATTCCCAAATGACAATGAGATAGCGGGTCTGCTGAAGAAAGAAAAGAATGAGGTGAAAGAGCTCAGCGGCCTTTACTCCATGACCATCCGGGAGGTCTCCCGGTTCACTCCCGCAGAAAACAATCAGGAGCTCTGGGACAAGGTATATGGCGAAGGGAATGTCAGCTCACCTGAAGAGTTTGAGGCCAGGGTTACCGAAGAGATAAAAGGTTTCTTCAACCGTGAATCTGAATACAAGCTCCACACTGATGCCCGTGACCTCGCACTGGATAAGACAGAATTTGACCTGCCGGAAGAGTTCCTGAAGAGATGGCTGCTGCGGGTCAATGAGAAAGCCACGGCTGAGGATATTGAAAAGGACTGGGATCATTTCCGCAAGGATCTGCGCTGGCAGCTTGTAAAAAACAGGATAGCAAAAGATAATGAAGTAAAGATTACTGACGATGAGATACTGGAGGAAGCCAAATCATTCACCCGTCAACAGTTCTCGCAGTACGGCCTGTACTATGCTACTGATGAGCAGATTACATCATTTGCCAGAGATATGCTCAAGAAAGAGGAGGATGCCCGCCGTATTGCCGAAAAGGTTCTTGACACAAAGGTTCTCAACATCATAATTGACTCTGTGAAGGTTGATGACAAGAAGGTAAGCCCGGATGAGTTCAACAAGCTCTTCGCGGAGAAATGAAACCTTTAAGCCTATATTTTCGTATATTTGGAATTCATTAAAAGCATTTGATTATGTCAGATATAAAGGATTTCAGGAAATATGCAACCGACCGGTTTGGTATCAGCAGTCTCTCCATGCACCGCTACATATCGGCAAGCAACGGGTACATCTCACCCACCATCATCGAGGAGCGTCAGCTGAATGTGGCCTCCATGGATGTCTTCTCGCGTCTGATGATGGACCGGATCATATTCCTTGGCCTGCCTGTGGATGACTATGTTGCAAATATCATCCAGGCACAGCTTCTCTACCTTGATTCATCTGACCCGGGCAAGGATATCCAGATCTACCTTAACACTCCGGGTGGAGTGGTTCATGCAGGGATGGGTATCTATGACACCATGCAGTACATCTCGGCTGATGTGGCAACCATCTGCACGGGAATGGCTGCATCAATGGGTGCCGTGCTGCTGACCGCAGGAACAAAGGGCAAAAGGTCTGCACTGAAGCACTCGCGTATCATGATTCATCAGCCGATGGGCGGTGCAGAAGGCCAGGCTTCTGATATTGAAATTGCAGTAAAGGAGATCCTGAAGATCAAAAAGGAGCTGTATGAAGTCATTGCATTCCACACCGGGCAGACCCTGGAACAGGTTGAGAAAGATGCTGACCGCGACCACTGGATGACGGCCACTGAAGCCAAGGAGTACGGTATGATTGACGAGGTACTGTCAAGAACAAAGAAATAATTCCTTAATGATGGACAAATGCTCGTTCTGCGGACGGACTAAAAAAGAGGCGAATCTGCTTATTGCGGGTCTTGAAGGTCACATATGTGACCATTGCATTGAACAGGCCCACAACATCATGATTGAGGAGCTGGGAGGCAAATCGAACTTCAATCTTGACGGCATCAAGCTCCGCAAACCGGACGAGATAAAGAAATTCCTTGATCAGTACGTGATTGGGCAGGACAAAGCAAAGAAGATACTCTCCGTTGCCGTCTATAACCACTACAAGAGGCTGATGCAGAAGGCTGACAATGATGATGTGGAGATTGAAAAATCAAACATCATCCTCGTTGGCGAGACCGGAACGGGCAAGACTCTTCTGGCCCGCACCATAGCCCGTATGCTGAATGTCCCTTTCACCATCGTTGATGCCACGGTGCTCACAGAAGCAGGATACGTCGGGGAGGATATTGAAAGCCTGCTGACAAGGCTTCTTCAGAATGCCGACTATGATGTCAAGGCTGCAGAGAAGGGCATAGTTTTTATAGACGAGCTCGACAAGATTGCCCGCAAGGGTGACAATCCCTCCATCACCCGTGACGTCTCGGGCGAGGGTGTGCAGCAGGGCCTCCTGAAGCTACTCGAGGGTGCTGTGGTGAACGTCCCTCCGCAGGGCGGCAGGAAGCATCCCGAACAGAAGATGATTCCCGTGGACACAAAGAATATCCTCTTCATCTGCGGAGGCGCTTTTGAGGGGATAGAAAAGAAGATTGCCCACCGGCTGAATACTGCCGTTGTTGGTTACACCGCCAGCCGCTCACGTGATCATTATGACAAGGATGATCTGCTGAAATACATTGCCCCGCAGGATCTGCGTGCTTACGGACTTATTCCGGAGATCATCGGCCGACTGCCGGTACTGACACACCTCTCACCCCTTGACCGCAAGGCGCTGAGGGCCATCCTGACCGAACCGAAGAATGCCATCACCAAGCAGTATATCAAGCTCTTTGCTATGGACAACATCCAGCTTGCCTTTGCCCCGGAGGCACTTGACTATATTGTTGACAAGGCCGTGGAGTTCAGGCTGGGCGCCAGGGGACTGCGGGCCATCTGTGAGGCCATTATGATGGATGCTATGTTTGAGCTCCCTTCAGGCGAAGCGAAGGAATTCACCGTCACCCCGGAATATGCTGAGCATAAGCTCGAGAGAGTTGACATGAAGGTGCTCAAGGCATCATGAGACGGGTTTTTCCAGTCGCAGGTAAGTAGTATAGGAAAAACTTAACTGATCCGGTTCTTCGGTAAGATAATCTTCCTGTTCAGCAATATACCATTCATCACTGTCAATCTCCGGGAAGTAGGTGTCAGCCTCGAACTCTGCATGTATGTGAGTAACCAACAACCTGTCAGCCAGCGGCATAAACTGCCTGTAAACGGAACCTCCTCCGATAATGAATATCTCTTTGCCGGGTTCACAGAGGGCGAGGGCTTCTTCAATTGTACGGGCCGTCTCTGCACAGTCAAAGCAGTCAAGCTCATTGTCGGTAAGAACGATATTCCTTCTCCCGGCAAGAGGTTTGTTCGGGAGTGATTCCCAGGTCTTCTTGCCCATTATGAGAGAGTGTCCCATGGTGATCTCCCTGAACCTCCTCAGGTCACCGGGAATATGTGCCAGAAGGCCGTTGTTGTATCCTATACCGTTATTACGGTCTGTTGCTACTATTATCGTAATCATCCTAGACAGATATTTCGCCTTTGATGGCGGGGTGAGGATCATAACCGGTGAGGGTAAAATCTTCGTACCTGAAATCCATGATATCCTTTGCCTCACTGTTGAGGGTCATCCGCGGGAGGGGGCGGGGCTCACGGGTAAGCTGCAGCCTCACCTGTTCAATATGGTTGAGGTAGATATGGGCATCACCCAGTGTATGTATGAATTCGCCAGGCCTGTATCCGGTGACCTGAGCCATCATCATTGTAAGGAGAGAATATGAGGCAATATTGAAGGGAATGCCAAGGAATATGTCACAACTGCGCTGGTAAAGCTGACATGACAGTTTACCATCAGCCACGTAAAACTGGAAAAGAATATGGCATGGAGGGAGAGCCATCTTATCGAGTTCCCCCACATTCCAGGCAGAGATTATGTGCCGGCGGGAATCGGGGTTGTTTTTCAGCGAACTGACTGTGGTTTTGACCTGGTCAATGGTTCTGCCGTCGGCCGCAGGCCATGAGCGCCACTGGTAGCCATAAACCGGCCCCAGGTTACCCTCTGGGTCAGCCCATTCGTTCCATATTCTTACGCCGTTTTCCTGCAGGTACCGTATGTTGGTGTCGCCGCTGAGGAACCACAGCAACTCGTGTATGATTGACTTAAGGTGCATCTTCTTGGTGGTCACCAGGGGGAACCCTTCAGTCAGGTCAAAGCGCATCTGGTAACCAAACGTACTGATGGTACCGGTACCGGTACGGTCTCTCTTCTCCACACCATGGCTCATTACATGGTTCAGCAGGTCAAGATATTGCTTCATGATTTCATTACCGGTTTACTGAAGAATGGGTTAACCTCGCCACCCAGCCGCCCCCCGGGGCGAGGGAGATGTTGACTTTTTCACCGGCCGCTACGGTACTTGTCGTATGACTGTAATCCTCCCCGTGCCGGTCAGCATTGATCCCGTCAGCAAATACTTCCATGGTGTAGCTCCCTTCAGGCAGGAATGAAAGGTCAACACCGGTCTCAAACGGGCTCCAGTCGTTCATTGCGGCCAGGTACCAGGTATCATCTTTCCGGCGGGCTATTAATATATGGTCACCTGCTCTGGCTTCAAGCACCCTGGTTTCATCCCAGGTTACCGGCACACCGGCTATGAATGTTGTGCACTCCTGGTTTCGTTTATAGTTTGAAGGGCTGTCAGCAAGCATCTGCAGCGGACTCTCAAAGACCACATACATAGCCATCTGGTGTACCCGGGTGCCCTGGCTTGCCGGTCTGTAGAATACCGGCGAGAAGTCGCGCTTCTGCATGTTGACCATTGCCCCCGGAGTGTAATCCATCGGACCTGCCACCATCCTGGTGAAAGGCAGTATAAGATCATGCTCGGGATTACATTCATAGCTCCACTTGTTGTTCTCCAGCCCCTTGACTCCCTCACGGGTTATAACATTGGGCCATGTGCGTTCAATGCCGTCAGGCTTGTAGCACCCGTGAAAATCAACAAGCATCCTGTGCTGTGCGGCCTTCGCTGCCACCTCATGGTAATAGTTGACCATCCACTGGTCATCACGCTGCATGAAGTCGACCTTTATCCCTTTCACGCCCCATTTCTCATACTGTGCAAGGGCCTCATCAATCCTGTCATGAAAGCTCTTCCAGATCACCCAGAGGATAATTCCTACATTTTTTGATGCGGCATAATCACACAACTCCTCCACATCGAATCCTGGCGCCTGGTCAAGGACATCACCCAGATTATACCATCCCTCATCAAGAATGACATATTCAATCCCGTTGGCAGAGGCAAAGTCAATGTAATACTTATAGGTGTCATTGTTCAGTCCTGCGCGGAAATCAACCCCGAACAGGTTATTGGCATTATACCAGTCCCATGCCACTTTCCCCGGTTTCACCCAGCTGAAGTCTGATCCCGGGGCCGGCGGTGCCCCAAGCCGGTAAACCATCTCACTCTCAACCAGTTTCGCATCACTGTCTGTGATAATGAATAACCTCCAGGGGTAAGTCCTTGTGCCGGATGTCACGGCAAGGTAATCTTCACGTCCGGTCACATAGACGTTCCGGTCATTATGGGCTTTCTCCGACGCCGGATATGCGGGCAGCACGCCTGTCACCCCGCCCTTGCCGTTGCCGGTGATCCATAGCCCCGGATAATCACGTATGTCAGCCTCAGAAAGAAGGATATTCACATCTCCGGTCACGAAGAGGGCTGGCAGGCTGGCAAGGTGTTGATTATCTATGGTATCCATTGATGCCGGAAAGAAGGTGCATTCATTATGTGACATGAAACCCTTTTCAAGCGGGTAGAGAGCCTGGGCTCCGGCAGGGAGACTGAAACCGAACCGTTCATTTTTAACGGTCACATTGCCCTTCATGGCAGTTGTGAACCGGTACGCCATTCCGTCATCATAGACCCGGAAGTCAATTGAGGACCCTCCCCGCAGCCTGAGTGTCAAGCCGTTGTAGATGTCGGGCACCCGGTTGTTCTTTCTCGGGGCCACCGGTACAAGCAGATCATTAACAGATGATCTTACTGCTCGTGTCACCGCTGTCTTCTGTCCGGGAATAGTTGTTCCTTCAAGCTGCAACTCCGGGGAGAGAGCTGTGATGACCTCCCGGTTGTCATATTTAACGCTGACTGTGATGGTGCCGGAAGTCTCAACAGAGAGCGTGAGCCTGCCGTCAGGTGATTTGACACTGTACTCTTTCGACAGCAGAGGCGCTGTGATGAGCAATCCTGCTGCAATAAAAATCCCAAAAATCCTCATTTCTGCTCCGGTTTTTTATCCTTGACCTTTCCTTCTTGCCATCTCGTCACGTATGGCTGCTGCCTGTTCATAGTCCTCGCGGGCTATGGCTTCAGCAAGCAGATCATTGAGTTCCTCAACTGAATACATGCCATATTCGCTTGCTGCCGCCTTTTTTTTCTCTTGTGCCGGCTCGGGTGTTTTTTTCTGTTCTTCTTCGGTGGTGGTGCTCATTACTATCCCGGCTTCATTGAGTATCTGCGGTTCAATGAATATAGGGCATTCAAACCTCAGGGCGAGGGCCACGGCATCCGAGGTGCGGGAGTCGATCCTGAAACGCTTCTCACCGTCAGTGCACAGTATTTCCGAATAGAAAATCCCTTCGCGGAGCTTGTTTATCAGCACCTGCTCCACAGTCACGCCGCACGCCTGTGCAAAACTTCTGAACAGATCATGTGTCAGAGGTCTTGGCGGCTCCAGGTTCTCCAGCTTGATAACAATGGCCTGGGCTTCAAAACCTCCTATAATAATCGGGATCCGCCGTTCTCCGTTCTCTTCCGCCAGAATAAGAGCATATGCGCCGGACTGAGTCTGGCTGTATGAAATACCTATGACCTTCAGACGAATAAGATTATTCTGCATAACTTCCCGTTTTTACAGCCTGACAGGCCGATACGACAAATATAAGTAATATGAATCTTTATCTTCAGTCACGGGGAATTTTTTATCCACAGAACAGTGGTGATAAAATATGCGGGGCGATTTGCAGATTAGTTAATTTTTATATCTTTGCAGTCCGAAAAACAGAGATCCGGCGAGGCCCGCAGAAGAGTCATGCACAGAGGAGCATGGCCGCCTCACGGAGAAATAAAAGAGAGATTGAAAATGTACGCAATCGTAGAAATTGCCGGGCAGCAGTTCAAGGTAGAAGAAGGAAAAAAGATCTTTGTTCACCGTCTTGACGCGGCTGAGGGCGATAATGTCAGTTTTGAAAAGGTTCTCCTTCTTGATAATGACGGAGCAGTCACTATCGGGGAACCGGTCATCGCAGGCACGGTGGTTGAGGGCAGGGTCCTTGCACACGTCAGGGGTGACAAAGTAATTATCTTCAAGAAGAAGAGAAGGAAAGGGTATCAGAAAAGGACCGGCCATCGTCAGGATTTCACACAGCTGGAGGTGTTAAGTATCGGATCTGCACCAGAAACCAGCAGGAAGGCTGCTCCGAAGAGTGAGAAAAAAGCAGCAGAGGCAGCCGTTGAGAGTGAGGTAAAGGAAGAGGTGAAGAAGGCTCCGGCAAAAAAAGCCGCAGTAAAGAAGGAGCCGGCAGCGAAGAAGGAGACCACAAAAAAGGCTCCGGCAAAGAGCACCAAAAAGCCGGATAAGGAATAAACGATAAACAGTAAAAAGAAAACGATATGGCACACAAGAAAGGTGTAGGCAGTTCGCGTAACGGCCGTGACTCAGAAAGCAAAAGGCTTGGGGTCAAGCTATTCGGAGGGCAGGCAGTCAAAGCTGGCAGTATCATTGTACGCCAGCGCGGAACAAAGCACAACCCCGGCGAAAATGTTGGCATTGGAAAGGATCATACCCTTTTTGCACTGATTGACGGAACAGTGGAATTCAGGAAGAAGCATGACAACAAATCATATGTTTCGGTTAAACCCGTAGCAGAATAGGGTAGAATCACAGGTTTAACAGGACTCCTGAAAAACATGCGGAAGGGCATCTTTTCAGGAGTTTTTGTTTTAATTTTACGCCACTATCCAAATATCCTTCCGGTATGCTTACCATCAATCTGATCCGTGAACAGCCATCGTTTGTAATTGAAAGGCTGAAAATAAAAAATCTTGATGCCACTGAGACTGTCAAACATGTCCTTGAGCTTGACCAAAGGCGCAGGGAGTTGCAGGCTGAGAGTGATTCCATCCAGGCAGAGCTCAACTCCCTCTCTCGCGAGATAGGCGCAATGATGAAGCAGGGGAAGAAGGACGAGGCCGATGCTGCCCGTCAGGGGATAGGCGCCATGAAGGAGAAGCAGAAACAGCTTGCTGACACCCTTGAGGAGGTTACGGCCAGGATGCAGGAGGAGCTGGTAAAGCTGCCCAACCTGCCGCATCAGCTGGTGGCACCGGGCACGAGTGCCGATGACAATGTTGTTGTACGCAGCGGGGGAGTTAAACCTGAACTTTATGCCGGCGCAGTTGCACACTGGGACCTGATAAAGAGATATGACATAATTGATTTCGAGCTGGGAATAAAGATCACCGGCGCGGGCTTCCCGGTCTATAAAGGAAAGGGAGCCAGGCTGCAGAGGGCTCTTGTCAACTTTTTCCTCAACGAGGGCGAGAAGGCGGGTTACCGGGAGATTGAACCCCCCATAGTGGTCAATGAGGATTCAGGATTCGGAACGGGCCAGCTCCCGGATAAAGAGGGTCAGATGTACCACGTAGGTATCGACAACCTCTATCTGATTCCTACCGCCGAAGTGCCGATAACCAATATTTACCGCGATGTAATCCTTGACGCTGACGACCTGCCGGTGCGTAATATGGGCTACACTCCCTGCTTCCGGCGTGAGGCCGGCTCATGGGGCGCTCATGTGAGGGGCCTCAACAGGCTGCATCAGTTTGACAAGGTTGAGATAGTGCAGATTGCACACCCTGACAGGTCATATGAGGCACTTGAAGAGATGGTCGCCCACGTTGAGAGCCTGCTGGTAAAGCTTGAGCTTCCCTACAGGATAGTGAGGCTGTGCGGTGGTGATATGTCATTCACCTCTGCCATGACTTATGACTTCGAGGTATGGTCAGCAGCACAACAGCGCTGGCTGGAGGTGAGTTCAACATCCAACTTCGAGGCCTTCCAGGCGAACAGGCTGAAATGCCGCTTCAGGGAGAAGGGAGCCAGGCAGACAACCCTCTGTCACACCCTGAACGGAAGCGCACTGGCCCTGCCAAGGATAGTGGCCGCATTGCTGGAGAACAACCAGACTCCTGACGGCATAATGATTCCTCCGGTGCTGGTACCATACACCGGGTTTGATGTCATCAGCTGAGCCTCATGAAACATAGCAAGCAGGCGTACATCTATGCCGCCCTCGCAATATTGCTATGGGGAACCATCCCGACAGCCTTTAAGATCGCTCTCTCTGAACTGAGCATAGTGACCATGCTGGGCATAACCACGCTGGTCTCCACGGCAGTGCTGTTTCTGATCATGCTCCTGACGGGAAAGATCAACATGCTCCGCAAAACCACCCGTAATGAGCTGTTGTGGTCCGCCCTGCTCGGACTTATCACGCCGGTGGGATACTACCTCATACTGCTGACTGCATACAGCAGGCTGCCCGGTCAGGTGGCTCAGCCGATAAACATGATCTGGCCCATTTTTCTTGTCTTTTTCTCCATCCCATTGCTCGGGCAGCGTATACCGGCACGAAGCTTCCTGGCTTTGGCAATAAGCCTGACAGGCGTTTACATCATAGCCTCACAGGGCGAACCACTCAACCCGGGACGATCAGACGCACTGGGCGTCATCCTGGCACTGGTAAGCGGAGTACTGTGGGCCCTCTATTTTATCCTTAACGTCCGCGACAAAAGGGATGAATCAGTGAAACTCTTTACAGGCTTCCTATTCGGATCATTATATATGGTCATCCTTATGGCTGCCACCGGATCATTCACCCACACAGCAAGCCTTAAAGGGATTGCAGCCTCGGTCTATTGCGGATTCTTCGAGATGGGAATCACTTTCTGGTTATGGCTGAAAGCGCTCCAGATGGCTGAGACTACTGACAGGGTCAGCAACCTGGTCTATTTCGCCCCTTTTATTTCTATTATACTCCTGCACTTTATAATAGATGAACCCGTTTATTACACCACCCCGCTTGGTCTGCTTCTTATCATCGGAAGTGTGGTGTACCAGAACAGAGCTGTGAGGGGATAAACTACCCGGCATTATTTTTGTTACTTTTGCATAAAATCTGCTAATGATGAAAAGAATAATACTTATCTCCGCCCTTATTGTACCCCTGCTCTTCGGCTGCAGGGAAGAGCCGGATCCAATTGATGAATACACGCTTGAGGAGCGCGCCCGGGATGGTCTCTATGACCTCATGAAGTATGTATACCTGTGGTATAACACCATGCCAACCGTAAAGGTCTCAGACTACGAGGGTCCGGAAGAGATCCTTGAGGCGCTCAGATTCAAACCGAAGGATATGTGGAGCTTTGTGGCCGACTGGGAAAGTTTCATGGCATCAATGCAGGGAAGCTTTGTGGGTCATGGTATAAGGATGGGCCTTGACGGTGCCAACAATGTCAGGGTAGTGAGTCTGTATGAAGGGTCCGACCTGTGGCCCCAGGGCGTCAGGAGAGGATGGATAGTGAAGGAGATAAACGGCACAGCCATTGCTCCCATCTTTATCTCCGGGAACAACACTGCATATAATAACCTTATGGGGTCTTCAACGGCAGGTGTAACCAATACCTTTAAGTTTCAGAAGCCTGACGGAACCGAGGTGACCTACAGCTCAGTCAAATCAAGCTTTACGATCAACTCTGTCACGGCAGCAAAAACACTTGACCTTTCAAGCGGCAAAACAGGGTACCTGGCTTTTGAAACCTTCATTGAGCCTTCAGAGCAGGAGCTTAACGAGGCATTTGCAGAATTCAAAGCCAACAATGTCACGGACCTGATCATTGACCTTCGTTACAACACCGGTGGTTACATGGACATAGCCCAGCAGCTCTCAAGCCTTGTGCTCTCGTGGGATGATACCACCAGTGTGTGCTACAAACTGACCTATAACAGCCTTGTGGGACCGGAGTGGAATGAGAGTTATAATTTCGTAAGGACTGAAAGCCCGCTGGGGCTTGACAGGGTTGTTTTCATTACCACCCGCAGCTCGGCTTCAGCCAGTGAGGTGGTGATCAACAGCCTTCTGCCCTATGTAGATGTCAGTATAGTAGGTGATACCACTCATGGCAAGCCTGCCGGGATGAACATATGGGGCTTCCCATTCCCCTCAAACGCTGAGCCGGAACCTGATTATGAATATGTCTTTGCTCCCATCACCTTTGAATATCTTAACGCGATGGACCAGGGGCGGTTCTATGATGGCATAGCGCCTGATGTCAGGGCTGAGGATGATATTACCCGCGACTTTGGTGATCCGGAGGAGGCATCTCTCAAGGCGGCCATAGGTATACTGGAAGGCACCAAGGCAGCGCCGGCGACGCCGGTGAGAAGGAGCCGCATATGGTCTGAAGGCAGTCAGCTCCCGACGGAGCTCTTCCTCTCTCCACCACAACAATTCAAAAAGTGAAGTCTGAGGAGGCTGAGAGGATCATCCTGGGCATTGACCCCGGAACAACCGTCACGGGCTACGGTCTGATAAAAGTGACCGGAAGGAATCCCTCCCTCATCACACTGGGGATAATTGATCTCCGCAAGAAGGAGGATCACTTCAAAAAGATAAGAACCATCTTCGAGCAGACGCTGGAGCTCATTGATCACTATCACCCTGATGAATTTGCCATTGAGGCTCCCTTCTTCGGCAAGAACGTGCAGAGCATGCTCAAGCTGGGCAGGGCACAGGGTGCTGCCATTGCTGCAGCGCTCTACCGTGACCTGCCTGTATTTGAATATGCTCCGAGGATGATCAAGGTCTCCATCACCGGCCGCGGCCAGGCCAGCAAAGAGCAGGTGGCCGCCATGCTGAAGACCATCCTGTCATTCCGGAGTGAAAAGATGGTGCTTGATGCCACTGATGCCCTTGGCGCTGCGCTATGCCATTTCTATCAGAGCTGCAAACCTGCTGCCGCGAAGGAATACAGGAACTGGTCTGATTTCATCCGCAAGAACAGCGACAGGCTCAAAGGGTGAGCTTCTGTGCCACGGCGAGGGCAACCACGCTCACCTTCACATCACCGGCATCATGCAGTGCATTGACGCAGGCTTCAATGGTTGATCCTGTGGTTATTACATCATCAACCACCATCAGATGCCTGCCCTGTATTTCACCGGGCCTCCTGACGGTGAACAGCCCCTCAACATTCTCCCATCTCTCATACCTGCCTCTACTTGTCTGGGAACCGGATTTGCCTGTTCTGACGAGGATGTCACTGCGTACCGGCAGGCTGGAATAAGAGGCTATGCCCTCTGCTATGCAGCGGCTCTGGTTGTAGCCTCTTCGTCTCTCCCTGGCAGGGTCAAGAGGAACGGGTATGAGTATCTCTATCCCCTCCATGAACCCGCCGGAGGCAAGGTACGAGCCATAGAGTCTGCCAAGCAACCTCCCTATATCCTGCCTCCCTGAGTATTTGAGAAGATGGATGAGTTTTCTTATGCGGCTCCCCCGGTTATAGACTGAGAAGGCAGCAGCTCTTTCCACAATGCACCTTCCCCAGAAAGCCTGTTCAAGCATATTGTCGCGGCGGGTATGAAAATCTGTCCGTGCCATGGCCAGCAGGCAGTCAGTGCACAGTACCTCCTCTCCTCGTACCAGCTGAGACCTGCAGGCCAGGCACAGCCGGGGAAGGAACAGACTGATAAAGTCATCGGCAATATCCTTGATGTAAGACACTTCGCAGCGAGAAGAGATAACAAAGGTATGATATTTGTAATATTTACTGCGCGTCCTGATAATCTTTTATATATTTCGGGCGTTTAACAACAAACCAATTAACTATTAGTATGAAGAAATGGATGATTGGCAGCCTTCTTCTCATCGTTATGATGGTTGTGGCTGCAGGGGTCTATGCTCAGACTACCGACAAGGGAAAGAAGCACACAAAGAGCGAGTGTACCTTTGTCGATAAGAACAAGGATGGCAAGTGCGATGTATGTGGCTCTACAGCTGATGCATGCAAGAAGGAGAGCACTGCTGCCACCAAAGGCACAGACTGCTCAAAGTGCCCTTCAGCTGCTGAATGTGGCGACAAGAAGGGGGAGGTTGTTCCGGCAGGCAATAAAGCCCAGACCGGCACACCCTGTTGCGCAGGTAAAAAGTAACAGTGCTTATAGAAAAAAGAGGCTGCCCCTTATGAGACAGCCTCTTTTTTTTGTCTTTACTGATCAGAGTCTCACGTGACGGCCGATCTCTTCTGCCAGGGCTGTGTTCTCCTCCGGCGGGGGCGAAACCCTCGGGTTGGTGAAGAGCATGTCGCCTTCCCTGTTTATAGGAATAAGATGTATATGTGCATGAGGTACCTCAAGGCCAAGGACAGCCACTGCTATTCTCTTGCATTCTATCACCTCCTTCATTGCCCTTGCCACTTTGCGTGCAAAGATCATCATGCCTGAGAGGGTCTCCTCGTCAAGGTCAAAGATATAGTCCACCTCCTGCTTCGGGACTATGAGCGTATGGCCCGGCTTTAGCGGCCGGACGTCAAGAAAGGCAATAAACCGGTCATCCTCGGCTACCTTATAGCAGGGGATCTCTCCGTTGATGATGCGTGTAAAGATTGATGCCATGGCTATAGTAAATTCAGATTGATATCTCAACTATCTCGAAGGAGATCATTCCTGCCGGCACTTTTACCTCCACCTCGTCGCCTACCTCCTTGCCCATAAGGCCCTGTGCGATGGGGGAGGTTGCTGCAATCTTGCCCTCCTTGAGGTTAGCCTCACCTTCAGGTACAAGCTGGTACTCCATCACAGTGCCGGTGGCCTTGTTACGGATCCTTACCCTGTTCAGGATCTGCACTGACTTGGTGTTGATCCTGGAACCGTCAATGATTCGTGATCTTGCCACCTGGTCTTCCAGGCGGGCAATCTTCATCTCGAGCATCCCCTGCGCCTCTTTTGCGGCAGAGTACTCGGCGTTCTCCGTAAGGTCACCCTTATCGCGTGCATCAGCAATCAGTCTTGCAATTGCCGGCCTTTCATTACGGAGCATGTCGAGCTCCTCCTTCATCTTCTGGAGTCCCTCCTCTGTTACATAAACAAATTCCGACATAATTCTGCGTAAATAGGTTAAAAAATAAGAAGAATCCCGGAATTACCGGAACTCTTCAAAGATCAAATATAGCAAATTTAAATTAAAAAATCAAATTGTGTCTCTTTTGTAATTATCAGTCAATCAATATGAGTACTCTTTCCTGTCGAGCAGTGCTGAATAGATGACAGCCTTTTTCAGATCAAATCCTTCTGTCAGCATGTCGGTCCCGGCGGCTGCATTGTAATCGTAATCCGGGGCATCACCTATCTCGCTGTCTGATATCTCAGTATGAACGAACTCCCTGATTGATGTATCACCAAACACCGAGGCGCCTTCAGAGGCAAAGGCAGCAGCCGTGGACCCTGTCATTGAACCTTCCTGAGCAAAGACCTCGGCGAGGCCTCCTCTTTTGGATCCTTCCCAGCTAAAATCTCCGGCCATCGTCTCTGAATATGATCCCTCCCGGCTGAATTCGCCTGCCATCGGTTCATCATATCTTCCCTCAAGGAAGGGATCTGAGGGCATGTAACTGGCTGATTTGCCGGTGTGGGGCTGCGGAGTGCCGGATGCTGCCAGTGGTCTCGCAGACTGGGTCTGCGGGCGGGCAGATGATGCCTGTGGCCTGGCAGGTGCCTGTGTGCTTCTCGCCGGCGGACTGCCAGTGAAAGTCCCGGGCTTGCGCTGCACCGGCCTGGGGGCGCCGGTCTTCTTCTTTCCTTTGCCCTGAACAGAACCTATCAGCGCAATGATACCCAGAATCACGTAAAATATTATACTTCCTATATCTTCCATCTCTTTAATATTTCCTCACTTTATGCTGCTTGAGCCCGGGTTGTTTTTTCGGATCAACCGTCTTTGCCTTTTTCTTGTTCTGTTTCAGGGTTGGCTGTTTTGAGGGATCCTTCGTATCAGCCTTCACCCTGGCCTTTTTGGTACCCGGCTGTTCTGCTTTTCTCAGTTCCGGCTTTGTCTGCTCTTTTTGCTGCTTCTGTCTCTTTGATTTGTATTTCTCAGCGGTGTTCTTGCTGTTACTGTCCATGCGTGCCTTCGTCTCAGCGCTCTGAATGCTGTAGTGATGATCCCTGAGCTCCTTCAGCATCTTTCTGTCCTCTCTCTCACGCCTGGCTTCCTTTCTCTCCTGTTCCTTCATGGCTTTCGCTGCTGCCCTGCTCTCGCCACTCTCCCTTACAGGGGTGGTGCGGCGCGACTTGCCGAAGGTCTCTTTCTCAAACTTGCGGG
>JAAZBN010000128.1 GCA_012513795.1 Bacteroidales bacterium | reverse complement strand
GACATTGCCTTTTCCCGGATCAGCCTTATATGATTATTGCTGAACTGTTTCGTGCTCAGCACCAGTGCTCCTGCAATCACGATGATGAAAACCACGGTCAGCACTCCTGCAAATGAGAGCTGCAGACGCCTTCTGAAGGTATCAGTCTTCAGCAGCTCACGCGGGTGTATGGTAAAGAGGGTAAGAAGGGTAAAGACATAAATCAGCAGGATAATGAACAGATAGGCGAATGTAATAATCCTGTCTATTGCCATCACCCTGGGGGTTGAGATGGCGAGTGTCATGTCTCCGAGGGAATAGTAGAGATGCTTGAAATCAGGTGTTTCCACAAACCTGTACTCCTCCCTCTCCACCTGACCCGGTTCAATCTCGGTGTCATATGGATATTCCCCTGACCTGAGCACCAGCTCTCCGTTGTTATACTTGGCGTAGGATATATGCCTGAGCTTAGGAAAGCGCTGATGGGTTGCGTCAAGCAGCAGCTCGGGGTAACCGGCAAGATAGGTCTCTATATGGCTCACCAGCTCAATGAATAATCCGTTGGTCACGCCTGGTGAGACCTCGTAGAAGAGATTGGCCATATACCAGGCCCGGCCTGTCCGGTTGCGCATAAAGTAGAATCCCGTGCGGGTAATGGTATCGCCCTCATTCCTTATCCGGCTGGCAAACCAGTCGAAGCAGTTCTCTGCCTCAGCCCCGGTTGAGCCCAGGCTGAGAGGAGAGTCATTGCGGCAGATGATAATGTTCAGGTCATAGTTCTCCCAGTACCCGTAGAAATAGCCGTCTTCAAGATAGCGATACACAGCGTTGATATCCGCAGCAGTGATCTCTTCTCTTCTGACAAGTCCTGCCAGCACTGTATCATCTTCCAGCGCCGGCCACATGTCAATAAGCATCCCTTCGGCCACCATGTCATTGTCATTGGCAAGTGAGACAGCCATCACCTTCATATTCCTCTCCTCCTTCATTTCAGAGTATTTGAGTATCAGTGTGGTTGCATAAAGACCCGTCACCAGGGAAAAGAGAATCATCAGTGTCACCTCGGAGTATGATTTTCTCTGCCACAGAATGACAGCTGCCAGCATGATCACCACCCAGGCTACGCTCAGAAAGCTGCAACGCGTGAAGAGCAGGCATGCCAGAGGTAATAAAAGAGAGGTTACGCCGGTAACAGTAAGGCACTCATGCCGGGGCCACTCCCTCATCATCCTGATTGCACGCATGAAGAGCAGGACGGGAACGGTAAGCATCATCAGCACGGCAATCAGTCCGGCAAGGCTCATGAAGGTCATATCAAGTATACGAAAGGCCTCAAAGCTGACTGATGAGTTCAGGACAAGATCACGGAAAAAGGCTTCTGCTGCCAGAAAGAGCAGAATACCCGATGCCAGAAACAACCCCGGCACAAGAGGTCTGAGGATGCCCTTTCCGGTCCATGGTTCATTGAATCTGCCACTCCTGAAGGCAATCCTGACGGCAGAAAGGATCAGCAGTCCCAGCAGAAGTGCATGCCCGATGGTAGGCATCATCCGTCCTGCCGACCAGTGAAAGGGCGAAAAGAGCTCCGTGGCAGTAACCGATGGTGGCAGGCCTGTAAGCAGGATTATCAGGTATATGATCACCAGAGCTCCGGAGGCAACCGGTATCCCTACCGGTCTGCCTGTTTCCCTCTCAAGCCATTGTGAGGCCAGCACCACAATCCTTATCAGCAGGAAAAACAGTGCAATCCACAGCATTATAGGAATGACGATGAAGATGGTGTTGGGCTTCCTCTCCGGGAAGAGCAGTCCGAAATGAAACTCATTTTCAGACCCGTTTACATGATACGGTGTCTCATCAGGATCAAAGGTGATGAGAGTCTGTTCAGGGAGCGGGAAGGTCTCCGTGAATCCTGATACAAGGATGTTGTTTACAATAGGATACTGCCTGTATACCTTTATGAGTGCCAGCATTGAATAACCCGGGAACTCATGGTGGATGGGCACAAACCAGCCGTTACTGTAAAACACCGGCTTATGCTCGCCAAATCCTTTGCTGTAGAGAAGCGGAAAGGCTATGCTGTTGTCAGACCAGTAGACCACCCGGCCCTCATGGTAGACAAGGAGGGTTATGCCTTTCTTCAGGGCATCGCTCCCAAGCGGGTTTTTAAAGAGCAACTTCGGGTCACCTGTCTCCCTGATCTCGTTCTCAGCCCTTATCAGCAGTTTTCCTGCCTCCCTTTCCAGTGAAGAGAGCCTGGCGTCAACACGCGCCGTACGCATACGCCATTCCAGTCCGCTGTGATAGAGTATGTCAGCTCCTGCTGCCAGCCCTGCAACTGCCAGAAGGGCAATGAGTACAATCCTGATATCCTTTAGTTTCCCGGGCATGGCGTCATTCATGATGATATGGATCCCCGGCATTGACCGAGAGTACCCTGTAAAGTTGTTCTGCGAACAATAATCGTACCACCTGGTGTGAGAAGGTAAGACCGGAAAGGGAGATCGAATGATCCGCCCTGGCTTTCACCGATGGGTCAAAACCGTAGGGTCCTCCCACCACAAACACTATCCTTTTTGAGGGAAGCATCATCGCTTTGCGGAGCCATCCGGCCAGACCGAGAGTGGAGTATAGCGTGCCCCGCTCATCAAGCAGGACTATATGGTCATCACTCCTGAAAAAGGAGACCATCTTTTCGGCTTCCCTTGACTTAACCCATTCAGGAGGTCTGTTTCCCGGGTTCTTTACGTCAGGCAGGGTGACAATCTCAAGGCGGGTGTATTTTGAGATCCTCTTCTCATATTCCGCCACACCGTCCCTGATCCAGGGCTGATCAGTCTTTCCTGCAAGCAGGAGCACCATTTTCATTGCTTGTCCCGGCATTCGTTGAGTAGGGCAAATATAACAATTAAGCACTTTTTATGCCGGTCAGGGTGGTGGATAATTAAAAGTGGTGCGCTTTTTGATATAAATAATTAAATTTGCTTTGTCCCTGACATGGAAAGCAGAAAGGAAAGGAAATGAGAAAGAAGCTTTTGTCCACGGCAGGTATGCTGTTCGTTCTGGTAATTGTGCTTGCCGCCCAGGAACAGTCCAGGATACCCTCCGGAATAGCCATCGCTTTTCGTACGGGAAGCGCTGCAGGACTGTCCGAGTATCTTAACAGTACCGTTGAGCTGGTGCTTCCTGACAAGGAGGACTTTTACAGCAAGAGCGTGGCTGAGAAGATACTGAAGGATTTCTTCAGCCGCTACCGTTCACGCGAATTCGTTATAAGGCACCAGGGCGCCAGGGGTGATGCCCAGTACGCCATCGCCAACCTTGAGACAGACAAGGGCAAATTCCGCGTTTACTTCCTGCTGAAAAAGGTCAACGGTAACCCATTGATACACCAGATAAGGATTGAAGCAGATAATGAGTGAAACCGATCTCCGGTCATTTATAATAAATGCTCTTGCCGAGGATACCGGTGACGGTGATCACAGCTCACTGGCATCCATCCCTTCTGACGCCACCGGACGCGCCAGGCTGATCATAAAGGAGGAAGGCATCATCTCCGGTCTGCGCGTAGCCCGCGAAGTATTCACAACAGCTGACCCCTCACTGACGGTTGATATCCTGCTCCATGACGGCGACAGGGTTAAATATGGCGACATAGCCCTCACTGTGTCCGGAAGGGTACAGCCTATCCTTCGCGCAGAGCGAATAGTGCTGAATATAATGCAGCGAATGAGCGGCATAGCTACTTCCACAGCCCGGTATACCCAACTGATCAGTGACACCCGGGCACGTATAACTGACACCCGCAAAACCACCCCCGGGATGCGGGCACTGGAGAAGGAGGCGGTCCGTACCGGCGGCGGCGTGAACCACCGGATGGGCCTCTATGATATGATCATGCTCAAGGATAACCATACAGATTACGCGGGGGGGATAACAAGAGCCATTTCACGCACAAAAGAGTACCTGAGGGATAAAGGCCTTGACCTTAAAATAGAGGTGGAAGCACGCAATATCAATGAGGTGAAGGAGATCCTTGATGCCGGTGGTGTTCACCGCATTATGCTTGACAACTTCAATATCCCTGACACCAGGAGCGCCGTGAAGCTTATCGCGGGAAGAACAGAGACGGAATCATCGGGAGGGATCACCCTGGAAAACGTAAGGGATTATGCTCTCTGCGGCGTCGACTACATCTCAATAGGGGCACTGACCCACCACATAAAAAGCCTTGACATGAGCCTGAAAGCATTTTGACAGAGAGATGACCGCCAGGGAAACCTTGCTAGCCAGAACGAGATGG
>JAAZBN010000127.1 GCA_012513795.1 Bacteroidales bacterium | reverse complement strand
CGGGCTCTCCGTCATAATCATTGTATGAACTCATGGTGCCGTGGGCTTTGCCTTTTGTGAAGGCCACCCTGAATGGTTCCAGCAGCAGCGAGTGCATCTCACGGGGCGCTATCTGAGGGTCAGTGCGTGTGGCATGATCCCTTCCTCCTATGGGTATGCTGTATGCTGCAAAATGCTTCGGTGTGGAGACCACCCTGTGCTCTTCCTGAAGTGCCAACACCTGCTCCAGTCCCAGTTGCGCCACCAGCCAGGGGTCCTCCCCGTAGCACTCCACCACGCGGCCCCACCGGGGATCACGTGCCACATCAAGGATGGGCGAATAGACGTTGGTGAATCCCACGGCCCTGCTCTGGAGGGCTGTGATCTTACCCACAGAGGCCACCAGCTCCCTGTTCCATGAAGATCCCACTCCTATCTGTGGCGGAAAGAGTGTGGCGCCGGTGAAGCAGGCCCCATAGATGCCTTCATTGGTGAAATCAACAGGTATGCCCAGGCGGGTCTCCTCAATGAACCACCTCTGTATCTCATTGATGGCTTTTGCATGTGCAGAGGGAGGCCAGGAGAAGACATCCGACCTGTAGCCGTTGAGTTGCTCATCGATGTTGGCTATGCCATCCTTCCACACCCTGTTCTTCCATTCCGGCGTGGGGAGCGAGTCGGTCAGCACCTTCCTGTACCCGTAAAGGGTAGCCAGCTGGCAGCTCTTCTCCTCAACCGTCATCCTGCCAAGCAGGTCTTCAACACGCGTATCATAATCAAGTGAAGGATCCTCATAGGGGTCCATTACACCATTCTTGTTAAAATCAATCCATCCCTTCTGGTAGACGGGGTTCTTTCCATAAGGAGTGTAAAGGCCTTTACCCTGGGGAAAAAGCGGCTGTATACCGGCAAGGAACAGTATCACGCCTAAAAAGGCTGTGAGGGCAGGTAATCTCATCATGTGCGTTTTATAATGAATGTATATCAGTGCTCTATTCGAAACTCACTGTAGCCTTCCGGCACTCCCTCCTGCACCTCCGCAGCATCAACGCAACCCCTGCCGGGCCCTCTCCTGCACCATGCCGTAAAGCTCTCCAGCTCCTCCCTGCTACCCTCAGCCTCTATATAGACACTGCCATCAGGCATGTTGCGAACATATCCGTTGACACCCCTCTTCCATGCCTCACGTGCAGCACTCCACCGGAATCCTACTCCCTGTACCATGCCGGTGACATGTATCCTGTAAAGAAGCTTCTTTTCCATCTGTCAGTACTTATGCTGAAAAGAAAAGGGGAGAAGCATTGAATATTTTTACTTCCAATTTACGTTATTTTATGCATTTTTGGAATGGTTTGTGACAAAAAGAGAGAAGTGATAAGCAGATGAAGAAGGGCTGGAAAATATCGATAACGGCATTGGCCTTTATAATCGGTCTTCCTCTCCTGTTTGCAGGTTCCGTCTACGCCGGACTCTTTGGCCGTCTGCCAGGGAAGAAGCAGCTAAGCCTCTACAGGAATGCAACGGCATCACTGGTCCTCTCCTCTGAAGGGGAGATGATAGGCAAATATTATTCGGAGAACCGGACCACAATAACCCGGGACCAGATACCGGATCACCTTATCAATGCCCTCATTGCCACGGAGGATGCCCGGTTCTACGAACACAGGGGAATTGATGCCAGGAGCCTTGTACGTGTCTTCTTCAAGACCATTATCTTCAATGACCGCAGCGCCGGAGGAGGAAGCACTATCACCCAGCAACTGGCCAAGAACATGTATGGCCGTAAAGATTACCTCATTCTGCCTGTCTTCATTAACAAGACAAGGGAGGCTCTCCTGGCGGGACGTATCGAGAAGGTCTTCTCCAAGGAAGAGATACTGATCCTTTACCTGAATACCGTCTCTTTCGGTGAAAATCTATATGGCATTGAGGCTGCCTCACAGAGGTACTTCAGCAGCACCACGGATGCTCTCACCATGGAGGAGGCCGCCCTGCTCGTGGGAATGCTGAAGGCAAACACCTCCTTCAATCCCCGTCTCTATCCGGATAATGCCGTCAGGCGGAGGAACGTCGTTCTGAAGCAGATGGAGAAATATGGCTACATCGGCTCCATGAAGGCTGATTCGCTTTGCGCACTTCCGCTGAAACTCAATTATAACAAGACAGATATCACCGGTCCGGCCGACTATTTCCTGGTGAGGGTGAGAGCGGAAGCTGAACGGATACTTAAGGAGATATCATCATACAGGGGCAGGGAGTGGGATATTGAGCGAGACGGCCTGATCATCACCACCACACTCTCCCTGCCCCTGCAACTGGCTGCCCGTGAGGCGTTTATGGCACATTTGCCGAAAATGCAGAAGAGGCTTGACGAACAGTATAATACATCATCCGGACGAAGGGCCCTGAAGGAGATACCTGACAGTCTCAGGAAGATGATGACCACTCTGCATGCCGGACTGCTTGCCATTGATCCGGCCACGGGTGCAGTCATGGCCTGGGCCGGAGGGATCGACTTCAAAACGCAGCCCTATGACCAGATCCTTGCCAGGAGGCAGCTGGCATCAGTTTTCAAGCCTTTCATTTTTGCCGCTGCCCTGGAAGACGGCATCGAACCCTGCCAGTATCTTGACAATGACTCCGTTGTGCTATCAGGATTCAATAACTGGAGCCCGGAGAACTACAACCACTCATACGGTGGTAAATACTCGCTCGCAGGCGCTCTGGCACATTCAATGAACATCCCCACCTTCAGCCTCTACATGATGACAGGCTTTAAGAAGGTTGACAGGCTGTGGAGGGAAATGGGCTTTTCCTATCCCCTGGAAGACATGCCATCGCTGGCCATGGGTACCGCAGAAGCAAGCATTCTGGAGGTGGCGCTTGCATATTCATCATTCGCCAACGGCGGAGAAAAAATCACACCATATTTAATTGAGTCAGTCAAATCTCCTGATGGCAGAATCCTCTGGCAGCATACCCCGTCCTTTAATCGTGACAGGGTCCTGTCAGAACGTTCGGCCACCCTCATGGCAGCCATGCTGCTGAAAGCCATCAGGGAAGGCACAGGAGCTTCTGTACACAGTGTCTACGGGGTGAAAGTGCCACTGGCGGGGAAGACCGGGACCTCACAGAATTATGCTGATGCATGGTTTGCCGCATTCAATCCGGGAATAGTAATAGTCAGCAGGGTGGGCGCTTCAACTCCGTCAATCCATTTCAACAACAGCCGTTACGGTTCGGGCAGCGCACTGGCACTTCCGCTGGTGGCAATGACCCTCAAGAAAGCCGAGAAAGAAAAAGGACTAATGACAAGGATCAATGTGCCGTTTGACCCCCTGTCTCCTGAGCTGGAGATGGCGCTTGCCTGCCCCGACTTCAGGGACAAGACCTTCTTTGACAGGCTGTTTGACATCTTCAAGGAGAAGGAGATAGACTATGAAGAAGCAGGCAGGCGCAGGCGTATTATCCGCGGAAGGATCTTCAGACGCTGATTTTTCATCAAAACTTCATCATCTGATCATTTTCTTGCAGTCCAGTAGTACAAACCAAAAAGAGATTAAAATGAGAAAAAGAGTAACCTTGCTGCTGACAGCAGCATTGCTCCTTGCTGCCGGAGCATGCAACGAAATAAACAGGGGCGATGAGCAGGGAAGAGTAATCCTCAAAGTCACTGACGCACCTTTTGATATAAGCAATATTGAATCAGCCCTGGTGACCATCACCAGGATTGAGCTGAAGAAGGCGGGTGACGGAATCAGTGACGGTAATCCTTTTATTACCATGTCAGAAGACACTATCACCATCGACCTCATTGACCTGAGGAACGGGATTACCGAGACTCTCCTTGATATGGAGATACCCACAGGGCAGTATGATATGATCAGGCTCTATGTGGATGAGGCAGGTCTCAAACTGAAGGATTCAGAAGAGATACACAGGTTAAAGGTTCCAGGTGGCAGCCAGACAGGCATAAAGGTTCTTCTCCGTCCGGCACTTGAGGTATCTGAGGGCAATCTCTCCGAGATACTTGTAGATATTGACCTCTCCAGGTCATTCATCCTGAGAGGCAATCCTGATCACAACAACGGTTTCATATTCAAGCCGGTTATCAGGGCAGCCAACATGGCGAAGGCAGGCTGTGTAAGGGGTACCGTCAGTGACGCGGAAGGAGACAAGCTGAACGAAGCCAGTGTGTGGATTGAGCAGGATACAGTTGTTGCCACTGCCTTCACCGATTCACTTGGTTATTATGCCATCATTGGTATTCCTGCAGGAGAGTATTCGGTCTCAGCCACGAAGGATGGGTATGATACAATCAGTTTTGACGGTGTGAATATAATCGCCGGCAATAAAACCATCCTGGATTTTGTGCTGACAAAGAACTGAAAGCCTGATTGATCTGAAACAGCTTCAATGAAAGCCGTGCCCCCGATGGCACGGCTTTTGTTTTTTGTGTTTTAAATAACTAAATTTGGATGTCAACCTACAGAGAACTGCCGGAAAACTAATCCCGGTCATTTAAGGAACTAAAACAAAAAGGAAATGAAAAAGAGACGCGTACTGATTTTTGTTGCAGTCATTTCAGTCGCACTGGCTACGGTGATCTCCTGCGCGGTCAATCCAGTTACCGGCAAGAAAGAGATTATGCTTATGTCAGAAGCCCAGGAGATACAGCTGGGATTGTCATATCACCCCCAGGTGATGGCAACTTTTGGGGAGTATGCCGATCCGCAGCTCCAGAATTATGTACAGGCTATGGGAACCGAGATGGGCAAAATGTCTCATCGGCCAAACCTTGAGTATCATGTAAAGGTGGTTGATTCACCCGTGGTGAACGCTTTTGCGGTCCCTGGAGGGTTTATCTATCTTACAAGAGGAATAATGGCCAATCTCAATAACGAGGCTGAGTTCATAGGAGTACTCGGTCATGAGATGGGGCATATAGTCTACCGCCACTCCGTCAGCCAGCAGACCAAACAGCAGCTTGGCACACTCCTCCTGATTGGCGGAATGATAGCCTCACCAAAGTTTGCCAATTATGCCGAACAGGCAATGCAGGGGCTGGAACTGCTCTTCCTTAGCTTCAGCCGGGATGACGAACGGGAGGCAGACGCCATAGGTTCAGAGTATGCCACCAAACTGGGATATGACGGAACAAAGATGGCAGACTTCTATAAGGTCCTGATCAAAATGAACATGGCCCAGTCAGAGGGAGGCGTTCCCACATTTCTCTCCACCCACCCCGATCCGGGCGACCGGTACAATGCGGTACTCAGGAATACCAAGGCATGGCAGGACAGTCTCAGGCTTCCCTCCTACAAGGTGAATGCCGACTCATACCTTCAGATGATTGACGGCATGATTTATGGCGAAGATCCAAAACAGGGATACACCAGGGACAACACCTTCTATCACCCTGAGTTAAGATTCAAGTTCTCCTATCCGCTGGGATGGAATCTCACCAATGCGCCTACTCAGGTCTCCATACAGCCTGCTGACGGCAGAGCATTGATCCTCTTCACCCTGGCAACACAGAAGACCCTTGAATCAGCCGTTGACAGCACCCTCGCCATGTACGGCCTGCAACTGCAGCGTGCAGAGAGGAGAACCGTCAACGGAATGCCTGCCATTATAACCCTTTCCGTACAACAGTCCCAGAATCAGCAGACAGGAGCCACAGCCTCAAACTCTGTTCTCTCTTACTTTATTGACTACGGTTCCACATTCTACGTTTTCCATGGCGTATCCACCGATGCTGACTTTGCAGCCTATGCTCCCACCATGGAAGCATCAATGAAGACCTTTGCACGCCTGACTGATGCATCCAGGATCAACGTCAAGCCAAAGAGGGTGTATGTTAAAAAGACACCCCGCACATCAACACTGGCAAGTACCCTGAGCTACTACGGCATGCCGCAGGACATGATGGAAGAGCTTGCTCTGCTGAACAACATGGAACTCACTGACCAGATCCCGGCAGGAAAATATATTAAGATTGTATCCGAATAGCCATTTTGACAAAATATCGTATAATAGTAATCTGAAAAACTGACAGACATTGATATACCAGACATTGGGAAAATCAGGCCACCGGGCCTGGATTGACAAGAACAGGCTCTACCTGAAATATGGTCTGATTGGCCTGTTCATCATCATACTGCTTGCCACCTCTCTCTTCCAGGTGCAGCCTGAGGAAGTTGGTATCATAACCCGCTTCGGCAAGTATGTGCGCAAGGTTGAACCGGGGCTTAACCTTAAAGTCCCGATCATAGAGAGACTCTATAAAGTTGCCGTTGAGAGGCAGCAGAAGGAGGAATTCGGTTTTCGGACCACCTCTGCCGGGGTAAGGTCAGAGTATACCAAGCAGGGCACCGCGGATGAATCACTGATGCTCACCGGTGATCTCAACCTGGCTGATGTGGAGTGGGTGGTTCAGTACCGTATTGAAGACCCTTACAGCTTCCTCTTCAGGGTCAGGGAACCGGTGGTAGCCCTGCGCGACATCTCGGAAGCGTCTATGAGGGAGATTGTGGGTGACCGCACCGTCAACGAGGTGCTTACCGTGGGGAGGGCAGAGATAGCCTCCAGCGTTCACCAGAAGATTCAGCAACTCTGTTCCGAGTACTCACTGGGAATCAGAATCGAACAGGTGGTGCTGCAGGATGTCAATCCTCCTGATCCGGTCAAGGATGCCTTCAACGACGTGAACCAGGCACAGCAGGAGAGGGAGACGCTTATCAACCAGGCCCGCTCGGAATACAATAAGGTAATCCCCAAAGCAAAGGGACAGGCGGAGGAGACAATACAACGTGCCGAGGGTTATGCCACCGAAAGGGTCAACAACGCCCTTGGCGAAGCCACCCGCTTCAATGCACTCTACCTTGAATACATCAAGGCACCGGAGGTAACAAAACGAAGAATCTACCTCGAAACAATGGAGGAGATCCTTCCAAAAGCCGGCAATAAAATCCTGACTGATGAGAGTGGCAATAACCTGTTGCCTCTCCTCCAGATGCAGCTCACCTCAAAAAAGTAATCCATGCGCACAAAAACTGCAAAACTTATAGTAATAGTCAGCGTGCTGCTGGTGATCCTGCTTCTGATCCTGGAGTGCGTTTACAAGGTTAAGGAGACAGAACAGGTTGTGGTGACACAGTTCGGGAAACCCGTCGGAGAGCCTAAAATCACTCCGGGGCTGAAACTCAAAATGCCCTTTATCCAACGGGCTAACTACTTCGAGAAAAGATACATGGAGTGGGACGGAGATCCTAACCAGGTGCCTACCAAAGACAAGAAATTCATCTTCGTTGATACCTATGCCCGGTGGCAGATTACCGATCCTCTCCAGTTCTTCAAGAGACTCACTGATGAAAGAGGCGCACAATCGCGACTGGCTGACATCCTCGACGGTGAGACCCGTGACCATATAGCAGGCCATAACCTGGAAGAGATTGTGAGATCAGTGAACAGAACCCCTGTTTCATCAGGACTTATCGGCGAGGAGGCGGGAGACACGCTGAACAACATCACCACAGGGAGGCAGAAGATAGAAGACATGATCCTTATCTCTGCAAATGAAAAGGCAAAGGATCTGGGCATTGTCATCCTTGACGTGAGGATCAAGCGCCTTAACTATGTTGAGGAGGTGAGGACGCAGATTTATGAGCGAATGAAGAGCGAGCGTTACCGCATTGCAGAAAGGTTCCGGTCGGAAGGCCAGGGGGAAGCTTCAAAGATCAACGGAGAGAAGGAGCGTGACCTTAAAACCATCCAGTCAGAAGCCTACAGGAAGGCGGAAGAGATACGGGGGAAGGCCGATGCCAGGGCAACAGCCATCTATGCGGGCGCCTATGACCAGTCAGCCTCAGCCCGCAACCTGTACAGCTTCGTTAAATCAATGGAAACCTTCCGGATGACCTTCGACAGTACCACTACAATAATACTCTCAACCGACAGTGAGCTTTACAAATACCTGACCGGGTTCAATAAATGAGCCAACCCTGACCAACCCGGGGAAGATGTGCCTCAGGACGCATCAGAATGATACCGTGGAGTTTTTGAATTCCGCGGTATTTTATTGCCCGGACAGCCTCCTGCCACCAGAGGATATAATCAAAGCGCAGCCCCTGTTGGTCAACACCTGTACGGCATCTGTCAAAAGAGGCCGGCCATAAGCAGTTTTCATACGTATATTAGTATAGAATTCATCTCTGAAAGACATGAAGACATACTACCAGATAACAGCAGAAGGAATAGGAATTGTCCTGCTCCGGAAAAGGAAGATTGCAAAAGCGCTTCGCAGGTGGTTGCGTGAAAAAGGTTTGTCCTACGAGTACGTTTTTTACATCCAATAATCTTTCAGGTATAGTTTCTGTTCAAGAATTTTCCGAAGCAGCTCTGACCGGCCCCTCCAACGGGGCCGGTACAATTCTTTAACCCCTACAGGGTATTCCCCACAGCCTGCCACCCTGAAAATGACGTCTGCCGAATGTACAAAAGGCCGCAGTCATAGACTGCAGCCTCTGTTCTCTATATTCATTCCCTGCCTTGAGATTCACCCCCTGTCAGGGAAGAATCTGCGCCACCAGTAATTTTTCCTTACTCTTGCCATAACTAAATACGTCTGCAAATATGCAAACAATTTTTTTTATGGCTTATTGTACAGGCCTCTATTTTTTAAGAAGGTCCCGGATTTCTTTCAGAAGAACAACTTCATCACTCGGAGGAGGAGGTGTTGCGGGAGCTTCCTCTTCTTTCCTCTTGAGCTTGTTCATGCCCTTAATCACGAGGAAGATACAGAAGGCCACAATCAGGAAGTCAATAATGTTCTGAATGAACATCCCGTAGTTGATTGACACCTCGCTGACAGCCGGTTGTATTACGTTAGCGCCATCCATCACGGCCTCCTGGCCTTTCTGCAATATGGCCTTCAGACTGCTGAAGTCTACTTTCCCGAGCGCCAGGCCCAGTGGCGGCATCAGAACGTCATTCACCAGTGAGGTGATGATCTTTCCGAAAGCGCCGCCGATGATGATACCAACGGCCATGTCAAGCATGTTGCCCTTTACGGCAAACTCCTTGAATTCTTTTACTATTCCCATAGTCTGTAAGTTTTAGATTAGTACATCTGATCAGGTTAACAATTACCAAATATACAAAAAGGTATTACAAAATAATTTATATGAAACAATGATTTAGTTTTGACACCTGAAGGTGGCGGCGTTTAGATTTTTTTATTATCTTACACAATTGTAAACAATCTATCCGGGAATTCGTTTACCTTATTAAGTATTAACCTTTTAAAAATATCGAAGCATGTCAGTACTAAAAGTAATTGAGATTATGGCGTCTTCTCCCGTTAGCTGGGAAGATGCAGCAGCAGCTGCCGTAAAGACTGCCGCCAAGACAGTTAAGGAGATACGTTCTGTCTATGTACAGGACCATAGCGCAGTGGTTGTAAAAAACAAAATCACTGAATACCGTGTCAATGTGAAAATAACTTTTGAAGTAATTTAAAAATCAAAAAAATGGGACTAATTTCTTTTATTAAAAATGCAGGAGCAAACATCTTCAAATCTGAAGCAAGGCGCGAAGAGGAAAAAGCTCAACTTATTCTCGATCATGTTAAAAAGTTCGGATTTGATGTAAGCAGGGTAAACGTGGCCGTTGATGACGAGAAGGTTACACTTACCGGTTCGGTTGACACCCAGAGTAACAAGAACAAGATCATTGTTACAGCCGGAAATATTGAAGGCATATCAGTGGTTGAGGACCACCTGGTTGTAATTAATCCTGAACCTGTTGCACCTCCGGAGCCGGAGAAGCAGTTCTACACTGTCAAGAAGGGCGACTACCTTTCAAAGATTGCCAAGGAGGTTTATGGCGATGCAAAGAAATACCCGATCATCTTCGAGGCAAACAAGCCGATGCTCAAGGATCCTGACCTTATTTACCCCGGACAGGTTCTTGTAATTCCTCCGATACAGTAGCATACACTACATATTTTTATGCAGGAGGCTGTCTCATACTAAAAAGGGGCAGCCTCTTACTGTTTATGAGTGATGATATTCATTTATCATCACTGGCACGGCAGATCTAAGACCCGCTGCTACAACAATTAATCAATTCTGTTGTTATATTTGCACAGGTGAAAAAAAGAGGAACCATATCGTCATTCATCTCCCTTTTTCTGATCATGCTGACGCTGTCAGGAAGCTTTGGCTTCACCCTGATCCACCATACCTGTCTGCACTGCGGAACAGATGAAACCATTCCCGTGCTGGCAGTCAATAATGATAACGGCAGCTGCTGCTGTCACGGTACAACCGGCCCAGATCACAGGCACAGTCAGGGTGACCTGGTACTTTCTGACGACTGCTGCACACATGAAGCGGAAAGGGTTGTGACTGACGAGCTCGTTCGCGCAGAGTCGCAAAACGAGATCATACCCTATTTTCTTGCAGCAACGGTGATAGCAGTACTTGACTGTCACCATATCACAAATCACAGATCATTCGCCGGGGAAAAACCATCTCACCTCGGTCGTGACCTGACAACCCTGCTCTGCAGGATTCAATCCTGATTCTTTCATAGGGAAACAACTGCCCGGACGGAAGAAGACCATCATCTCTGTCCGGAAATTGTTGCAACTGATACTGCAGCTATGACGGCCACAGGTCTCATGCTGCGGAATCATTGATTCTTTTTCTGACACATTCTCAATGAAAAATTTTTTACAGCAGGATGAAAAACTTAATAATACTATTTATGATATCTCTTGTCCCTGCCATGGCAACCGGCCAGGGCCGGATAGAGGGCAAGGTGATGGTTGCGGGTGCTGACAGGGCATCTGATGGTGATATACTGCCCGGGGCAAGTATTGTCTGGGCAGGAACCACCACAGGCACCTCGGCAAACACTGCCGGATACTTCACCCTCAGGAGAGTAAGGGGGCATGACCTGCTCGTTGCCAGCTTTGTCGGTTACACAAGTGACACTGTCCTCGTAACACCCGACACTGAGTATATAGAAATATTCCTGGAAGAGAGCAGCCTGATAGATGCGGTAACCGTCATCGGCCGGGCTACAGGCGCCCATATAGACAGGGATGCTACAATTGCCACGGTGAATATCACTGCAGCGGAACTATGCAAGGCAGCATGCTGTAACCTCTCGGAAAGCTTCGTAACCAACGCCTCCGTTGACGTCAACTATGCTGATGCCGCCACCGGTGCCAAGCAGATACAGCTGCTGGGACTTGCCGGATCCTATGTTCAGATACTTACTGAAAATATCCCGGCAATGTACGGGCTGGGGGCTGCGTATGGCCTCAGTTATATTCCCGGACCGTGGATGGAATCAATCCAGGTCTCCAAGGGAACAGCCTCGGTGCGCAACGGTAACGAGTCAATCACGGGCCAGATCAACGTTGAGTACAAGAAACCGGCCACCAGCGAGATTGTATTTGTAAACGGCTTCGTCAGTGATGCAGGCAAGATAGAGACCAACGCCAACGCCTCGGTAAGACTCAGTGATTACTGGAGCACCATGCTCCTCGGTCACGGTGAGACACAGTCGGGTGCCCGCGATCATAACCATGACGGTTTTCGCGATGAGCCTGACGTCAGGCAGTACAGCTTTATGAACCGCTGGGACTACCTCAGCAATAATCTCACTTTCCGTGCCGGCATCAAATACATGAGGGAGGAAAGGATAGGAGGCCAGTTTGACTATTCCCGCAATGATCCGAACACATGGGACAGCGGTTACGGAATAAACATAGGCACTGAGAGGGCCGAAGCCTTCACCAAACTGGGAGGCATGTTCGGACCGTCTGACAACATGTCGCTGGGATGGATACAGAGTATGACCTTCCATGAAATGAACTCATGGCTGGGATTCAACCAGTATGATGCTACACAGAAGAGCTACTATACCAACCTGTTATACCAGTACTTCCCGGCAGAGAAACATACGGTTGACGCCGGTGTAAGCTACCGCTTTGACCACTATGATGAACTGCAGGCCATCTACCGGCCGCTGGCAGACCAGGTAATCCCCGGTCATGAGGCGGAGACGGTTGAATCAGTACCCGGCATGTTCCTTCAGTACACCTATAATGACTCGGCGAAGGTGACCCTGCTTGCCGGGGTGCGCTATGACTTCTACAGAAACCATGGCGCCCGGTTCACTCCGCGTGTGCACCTGCGCTATGAGATCATGCCCCACCTGACCCTCAGGGCTTCAGCGGGCAAGGGTTACCGGACAGTCCATGTGCTTGCCGAGAACATGTACTTCCTGGCAAGCAGCAGGGAGATGATCATTGCCGGGGACCTGGATATAGAAGAAGCCTGGAACGCGGGTGTCAACCTGACGGGATATATCCCCATCGGCGGACGCGAGCTGAGGCTGACAGGCGAAGCCCACCGCACCAGCTTCGTTAAACAGATAGTGACCGACCTGGATACAGACATTGACCGCGTGCTCTTTTATAACCTTGATGGCCGGTCATGGTCAAACGTCTTCCAGGTGGAGGCACAGATGCAGCCGGTGACAGGACTTGACATCTCCGCTGCCTGGAGGTGGAACGACGTATGGCAGACCATCGGAGGGGAGCTTCGCGAAAAGCCTCTTTCATCACGTTACAAGGGCCTGCTGACAGTCTCCTATACCACCAGGATGAGAAAATGGCAGGTTGATTACACGCTCCAGTACAACGGCCCCGGGAGGATCCCCTCAACCCTGGCCAACCCGGAGCCCTACAGGGGCAATGATTACTTCAGTGCCTACCCGGTGATGAACGCCCAGGTAACCAGATACTTCAGGAAATGGAGTGTCTACCTGGGAGCTGAGAACATTACCGGCTCAAGGCAGCATAATGCGATCATCGCACCGGAGGACCCCTTTGGCCCCTACTTTGACGGGGCAATGATATGGGGTCCGGTACACGGCCGTAAGCTATATGCCGGATTCCGGTTCGCTATTGACAGACCACAGAATTAAATGACAATCACAAAAATCAAAACAATGAAAAAAAATCAGTTAATAACAGCAATTCTTTTACTTGTCTTCTCTTCGCTTTCGCTCAGCGCACAGGAAAAGAACAAGAAGGAACTTAAGACGGTCAGATTCTTAACCAGCATCGACTGTGAGAACTGCGTCAATACCATAATGAAAAATGTCCCCTTTGAAAAAGGGGTCAAGGATGTCAAATGTGACCTCGCCACAAAGGAGGTATCCATCAAGTACCAGGAGGATAAGACCAGTTCGGAAAAACTAAAAAGATCCATAGAAAAACTGGGCTATACAGCCAGTGAAATCAAGGAAAAGAAAAAAGAGGAGGGTTCACCTCAGGAAAACTTACCGTAAAGTTATATTTTTGGGTATCGACAGATAATCCTTACTAATTAACCGGTACCCGATGAAAAACTTGCGTTTTCCTTCACTGATTGCAGCTCTGAGCCTGATTATTCTCTCAGGCGGATGTAAAGACAAATCCTCTTCCGGGCTCTTTCTGCCCCGGAGCACCCCGGAGGCAGAGGGAGTATCCTCTGCCGCACTGATCACCTTCCTCGACTCAGTTGAAGCTGACAGGCATGAGTTTCACAGCATAATGATTGTGCGCCACGGCAAGGTGGTTGCCGAGGGATGGTGGGATCCCTACAAACCGGATCTGAGACACACCCTTTACTCTACCAGCAAGAGCTTCACATCCACCGCCGTAGGCTTTGCTGTCACAGAGAAACTGCTGAGTGTGAATGACCGGGTGGTTTCCTTTTTCCCTGACCAGCTGCCTGACACTGTCTCACCATACCTGGAAATGATGACCGTCAGGGACCTGCTGACAATGTCTGCCGGACAATCGCCTGACCCTACCGGGGCAGTCACCAACTCTTGCAGTGAATGGGTAAAAGGTTTCCTTGCAACTCCCGTAGTGAAAGAGCCAGGGACGGAGTTCCTCTACAACTCACTGGCCACATTTATGCTCTCAGCAATAGTTCAGAAGGTCACCGGTGAAAAGATTGCCGACTATCTCCAGCCGCGCCTCTTCGGACCACTGGGCATTCAGGGGTACGACTGGGAAGAGAGTCCCGATGGCATTAATGCAGGAGGCTGGGGTTTGAGAGTCAGGACGGAAGATATGGCAAAGTTCGGGCTGCTCTACCTGCAGAAAGGCGTGTGGAACGGCAAACAGATAATCCCTGCAGAATGGGTGGAGGAAGCCACAACATTCAAGATTGATCAGGCTCCCGACGAAGCACCGGAGGTAAAAGCAAAGAACGACTGGATGCAGGGGTACTGCTACCAGTTCTGGCGCAGCAGAAACAATGCTTTCAGGGCTGACGGCGCCTTCGGCCAGTACATTATAGTCATGTCGGAAAAGGATGCTGTGGTGGCCATCACATGTGAGTCGCCTGATATGCAGGACGAGATCAACCTTGTATGGGATCATCTGCTGCCTGCATTACAGGATGGCCCCCTTCCGGAAGATAAGGAATCACTGGCCCGGCTGAAAGAACGCCTTACCACACTGGCATTGCCCATGCCGGCAGACAGTCCTGACTCACCGCTGGCCTCACAGCTATCCGGGAAAAAATTCCTGCCTGCTGACAACACGAATGATCCGGGTTATTTCAATGCATTGTTTAATAACGATACGTGCACTCTCTCAATGAAGACAAACGGGCAGGAATTCAAGATCCCGTTCGGGAGGGGCAAATGGGTAATTTCTGAGACCGGGCTGGCAGGACCTAATCTCATCAACAGGCCGGATGGAAATAATCTGCACCGCATAGCCGCCGCCTATGAGTGGAGTAATGACAGCACCCTTGAGATGATCATCAGGTACATTGAGAGTCCGCATCACATCAAGGTGAAGTGCAGCTTTGAAGGTGACACGATGGTCATGAATACAAGACTCAGTACTCCTCCGGGATACGACATGCCTCCTATGAAGGCTGTAATGGAAAAACAGACGACATACTGAGATAGTGCAGGTAGGATCCTGTCAGGCTCCGTGAGTTATCCCTGCCAGTTCCCTGATGACCACCGAGGCGCAGACAAGGCCGAAGGCGGCAGGCATGTATGACATTGTACCCACGCTGGAGGCTTTGTTGCTCTCGTCTGAACCACGGACTATCAGGCTCTTGTCAACCACCTCCGGGCTGTAGACAGCAAGAAAACCCTCATGCACCCCAAGCTTGTGAAGCTTTTTACGGAGCATGCGGGCCAGGTTACAGAAATTTGTCTCTGAGATATCAGCCACCCTGATGGCTGTTGGATCATACTTGCCCCCGGCGCCCATGGAGCTGACAACACGCAGCTGCAGGCGCAGCGAATGATATACAAGAAAAACCTTTGGAGAGAGAGTGTCAATGGCGTCAACCACATAATCATACCTCTCTTCTTTCAGGATATCTGTCATCCGCTGGTCACGTATGAACTCGGGGATAATCCTCAGTTGCAACTCCGGGTTTATATCCAGCAGCCTCTCTCCCATCACCTCCGCCTTCTTCCTGCCTGTTGTAGATGTCAGTGCCGGCAGCTGCCTGTTCCTGTTGGCAGCGGTGATCACATCGCCGTCAATGATTGTCATGGCACCCACTCCCGCCCTGCAGATCATCTCTGCAGCCCAGGAGCCAACTCCTCCCAGGCCGGCTACCAGCACATGTGATTGTCGCAGCTTCTCCAGGGCTTCAGGACCCAGGAGCATCTCGGTGCGCGAAAGCCATCCCTCCATCACAGGCTGAAATTCATGAGTAAGTTGAAGTTATTGCGGATGAGGCTCTCTGCCTGGCGGGTGTCATACCCTGCCGCAGCCTCAAAGATACGGTACACCTCTTCTATTGCCTCACCCGAGTCGTCAGTCTCAAGCAGCAGCCTCTCATGGTCTACTGCTGCAAGCACCTCTGTTGTCAGTCCCTTTGCTCCCAGTGAGAACCAGAAACCCTCCTTTGCCAGTGAGGCTGCCAGGCTGCCGCTGCCCCTGAACCCGTGTATTACCCAGGGCCGGCCGGGTTTGATCTCCCGGCGAGCCCGCCTCAGCTCATCCCACCCCTTCACGCAGTGGATCACCATCGGCCTTCCTGTCTCTTCCGCCAGTGCTGCCTGGAAAATGAACACATTCATCTGTATCTCCCCCTGTGCTCCGCGAAGCCGGTCAAACCCGGCCTCGCCTATCAGTACCACATGCGGGTGGGCTGCCGTGAGCAGAAGCTCAGTCCGCATCTGTTCCGCGTTCTCATCAGTCAGCCGCCAGGGATGTATGCCTGCCGAAAAGAGCATGTTGCCAGGAAAATCAGCCGGAACATTATCACCGGCCATCAGGTTCACTACGGCAACCGTGTCTGCGGCGGTGGTCCTGTTGTGGGTGTGGAAATCAATAAACCTTATGTCATGCCCTGCCTTCATGCAGTTGTTGATGCAAGCCTGCCAATACCGTTCCCCAGTCGTGCCAGGGTCTCGTCCCTCCCGATAAGGGCCGCAATGTCAAAGAGGTGCGGACCGCGTGAGGCTCCTACCAGCAACAGCCTGAAGAGATTAAGTATAGCGCCGGTATTGTAGCCCTTTGAGACAATCCATTCCTTGACGCTCGTCTCCAGCACCTCCGTAGTGAAAGGCTGCACTCCTGCAACCATCCCGAACAATTCAGTCATCTGCCTTGGAGAGTCAGTGTTCCACCTCTTTCTTACAACCTCAGCATCATAGCTCTCTGGTGCAACGAAGAAGAAGTCTGCCTCATACCAGAGGTCCCTGACAAATCCGGCCCTCTCCTTTACAAGCGAAACAATTTTTACCAGCCTGGCGAAGTCCGGTTGAAATCCTTTTTCCTCTACAACGGGCATGAAAAGGCGTGCCAGCTCCTCATCGCTCTTTGCCTGGAAATATTTGGCATTGAACCACTTTGCCTTATCGGGATCAAAGCGTGCGCCTGACTTGCCCACCCTGTCGATAGAGAAGGCTGCAATCAGCTCATCCATGGTAAATATCTCCTGTTCCGTGCCGGGGTTCCATCCCAGGAGAGCCAGCATATTGACAAAAGCTTCGGGGAAATATCCTTCCTCCCGGTATCCGGAGGCTGTTTCGCCGTATGGCCAATAGAGCGGAAAGACCGGGAATCCCATCTTGTCTCCGTCACGTTTGCTCAGCTTGCCCTTGCCGGTGGGCTTGAGCAGGAGCGGCAGGTGGGCAAAGAGGGGCGCGTCCCAGCCGAAGCTGCGGTAAAGCAACACGTGCAGAGGCAGTGATGGAAGCCACTCCTCACCCCTGATAACATGCGAGATCTCCATCAGGTGGTCATCAACAATGTTAGCCAGGTGGTAGGTGGGCATGCCGTCGGATTTATACAGCACCTTGTCGTCAAGGGTGGAGGTGTTGACAACAATGTCGCCCCTGATAAGGTCACTGAAGTGAATATCCTCATTCTCCGGCATACGGTACCTTACAACATATTGCTCGCCCGAAGCAATGCGTTTTTCAACCTCCTTCCCGGCAAGGGTGAGAGAGTTTTTCATTGTCATCCTGGTTGCACAACCATAGTTGAATGTCGCGCCGCGCGATTCATGCTCCTTTCTCAGCTGTTCAAGCTCTTCCGGGCTGTCAAAGGCATAGTAGGCATCGCCCCTGCGGATAAGCTCATCAGAGTACTGCCGGTAGATCTCCTTTCTTTCGCTCTGCCTGTAGGGGGCAAAGGGGCCGCCTTCGCGGACACCCTCGTCTGTTTTTATTCCCGCCCACTCAAGTGAGTCCATGATATACTCTTCAGCACCCTCCACATAACGGGCCTGGTCTGTGTCTTCAATGCGCAGGATGAATGTCCCGCCATGGTGCCTTGCGAAAAGGTAATTATAAAGAGCAGTGCGCACGCCTCCAATATGGAGAGGTCCGGTAGGACTCGGTGCAAAACGCACGCGTATGTTTTTTTCAGTCATAATGGTCTGATGGTTAATTGCCGGCGATAAAGATATAAAATTAAAAAAGAGGCTGTCGCGGATGACAGCCTCCTGAACAGTGAAGTACCACCCCTGATCAGATCAGCCCTTTCCTGTGTTTTTCGGTAATCACCTCAAGCATGTCCCGGGTCATCGAGTCAAGGTTGTACACCGGGTTCCATCCCCACTCCTCACGGGCTGCAGTATCATCCATGTAGTTCGGCCATGAGTCTGCTATCTTCTGCTTCATGGGGTCAACGTCATAGTCTATGACGAAACCGGGGATATGTTTCCTGATCTCGGCCGCAATAATCTCGGGATCGAAGCTCATAGCGCTGATATTGAATGCATTCCTGTGCTTCAGCCTGGAAGGATCTGCCTCCATGAGGTTGATGGCGGCATCAATTGCATCAGGCATGTACATCATGTCAAGGAAGGTTCCCTTTGAGAGGGGACAGGTAAATTTCTGATGCTTCACAGCCTCGTAATAGATCTCTACGGCGTAGTCGGTGGTGCCCCCGCCAGGAAGGGTCACGTTTGAGATGATGCCCGGATACCTGACGCCCCTAGTGTCAACGCCGAAGCGAAGATGGTAATAATCGCACAACATCTCGCCGGTAACCTTGGTGATACCGTACATAGATGTAGGTCTCTGGATGGTATCCTGAGGAGTATTGTCAAGGGGGGTGGTGGGTCCGAAGGCGCCTATGGAGCTGGGGAAGAAAACCGCGCAGTTGTATTCGCGGGCTACCTCCAGTACGTTGTAGAGACCGTTGACTCCTATGTTCCATGCCAGCCCGGGGTTCTTTTCCCCTACAGCTGAGAGCACGGCTGCAAGGTGGTAGATGGTGTCAATGTTATATTTTTTCACTGCGGCCGCCAGCTCCTCTTTATCCGTGGTGTCAACCTTCAGGAAAGGACCGGTTTCAGCAAGCGCTCCGGTGGGCTGGGTCCTGTTGATGCCAGCCACTACATTGCCGCTGCCGTACCTTTTTCTTAGTTCCAGGGTGAGTTCAGAGCCTATCTGTCCTACCGAGCCGGTTACTAGTATGTTCTTCATTTTCTTCTGTGTGAGTTATGGTTTTCTGTTGTTATATGATCATCAGAACAGGGGAACAAACTTGATGATTTTTTCAGCAAATTGTTCTGACAAAAATCATTTAATTGTTATTCCAATAACATAGGGCTTATGGAACAAAGTTGATATATTTGCCCGTCTAATAACCAATTACATAGTTAATCAATAACTCCATATCCATGTACACAAATTTTCAGGAATTTCTGACCGGTGAGCTAAGCGCTATCAAAGAGGCCGGTCTTTACAAGGGTGAAAGAATCATTGTCTCTCCCCAGGGTGCAGAGATTACCCTCAATACAGGACAGACTGTCCTTAACTTCTGTGCCAACAACTACCTTGGCCTGTCGGCAAACAAGAAGCTGGTTGAAGCTGCAAAGAAGGCGCTTGACACTCATGGTTACGGCATGTCATCGGTGCGGTTCATCTGTGGCACGGGTGATCTCCACAAGGAGCTGGAGCAGAAGCTTGCACAGTTCTTCGGTACAGAAGACACAATCCTTTATGCTGCCTGTTTCGATGCCAATGGCGGAGTCTTCGAGCCGCTGCTGTCAGAGCAGGATGCCATCATCTCCGATG
>JAAZBN010000126.1 GCA_012513795.1 Bacteroidales bacterium | reverse complement strand
CAATGCCAGCAGACTGGGTAACGCCGCCGTGGAAGCGCTGCTCGACGGACAGCAGAGCGTTATGGTAGGACTGCAGAGCGATGAGATAGTGCTCGTGCCCTTCAGAAAAGCAATAAAGCAGCATAAGAGACTCAACCAGCACCTGGTAGACATTATTGACATACTTAATGTCTGATGGCAAACGTTTAATATCTGATGGGACCTTCTGAGGTATATTTCACCGATCTGCACGCCACGCCCTCACTCAATCTTCTGAAGAAGCTTGAAAGGCTGGTCAGGGCTGCCGGTTTTGATAAGATCGATTTCAACCGCAAGATGACAGCCATAAAGATCCATTTCGGCGAACCGGGTAACCTGGCATACCTCAGGCCAAATTTTGCAGCCAGGATAGCATCCATGATAAGGGAGAAGGGAGGCAAACCCTATCTCACTGACTGCAACACCCTCTATCACGGAGAACGGTCCAATGCCCCGGACCATCTTGGGGCTGCATTTACAAACGGATATAACCCATTCAGTGCAGGCTGTCATGTAATCATCGGTGACGGTGTCAAGGGAACCGACTATCGTGAGATAGAGGTGAACCTCGAATATACGCGCAGGGCGATGATCGGCTCAGCCATTGCTGATGCCGACATAATCATCTCCATGAATCACTTCAAGGGGCACGAACAGACCGGTTTCGGCGGTGCATTGAAGAACCTGGGGATGGGATGTGCCTCGGTTGGGGGAAAGCTTTTCCAGCACTCAGGCAACCCTCCCGTTATCTACAGGAAAAACTGTACCGGATGCAACCTGTGCGTCATTAACTGTGCACATGATGCGGTGCACCTGGATGAAGAACGAAAAGCATTTATCGATACTGAGAAATGTACCGGTTGCGGTCAGTGCATAGCTGTATGCCAGTATGACGCCGCCAGGGTACAGTGGAGCTCAGAGGGTGATACCCTGAGCAAGAAAATAGCCGAATATTCATATGCAGCCGTGAAAGGAAAGCCGGCTTTGCATATTAACTTTATCATGGATGTCTCACCCGACTGCGACTGCTGGGGTCACAATGACCTTCCACTGGTGCCGGACATAGGCATAGCGGCCTCTACCGATCCGGTGGCTCTTGACAAAGCATGCGCAGATATGGTTATAGCTGCACCTGCGGCATGGCATTTGCGGGAGATAGATAAAAAGAGTGATAAGCGCGGAGAAGACAAGTTCCGGATGGCACATGGAAATACTGACTGGAACACTGCCCTGCTTCACGCTGAGAAAATTAAACTGGGATCTACATCGTATAAATTTAATAAAATATGAAGGACCAGTCATCATCAAGACGCAAGACTGTGCTCATTGTGGAAGATGATCCGCACAGCCAGCTCTACTTCACCAAGCTGCTGGCCGGTCTGTATGACACAGCAGTGGCAGAGTCAGCTGCAGACGCATGGGACCTGCTGCATGAGAGGACCTTCGACCTGGTACTTATGGATATCTCCCTGAAAGGAGATGAGGATGGACTCTCCCTCACCCGCAGGCTCAGGAGTGAAGAAGCGTTTAAGAAAATGCCCATAGTGGCAGTGACAGCATACGCATTCCCGGATGACCGCACCAGGGCTATTGATGCCGGATGCACCGACTACCTGCCCAAACCGGTGAGCAGCAGCGATTTGCATCGTAAGATAGCTGAGCTGACTCTTAAATAGTCAAAAAGTTCCTTCAGCACAAAAATTTTATTATTTTTGCGAACCTGATTTTTTTCAGGAAGGCCTCCTTCTCCGCCGGCTGGCGGATATGAGGCCGAACAGCCGGGTTCGTGAAATAAAGTACGCCCTTTACACCGGCTGGCGGATACGGCGTACAAAGCGGGGTGTAGCGCAGTTGGTAGCGTACTACGTTCGGGACGTAGGGGTCGTGTGTTCGAGTCACATCACCCCGACACAATTAAAAGCCTGTCAACGCCATCTGGCGAGACGGGCTTTATTTTTTCTGCGGTGTCCAAGGCTGGTGCCGGTGACGAGGCCAAACAAAGAACGGCATGAGCGAAGTGACAGAGAGGTTTTCTCTTTCAGACTGCCCCCGGGAATTCAGCCGGTAATCAGATCTCATCTCCCGGCTTCAGGTAAAATCCGATAGCATTGAGTGAGTCACTCCTGCGGTAATATTCAGGATCAGTCAGTTTTGTGTTTTCCGGCCGGTTAACCCTTATCATCACGCTGCCATCCTTCGGTTTCATGACCAGGACGCCTTTGGTTGTCCTGCTCCCCACAGCATTTATAAGAGAAGTGTTGAACAAAACAACCTTTTTGATGCTGCTCATGACAACCAGGTCAATATCATGCCCGATGAGTTCAATAAAAACAAGGCGCGATTCACCATTAAAGGCATTCCTTAGTTTTTTTCTTGTGTACTCGGTTTTAAAACTTTCCATGGATATCTTCCCAACCTTGCCATTTTCAAATGCCACAATCAGAAAACCCTTGTACCTCTTTTCTCCGGTAAGATATACTGGTCTTTCCCCTGGTTCGGTATCAATCTTCTGAAGCGCCTGTATCTTGTCCGTAAGTTCCTTCTTCTGAACCTTATAAACATTACAGAGAGAAGTAAACACAAGTATCTCACTTGAGTTTGAATCATCCCCCACTTTTATGGTTGCTGTTCCGGAAGGAGCCGCTCTTGTCACAGGATTTCTTTCTTCCATCTCTATCTTCCTTCTTAAACTTTCAGGGCTTCGCATTGTAAACAGGTTTTGATCAGAACCCAAATGTGGGGATTTTTCAGTTTCCTCCTTCAGAATTCTCTGAATTTTTCACTGTGATCATTTTATGAAAAAGCATTGCTCATACATTCAGCAGCCTCTCATATATCCCGTAGTTCTCCCGGTCAAAACAAACAAAGATCACCTCACTGATTGCCTTATCAGATTTCAGAAACTTCCTGACTGCTTCTATTGCTATTCTTGCCGCTCTTGCTTTCGGGAAGCCGTAGACTCCGGTGCTGATATTGGGAAATGCAATGGTTTTTGCTCCGTTCTCCACCGCAAGCCGTAATGAGTTGGTATATGCGTTTGAAAGCAACTGATCCTCATTCTTCATCCCTCCGTGCCATATCGGCCCCACAGTATGGATGACATACCTGGCCGGCAGCTTCCCGGCTGTTGTTACCACAGCCTCACCAGCCCGGCAACCGCCCTGACTTTCTACGATCTTCCTGCATTCTTCCAGGATAGTTACGCCTCCTGCCCTGTGGATGGCTCCGTCTACCCCTCCCCCTCCGAGCAATGACGAATTTGCCGCGTTGACTATGGCGTCAGCCGGGATTTTCGTAATGTCACCCTTGATCAGTTTAATCATAGTTCAGTCATTTCGGAATTTGCACTTTTACGGATGGCTCTCAGGAGGTCACAGCT
>JAAZBN010000125.1 GCA_012513795.1 Bacteroidales bacterium | reverse complement strand
TGACCAGGAGAATGATAGTCAGCAAACCCAACAGGAAAGGAATAATGTTAAGCACAAAACCAACGTTAAGGTTTATCCCCATAGCCTCAAAGTCAGGCATGCCGCCTTTCTGAGGCATGGGCGAACCTTCAAGGGTCCTGGTTATGATTACCGCGGCAAGAGGCAGTGCTCCGATCACGTTGGCTGCAATGAATGGTGCAACTACTCCTACAAAATATCTCCAGAAGGCATTCTTCCCCCTGAAGGGGGCAGTCATGAAAGGAGTATCCATTGTTTCTTCTGATGGGAAGATGGTTTCGTTGTATTTCATATTTATCCAGGTTTAAAATTCTGATCCGGGTCTTGCAGGATAATCTATTGAATAGTGCAGTCCGAGGCTCTCCTGTCTGTTCTGGGCCATCTTGATCACAAGGTATCCGGCAGCGATGAGGTTTCGGAGCTCAATCAGGGGCCTTGACAGGGTTGATCTGCGGTACAGATCCTCCGTCTCCTGGTATATGATCTCCAGGCGTGTCTTTGCCCGCGCCAGCCTGAGGTCTGACCTGACTATGCCCACATAGTTGCTCATGATCATCTGCATCTCCCTGTAGTTCTGGGTTACGAGGATCATCTCCTCAAGGTGGGTGGTGCCGTGATAGTTCCACAGGGGTATTTTTTCCTTGAAACTGAGGTCTGCAATCCGTGCCGAGGCGTCTTCCGCAGCCCTGTGAGCATAAACAGCTGCCTCAATAAGTGAGTTGGATGCCAGCCTGTTGGCTCCATGGAGCCCCGTGGAAGAGACCTCCCCGATGGCATAGAGCCTGTCGATAGAACTTCTTCCGTGCATGTCCACCTTCACCCCGCCACATGAATAGTGTGCTGCAGGCACAACCGGTATCATCTCTTTCGTTATGTCAATACCTTTAGACATGCATTTCTCATATATATGAGGGAAGTGTGACCTGACCTGCTCACCGTCAAGATGGGTGCAGTCGAGCCATACAAAATCATCTCCACGCAGTTTCATCTCGTTGTCAATTGCCCTGGCAACAACATCACGGGGAGCAAGTGATCCCCTGACATGGTATTTAGGCATGAACTTCTCTCCGTCACTGTTGCGCAGCTCCGCGCCGAAGCCCCTCAAAGCCTCCGTGATCAGGAAAGAGGGTCTGACATTGGGGTCATATAGCGAGGTGGGATGGAACTGGATAAACTCCATGTTCTCAAGCTTGCCGTTGGCACGGTGGACCATTGCAACACCATCACCGGTTGCAACTTCAGGATTGGTGGTTGTGAGATAGATATTGCCGCACCCGCCGGTGGCCAGCACCGTCATCTTTGCCAGGAAAGTCTTTACCCTGCTGGTACCCAGATCAGCAACATAAGCTCCGTAACATTCAATGTTGGTCCACTCCCTGGTGACATACTCTCCCAGGTTGTGCTGGGTAAGAAGATCAATGGCAAAATGGTCCTCGAATACCTGAATGTTTTTATGTTCCCGCACTTTTTCTATAAGTACCTGCTCAATTGCGGCTCCGGTAGAGTCCTTATGGTGCAGTATCCGGTGCTCGGTATGACCTCCCTCCATTGCCATATCAAGTGTGCCGTCAGGCTTCTTGTCAAAATCCACTCCCATCTCTATCATCTCCCTGATGCGGGCAGGAGCTTCACTGACAACCATTCTCACCACCTCCTCATCACAATATCCGGCACCGGCAATCATGGTATCCCTCACATGTTTGTCGAAGTTGTCAGGCTCATACATCACCGCGGCAATGCCTCCCTGGGCATAGTTAGTGCTGCAGTCATCCATCTTTGCTTTCGTAATCACGCACACCTTTCCATGAACGGCTGCCTTGAGCGCAAACGAGAGCCCTGCTATGCCTGACCCTATCACAAGAAAATCACACCTAATTTTCATACTGGTTATTTCAGAACGAAAAGTAAAGATACAAATTGATTTCAGACTAATGTTCAGATTGTAAAACAGCGGATTTTAAT
>JAAZBN010000014.1 GCA_012513795.1 Bacteroidales bacterium | reverse complement strand
TGACTACGGATCAGAAGGTTACAGGTTTGAGTCCTGTCGGGATCACAAGAAATCATCCTGCGCAAGCAGGATTTTTTATTTTGAAGGAACCTCAGAAGCCTGCTTCGGAAGCTCAATCCTGTATACACAACTAAGGTCACCCCTTCTCACAGAGGAGACGACCTCTGCTGAAACCTCTACTCCTGCTACCCTGGAGAACATCCTTTCAGCAAATCCCTCCGAACAATAGCATATCACATCTGAGCCGGGAAATATTTCCCTGTCCAGCACAGGACACACGCAATATGTCTTGTTCTCATCAGCCGTGATGATTCCGGCCGCCTCGTCATAATCAACCTTCCAACCCCATTCCTTTTCAAGAAATCCCATGAATTCATTTAACCTGCCTGTATAGCCTGACAACAGATCATCCATCCTTAGCTGATCATAGTGAATTCCGGCTGACATTTTAATGATTCTCTTCAGTTCGGCGGATTCAAGGTTCTGGTCAAGACTTTCCAGCAACTTTACAAGCCATTGCTGAGTCATTTGATTTCCACTATCCTGATTAGGCCGGCTTACAGTTTCTGCATTCAGGGCAAGCGTTCCAAAGCCGCAACCGCAAAACCCTGCGATGCATGTTCTCCTGATAAATCCCATTCTGTCCATTTTGTGATAGGAATAAAGAAGTTTACAAGGTATTAAAAAACAATGAAAAAATTTGAATCCGGAAGGAATCCGCCCGAATTGAATTATGGAGGATATGTGGAAAGGTGTGGCCTTGTAAAGTGACAGGATTGAATAAGGCTGAGACATCCGAATGACAAGATAGAACAATACTATGGTCTGATCTCGTCAGTAGTAATATTATACAGTTTTTGCATCCGCCGGTCAATATCAGCAATCCCTGCTGCACAGGCCTTAAGCTCTTCGAATGCCTCTACTGACTTCTCCCTTTCAAGCTTGTAGGCCAGTTCATGCTCGAGAGACGCCCAGAAATCCATCGCAATGGTCCTGATCTGTATCTCGACATTAACAAGCTCCACCCTGTCAGACAGGAAAACCGGAACCTTCACAATATGATGAAGACTCCGGTAACCGTTGGGTTTCGGGTTCTTAATGTAATCTGTTGTGCGTACAAGCTGAATATCAGACTGTGACAACAGGAACCCGGAAACCATATATATGTCATTGATATATGAACAAATAACTCTGACGCCGGCAATATCCGTGAGGTTCTTCCGGGCAGACTCAACACTGAGTTCACAACCTCTTCGCTTAAGTTTTTCCACAATACTCGCCGGAGTCTTTACCCTTGTCTGGATGAGATGAATCGGATTGCGCTCATGTATGCTGTTAAATTCATTGTTAAGATTCTCAAGCTTGGTGGCAATCTCCCTGGCGGCTGATGAATAGAGGTTTTCAGCGGCAATAAATGACCGGATGGTGTCTATCAAATTTTCCGGCAGAAGCTGACCCTTGATACCCTCAAAAAGATATGATGCCCGTTTAAGGTCCTGTCTGTTCATCTCATTATCCTCTTTGCAATTTACTATCTAAGCTGACTAAAGCAATAAAAAAGTGGAATAAAGATGGTGAAAAAAGGCCGATAATCAAATCCTGATTCTCTACATAATCGGAGACAGAAGCCTTACCGTTCTCTCCGCAAGCCTCACAAAAACAGGCCTGTTCTGCCATTCTCTGAAATCGATTTTTTCCGCATCTGCGATGTCGGCATAGAACATATTTGCCATCCGTTCGGCAAATTCGGCCGAATATATATTGGCATTCACCTCGAAGTCGAGATTGAATCTCCGATAGTTCATATTTGCAGATCCCACAACTGAAATCGACCTGTCTATATCCATGGTTTTCGAATGCACGAATCCCTCGCGGTACAGGAATATCTCAGCACCGGAACCCAACAACTCCCCGTAATATGACCGCGCTGCTGCATTTACAATCCGGGAGTCGGAAATCACGGGGAGCAAAAGCTTCACCGAAACACCACTTATACCTGGCGCTCTTAGGTCTATGGACCCCAAAGTGACACTCCGCACTACGGAATAATGCATTGTTGACACTTTTTTCAAGTAAGCAGCATTTTTTCTTTCAGGCTTCAGAGGGCTTGTCAACGTATGAGCCGGAACAAGCCCTGGCCTAATCCTCCGGTCCGCCCCTGGTTATAGTCGTTACTGTCCTCTTAATAGCTAGAATAATATCCCGGCCTGACCACATATTAACAGGCAATATGCTGTGTAACCCTGACATTAAACAGCATATGGCACAATAGAAATACTATTCGGTTGTTTTACTCAGGAGTACAAATTATCAGCATCTGCAATGAAATCTACCCGGATGTTAAAACCATTTCTCCTTATCATTGCCTTCGCAATCAGTTCACTCAAACCTGTCTGCGGCAACGAACAACTCACTGATACCACCGGAAACAGAGGCGTTCAATTCACCGGCATGACCAAAACACTGTCCAACCTCCTGAAAACCCGGGATTCGCAAACAATTCTTCTGGGCGCATATGAAATGGACCCGGAAAAACTGGTCGACGATGACCTGGCGGCGGTTTTTGATTGCGATTCGGTGATCATGCAGTACCTCGCTGATGCAGAGGAAAATGCAACGTATGGGATGCTCTCCTATGAGATGAGCCGGACAATTGAAAGCCGGTTCAACCCGGATGATGGCTTTTTATATGTCTATGTCATGTCCGATACCACTGCTGACGGAATGTTTTTTAACATCTCAATAAATTTGAGCAAGCCGGTTTCTGTTCCGGTTGTGTTCTCTGCTTCTGACTCAAGCTTCTCAACTGCGTTTGATACTACCTGTATGATTGAATTCAATGCCGATATTGATCTCTTCGTAGATGCCTGGCTGGCCCTGAGAGATTCAGCATGCCGTGCAACAAGCGTCAGAATCAACACTTTCACCGTTGAGTTGTATTCAGTTGCCTGGGATGAAATAGATTATTATGAATGTTTTGACTGTGATTGGCAAAATGTAGATTTTTCAGCACTGGCTGAAGATTCCATACAAGTGATACCTTTCATTATCAATGATATACCTTTTAAGGCCAGGCAACAGTGCTTTATACTAAATGCCAAAACATATTGGTATCTGAGCCAGACTGATCCGGGCAGTTACTTTACCGATGAGGGCGAAGCACCTGTCCTGAGTTTTGAGCAGATAGAAAAGGGAGAGTTCATGTGGGAAGAATCTCATCTAAGCGCACTGGAATCCGTCATGGTCATGCTTCCTGCCGGTGAGAGCTGGGATTCACTGCAGGTATCCGAAAACCGCACCATGTTTCAGTATACTGTAGACGATCTCTTTGACGGAGAGAGCCTAGAACAACTGTGGCTCCGCTCCGAATACTACCTTGATGAGGGTGCCACGCTCCGAACCAGGAGATACATCCTTGATAAATGAGCTACTGCCGGATGGAGGCTGGATGATGCTCACCCGTTTATTTCCAGGTCATGGACATATTTGTTATCGTCTGCCAGGTAGAGTTCAAGGGTGATTGAATAGGGTTTCCTGATCACCACTATCTTGCGGTAACGGCTCAGTTTTTCATCGTTCGCCGCCGTGCAATAGTAATACCTGCACAATCCGTCAAACCGGTCCTCCTTGTCTTCAGAATGATAAACATTCAGTACGAGCGGTTCCGTATTACCGCTGAGGTAGTTGGTTATTGTGATACACTTATCGGTGATCTCAATTGACCTTACAGTACGGTCAATCTCAAAACCGTCCCTCCTGATAGTAGCTGACCTGCTCCTGAAAGTCTGTGAAAACAGTCCCACAGTGGTCAGTACAAGCATAATCAACATGATGACCCTTTTCATGCCTGAAAAATTTAAGATCCATACTTTGACTCAGTCTGGTTATACGGACGAAAAATGATTTTGTTTGATTTTACGTTAAACTAAATCACCTCCAGGCATACGTCTGTCAATTCACTGGCGCTAAATGTCAAAAAAGGCTTTCGGGGCTCAATCCTATTTCATAGTTTCAGTTCTCCTTAACGTCCGACTATTATGAGATCAGTTTTTTTCTTAGCTGCCTGGGCTGTACTTATGGCCCTCCATCAGACAGATGCGTTTACACAGTCTGCCGGTTCTGCAAAAAAAGCCCTCGAGGCCATTGTAAAAAGAGATTTTAAGCATGCCGTGGCACTTGTCAGGGCAATTGATGACCCCAATTACAGAGACAGGTCCGGAGCCACGCTGCTCATGTGTGCTGCGGAGATGGGGGCAAAAGAGGTCTGCCAGGCACTGATTGACAAAGGAGCCGATCCGAACCTCCGATCCGCCAATGGCACCACCGCGCTCTACATTGCAGCCCAGAATGGTAACACTGATGTGGTCAGGTTACTGCTTGACACAGGAGCAACCACTGATCTGAGGCCTGATAACGGAGCAACACCTCTTATAGTAGCATCAGAGTACGGTCATGATGAAATTGTCAGTCTCCTGGCGGAAAAGGGCGCCGGCACGGACCTGAAAGACAACCATGGATCAACAGCGCTCATAACTGCAGCCCAGAACGGTTATGGGGCAATAGCTAAGACCCTGCTGGACCGGGGTGCTGACCCGGACATCCGGAATACCGGCGGGTGCACCGCCCTGATACTGGCGGCACAGGAAGGGCATGAGGCTATTGTAAGGTATCTCCTTGACCATAATGCTGATGTGAACATACAGAGCGCCAGCGGGAACACTGCACTTGTGCTGGCTTCACTCAGGGGTGACAAGGAAATTGTTCAGATGCTGATAGACAAAGGTGCGCAGGTGGACCACAAGACAAAGACCGGGGCAACAGCTCTTTTTGCAGCAGCATCAAAAGGCCACTGCCAGATTGCAACTGTGTTGCTGGAAAATGGAGCTGATCCATTGGTCAAGGATGCACAGGGCAGAACAGCCTGTTCATATGCAAAGGATTATGCTGTCAAATCCCTTCTGACATCCTGGAATAAAAAGCAGTAGGCCATAAGGCCTGCCATGAATTAACCTTTTCCATGAAAATTTGTTACAACTGTTAAGCAGTCCTGTGGCACACCGGAAATAATAGCTTATTTTGTTTCCTTATTGCCACATAGACTTAACATCAACACATATAAATCATGACATTGAGCAAAACCGCCGTCGCTTTTACCCTTATTGCCGCACTTACCCTGTCATTCAGGGCTGACAAACCCGCATATTATCTCTTTGATTCCGAAGGCAGGAACGTGAAGTATAACGAAATGATTGAGGCTATCAGCAAGGCAGACGTAGTGTTCTTCGGGGAGCTGCATGACAATCCCATAGCTCACTGGCTTGAATATGAGGTCACTTCAGATCTTCACGGGATTGCGGGAGAAAGGCTGGTGCTTGGCGCGGAGATGTTCGAAGCCGATAACCAGTTGCTGCTTGACGAGTACCTGGGATCGGAATATGCTGCCGATAAGTTTGAGGCAGAGGCGAAGCTCTGGAAAAACTACAAGACAGACTATAAACCACTTGTGGAATTTGCAAAGAAAAACGGGCTGCCTTTTGTCGCAACCAATATCCCAAGGCGATATGCCTCAATGGTATCACGCGGAGGTTTTGAGGAGCTTGATTCGCTGACCACTGAAGCCAAAGGATACATTGCCCCTCTACCCGTCCCGTATGATCCCGAACTTAAGTGCTATAAGGAAATGATGTCAATGCATGGTATGCCGGGGATGGGAGGCAGACCGAACGAAAACTTCCCGAAAGCGCAGGCAATAAAGGATGCAACAATGGCTCATTTCATTGCTGTGAACCTGCCAGAAGGAAAGATATTCATCCACTACAACGGATCATACCATTCTGACAACTACCTGGGAATAATACACTACCTGAAGATCTTGCGCCCTGGCATCAGGGTAGCTACCATATCCACCGTGCTCCAGGAAGATATAAGCAAACCTGATCCTGAAAACCTGGGCATAGCCGACTATATCGTGGTTATACCTGTGACCATGACCCGAACATACTGACTCTGTCAGTGGTTCTCTCCGGGCGGATATTTGCCAGCCGGTCAAAATGAACCTGTCAGCACCCCGCTGATATTCCAGTGTGAGAAGCTCCCGCCCTCAGGCTTGCCCAGAGGTACGGTTACGCTGAAAGTGTGCCTGCCCGGCGTGAGTTTGTCAAGCGGTATTATCAATGGTTCAGAGACTGATCCCGGGCACCACCCTGACCTGGAGTAATCAGATGAGGAGAGACCGTTCCAGAAATTGCCGGAGGCCGGGTTGAGATTGCGGTAGGTCCCGCAGTCTGACCTCCAGGGCACATATGACCATACCCGCCTTCCGTCAACCAGGAGCTCGTTGAGCTTCGGGTTGAACTCATCGCCACCGCCCCATCCTCCGTGGCCGGTAGTAATGAAAACCATCTGCAATAATTTGAGGCCTTCGGGGATATCCACGCTGACTGAAAGAGTATCTCCGTCAAACATCGTTCCGTACTGCTGGCCTGCCATCTCCATTATCGGCAGGGTGTTGAATACAGAACTTATCCAGCTCTCCGCCGATCTCCCGGGCTCCAGATCACGGGTCTCAGGATAATATTTCAGCCTGAGCGAGAGCCTGTGCCCTCCCCTGTCATAATTACCTATGAATGCGCCGATCCAAACTTCACCCCTGAGCAGCGGGAGATAACGGGTGATCTCCTGCTTGTAAAAAGCTGAGTCCTGCCACACAAGCCCCGGAACTGTACGTCTATCATTGAAATCCCTGACGCCGAAAGGAGTAAAAAAGCGCACCAGTTCCACCGGCGGCCTGTAATCTGCTGTTGCCGCCACCCCGGTATACTCATTGCCGTGTCTGTCGGTATGGACCGGAAGAACCTTGTGACCCTTCGTCAGGCCGTCAAGGAACGTTATCGGGTTACCCTGAGGGATCACAAAAACGGTACCCGTGCGGTCATAGGCATCACCGGAAGAGTATTCCGTCACTTCCGCAAAGAGGCTGTACCGGTTATGGACCTCCGGCAGCTTCACCTTCTTCAATATTATTGTCCCTCCCGCAAAGCGATAGAGAGTGTCTTTAATGCCGAAAGCCGGATTTTCAACCTCCCCTTCCCAGTTGATTACTGCGTTGTCAAAAACAGTTACTGTTGTGATGAAGGATTCACGAAGCAGATGTTCGAAAGTCATCCTGTCGACGCTCCTGCCGAAGTTATCAGGAAGGCTGACAATCAGACCCTTCTTCTTTAACTCCTCCACCTTATCAGCCTCGGTGATATTGTTGCCGTTACGCACGATACGTAATACAAGCCCTTCAGGGACACCGTAGGCAGGTACAGGTGTCCCCGCCACTCCTGCATCTGAAGTATACCAGATGTCAATTGTATTTGAAAAGTAGATGACCCGTGCCCTTACGCACCTGTACCCGGCAATGACTTCAGAATCGTTACCTGGTACCGCAACAGGTAGCTCACTGAAAGGAGTAACTGTACTGATGCGTGACCCATCAGGCATGTCAGCCACCTGGATATACTTTTGGTTTTCCAGATCGATGTATGACGATTGTTGCGGCGAAGCCATCTGTGGTCTCTCATGGCTGCGTTCTGCCTGGACAATACGTACAACTGCTCCGTCACTTTCGATTATCATCTGTGGCCCCCCGGGAATCTCCCTGCCGTTTATTATGCTTTTGTAACTGACCCTGACTGGCTTCTGGGAATGCACCACAGGATTAAGGAGGGCAAATAATACCAGTACAACAAAGATACTTTTCATAACTTTTGATATTTAAACAGGTTTGGCATCACCATAACCGGACTTTTCTAATGATGACTTTTATGTTAGACTGTAAAAGCAAAAATAAATATCTTTGGGCTCTTATCCTGAAAATCATGCTTAGCAGAGTCAGAGAGATTCTTGACCACGAATCTGATGCCGTAAAAAATATCCCGGTAACTGAAAATTACGATCATGTTATTAAGCTGATCCACAAACATGTGCATCAGCTCAAAGGCAAGCTTGTGACAAGCGGCATGGGAAAGGCCGGGCAGATAGCGCATGATTTTGCCACCACCTTCAGCTCAACCGGCACCCCGGCAGTATTTCTGCATCCCAGTGAGGCGCAGCATGGCGACCTCGGCGTACTGCAGGAGAATGACCTGCTGCTGGTCATCTCCAACTCAGGACGCACCAGGGAGATTCTGGAACTCCTTGATCTGAAGGATAACCTCTTTCCTGCGATGCCTGTGGTAGTCATCACCGGCAACAACTCCTCCCCGCTGTGGGAAAGGGCCACCCTGGGTCTGTTCACCGGCGGGCCTGCGGAGGTATGCCCGCTGGGTCTGACACCCACAACCTCAACCACCGTCATGACGGTTATTGGTGACGTGCTGGTAGCACTGATGATTGAGAAGATAGGCTTTACCGCCTCAGAGTATGCAAAGCGGCATCATGGCGGATATCTCGGTTACAAATCAAGGGAACGGTCCGGCAGCCAGGGCGGATCAATCTACTGAAAACTCACCTTCTTTGGAATGCTGGCTCACGGTTTTACGGAAGATCCCGGTTACTGTACGAGTTCAGTAACGCCTTCCAGCACAAACGAAGGCCTGTAGGCAAATTTGTCAACAGTCTTGACAGATGATATTCCCGTCAGCACAAGCAGGGTGTCAATCTCTGACTCAATCCCTGCAATAATGTCAGTGTCCATCCTGTCGCCTATGATGATGGTCTCTTCATTTGAACAGCCTAACTTCTTCAGGGCTATCCTCATCATGAGTGGATTGGGTTTGCCAACGAAATAGGCCTGCCTCGCTGTAGCCAGCTCAATGGGTGCAATGAGCGCCTTGGTGGCAGGGATGATCCCGTTTTCAACCGGTCCCGTGAGATCAGGGTTAGTGCCAATAAGCTTGGCGCCTTTCAGCACCAGGTTGACAGCCTGCTCAATCTTTTCAAAACTGTAGCTGCGCGTGTCACCCACAACCACATAGTCAGGGTTATAGTTGTTCATCGAATAGCCGGCATTGTACATGGCATTGATCAGGCCTGCCTCACCGATGATATATGCTGTGCCACGGGGTTTTTGTGCGGCAAGGAAATGGGCAGTTGCCAGGGCGCTTGTATAAAATACATTTTCTTCAAGGTCAATACCCAGCCTTGACATCTTTTCCTGGAGCTCCTTGGGCGTCCTTTCGCTTGAATTCGTCAGAAAAAGGAACTTCTTTTCCTCCTTTTTCAGCCACTCTACGAACTCCGGAACACCCGGAAGCAGTTTATTGCCATGGTAAATCACACCATCCATGTCACTGATAAAGGCTTTTTTGCTCTTTATCCTTTCAATAATCTCCCTGTTTTTCATTTTTCTGTTTTCTGTCGCAAAAATAACACTTCAGTGTCAGATTGTAAAGTATAACAGAGAGAGTCTGGCAAGTAAAGAGGTGACAATTTTGTTACTGCAACTGCCAGCCGGCAACCGCTGATATCACCAGGACAGGTGATGCAATTTAATATGCGAAGCATTATTGCACTTTAATTTCAAAAAGAGTAGTTTTGGTGCGAACCGCCGTAGATTACAGTGCAGCGGATAAACTAACCACATCCATATCATATTATAACAAAGATGACGACAGGTGAAGCAGCGGCCCCTATAAGCCGTAAAAATTACATCATGGGCATGACAGTCATTGCCATATTCTTTTTCATTTTCGGATTTGTAACATGGCTCAACGGGATCCTTATACCTTTCCTGAGAACAGCCTGTGAGCTGACCGATTTCCAGGCCTATTTTGTGACATTTGCCTTCTACATCTCTTATTTCGTCATGTCACTACCGTCGTCAGCAGTACTCAAGAAGACAGGCTTCAAGAATGGCATGTCAATAGGTCTGTGGGTCATGGCTGTAGGTGCACTCATATTTATCCCGGCGGCCCTGGAGAGAAGTTACGCAATCTTCCTTTTCGGACTCTTTGTACAGGGCACAGGGATGGCTCTGCTTCAGACAGCATCAAACCCGTATGTTACTATCATCGGGCCCCGCGAGAGCGCTGCCAAGCGTATCAGCATGATGGGCATAGCAAATAAGTTTGCAGGTGCTATTGCTCCGGTCATACTTGGCGCCCATATACTGAAGGACTCTCATGTCCTGGACCGGCAGCTGGCCGAGGCGGCCGATGCTGTGGCACGTGCAGGTATCCTTGATGAGCTCGCCACAAGGGTTATCAATCCGTATATCATCATGGCAGTGATACTGGTGGCACTGGGACTGCTCCTTCGCTTTGCGCACCTCCCGGAAGTGGACACCGATGCCGAAGAACCTTCTGTTGGGGAAACAAACGTCAATAAAACAAGCATCTGGCACTTCCCACACATGATCGCAGGTGCCATTGCACTCTTTTTCTACGTGGGCGTGGAAGTCATAGCCGGTGACACAATAATCCGCTACGGACAGTCACTTAGCATAGACATGTCATCAGCCAAATACTTCACATCCCTAACCATGCTGGGAATGATTATCGGATATATCTGCGGCATCATTTTCATCCCCAGGGTGCTTTCCCAGGTCAATGCATTGCGCATCTCTGCAATCCTTGGCGTTATCTTTACCCTTGGCGCAATACTCACGCCTGCCGGACAGCAGATCGTTATGCCCTTCAGGGACCTGGTTACCTTCGAGGCTGTAACACTGACCATACCTGTCACAGTTCTGTTCGTGGCACTGCTCGGACTGGCCAACGCATTGATCTGGCCTGCCATGTGGCCCCTTGCGCTCAACGGTGTGGGAAGGTTTACCAAGACAGCCTCAGCACTGCTGGTGATGGCTGTCGTGGGTGGCGCCATAATCCCGCTGCTTTATGGCAAGCTGGCTGATATCTTCAGCACCCAGGCAGCCTACTGGGTATGCCTCCCCTGTTATCTTATCCTGCTCTACTACTCACTGCACGGGTACAGGCTGAAGGGAAGATAAAAGGGAGTCATGGAACCTGACCTGAGAAAGATATTTGGCCGGTTCAGGACAGAAGGAACATTCCTGGAAGGAAATTCATTCGGCCCCGGGCATATACATGATACATTCCGTATCCTGACCGCGGAGAAGGAGTGCGATGACTACATCCTGCAGAGGCTCAACAGCAATGTTTTTACTGACATACCCCGCCTGCAGGAGAATATGGAAAGGGTTACCACCCACCTCCGGGATAAGATCTCCGCCAGGGACGGAGGCGATGTGAAAAGGGAGTGTCTTACCCTTGTTCCCGACAGGGAGTCAGGGAAGTCATTCATCACCGATGAAGAGGGACGGTACTGGAGAATGTTTATCTTCATCCGCGATCATACCTCATACGAACGGGTAGATACACACCATAAGGCCTTCGAGGGTGGCAGGATCACCGGCAGGTTCCAGGCAATGCTTGCTGACCTGCCCGGCCCGCCCCTGCATGAAACAATACCCGACTTCCACAATATTGCCTGGCGGCTGGAGAACTTACACCAGGTGCTGGCCACCGACCCCGCAGGAAGAGCCGAATCAGTAAGCTACGAAACAGACGAGATACTCCGCCGTGAGGAGGAGATGAAGATAATCCTCAGGTTAGTCACCAAAGGACTCATCCCTCTCAGAATTACTCATAATGACACAAAATTCAATAACATCCTCTTTGACAGGCAAACTGACAGGGCGCTGCTGATCATTGACCTTGACACCGTGATGCCTGGATATGTGCACTATGACTTTGGGGATGCCATCCGCACTGCAGCCAACAGGGCAGAGGAAGACTCTGAAGACCTTTCACTGGTATCAATGGATACTGAAATTTTCCGTGCATATGCCGAAGGCTTCCTCTCCGAAGCCGGCGATACCCTGAATGCCACTGAAATCGAATACCTGCCATTTGCACCAAAACTTTTAACCTATATCATGGCAACACGGTTCCTTACTGACTATATTGATGGTGATAACTATTACAAGATCAAACACCCGCTTCATAACCTTCAGAGAACAAGGGCACAACTGACCCTGCTGCGGGACATGGAAGCTCAGCATAATACCATGACTCAGATAATCAAAGCCATAACAAAATGAAAAAACTTATCCTACTGGTAATTGCCTCAATGGGCATTACCCTGGTTGCATTTTCCCAATCGCAAGCCGTAGCTGTTGACAGCTCGAAATTTTCAGCCTACTGGTGGCACAGCAAGGATATGTATGATCATCTTCCGGATATCAGGAATGAGATCGTTTTCCTTGGCAACAGTATCACTGACGGCGCAGAATGGTTTGAACTGCTTGGAAATAAAAAGTGCATAAACCGGGGCATCAGCGCTGACATTACTGAGGGAATCCTCTTTCGTCTTGACGCGGTAACAAAGTTGCAGCCAAAAAAACTGTTCATCATGATAGGTGTCAACGACCTGTCACGCAACATGACCCCTGATGAGGTTGCTGCCAATTACAGACAAATACTTGAGAGAGTACGTACCGAATCTCCCAGGACAAAAGTATATGTACAGAGTGTCCTGCCGGTGAATCCTGCTACCGGAATGGCAAAGAACCATACCAATAAGACGCCCCAGATAATGGAACTAAACGGTAAACTAAAGGAGCTTGCTGCCGAATTCGGGCACACCTATATTGACCTCTTCGCCGTAATGGCTGATGCTGACAATCACCTGCCGCGAAGCCACAGTGTGGACGGACTCCATCTTACCTACAGGGCCTATAAAGCCTGGACTGACGCCATCAGGCCGTATGTGAAATAATTTTTGTTCTATATTTATCTTCCTGTCTGTTAAACATTAAAGACCTGTCATCTGTTTCCGTTCGAAAATAGATTTGCATAACAGGGGCAAATTGATGACTTTTGTCATGTCATTTTCACGACGTGAGAGCCATTAATTGCCAACATTTGATTTATGGAAATAAACGGGAAGTATTTCAGATCGTTCACTGAGAGAGAAGAGGCGCTGAAGAATCAATACAGTGCAGAAAGAATCAGGAAACAGCATTCCAAGGGCAAGCTGACGGCACATGAACGCATAGCTCTCCTTTTTGACGAAGGCACATTTGAGGAGATTGATGCCTATGTGACCCCGTCAGATCAGGGAGTTGAGTTTGGAAAGGTTGAGCTTGCATATGGTGACGGAGTGGTCACCGGGCATGGCAAGATTGACGGCAGGCTGGTCTTTGCCTTCGCGCAGGATTTTACCATCATGGGAGGTTCGCTCGGCATTGTCCATGCCCGTAAGATAGCGAAGGTGCAGGAGATGGCGCTGAAGATGGGGGCACCATTCATCGGGATCAATGACTCAGGCGGCGCAAGGATCCAGGAGGGCATTGCCAGCCTGAACGGCTATGCTGCCATTTTCAACAATATCATACAATCGTCCGGCATAATCCCGCAGATTTCCGTTGTCATGGGCCCGGCTGCCGGCGGAGCTGTATATGCACCTGCGCTGACTGACTGGGTCTTCATGACGAGCAATACAAGCTATATGTTCGTCACCGGTCCGAATGTTGTCAGGGAGGTCCTGAACGAAGAGATCAGCAGTGAGGAACTGGGAGGAGCTGAGGTTCATGCACGGCAGAGCGGCGTGGCCAACATGATTTATGACGATGAGGAGAATACAATCATTGCGGTAAGGAAATTCCTCTCCTACCTTCCTTCAAACAACCTTGAAAACCCGCCGGTGTCTGCTTACAGTGAGGACACTCCTGACGTTAATCCCAGACTGCGTGATATTATGCCGGATGACCCCAACAAGGCATATGATGTGCGCGATGTAATCAATCTTATAGTTGACCGGAACAGTTTCTTTGAGACCTCTGAGCTTTTTGCCCAGAGTCTCATTACCGGTTTCGGACGTATGAAGGGACATACCCTGGGTATTGTGGCCAATCAGCCCAAGGTTCTGGCCGGGGTACTGGACATCGACTCATCCACCAAAGGAGCTCGCTTTATCCGTTTCTGTGATGCCTTCAATATCCCGATTCTGACACTGGAGGATGTGCCGGGATTTCTACCGGGCAGGGACCAGGAACACTCGGGCATCATCAGACATGGGGCGAAGATGCTGTTCGCTTATGCAGAAGCCACGGTGCCGCGCATAACCGTGATCCTGCGCAAGGCCTACGGCGGAGCCTATATAGTAATGAACAGCAAGGGCATGGGAGGTGATTTCAACTATGCCTGGCCATCGGCAGAGATAGCTGTTATGGGCCCTGACGGCGCAGTGGCCATACTCTACCGTCGTGAGCTGGCGGAGGCCAAGGATCCGGCAGCGCTGAAAAAGGAACTGGTCAGGAAATACAGGGAGAAGGTAGCCAATCCTTTCATAGCAGATGAGAAAGGTTATATTGATGAGGTGATTGACCCGGCTCAGACGCGTGCCAAACTGCTCTCGGCATTTGAGGCACTTGGTAACAAGAGCGTGAAGGCGCCCTCACGCAAACATGGCAATATGCCGCTTTAGCAGTCGGCAGTCGGCAGTCGGCAGTCGGGACAGAAAATTGGATACGTTGGAATATG
>JAAZBN010000013.1 GCA_012513795.1 Bacteroidales bacterium | reverse complement strand
AGCAGCCTGATCTCCTCTTCGATCTTCTCAGTGCCGAAACCCCTTGTTGTAAGACCTGTTGAACCGCATTCAGGGCACACCGACGGGAGCCTTACGCTCTTTCCGCAGTAATGGCAGACCAGTCTCCCGATGCTCTTATGGTAGGTATAGCTCACCGAGCAGTTGGTACATGCCGGCACATGGCCACACTCAGAACACATAAGGAATGGCGAAAAGCCTCTCCTGTTCTGGAAAAGTATTACCTGCTCATCTCTGCTGAGGGCTTCCTCTATGGCCTCCAGAAGGCGGGGTGTGAAGTATTTTGCCGATCCTCTCTTTTTACCGGCACTCCTGGTGTCAGCGATGATCATCTCCGGTAACATCACATTGCCATAGCGGGTCATCAGCTCAACGAGTCCGTATCTGCCTGACCGTGCATTATGATAGCTCTCCAGAGAGGGGGTGGCCGATCCCAGGAGGGTTTTGCCTCCATGCAGGCGGGCAAGCATCATGGCGGCATCACGAGCATGGTAACGGGGAGCAGGGTCATACTGCTTGTAGGATGAGTCATGCTCCTCATCAACAATGATCAGCCCCAGGTCCCTGAAGGGAAGAAAGAGCGATGATCTCACACCCAGCACAACCCTGAGGCTTCCCTCACTAACGCCCTTCCACACCTCGCGTCGCGCTGCAGGTGTCAGGCGGGAGTGGAACACACCTATGGTATTACCGAAATATCTTCTTAAACGTTCAATGATCTGCGTTGTCAGAGCTATCTCCGGCAGCATGTACAGCACCTGCCTCCCTGATTTCATCTGCTCAGTCATCAGGTGAATATATATCTCTGTCTTGCCACTGGAAGTGACTCCATGAAGGAGAACCGTCTCACGGGCGGCAAAGAGCTCCCTGATCCGTTCATATGCCTCATTCTGGACTTCATTGAGGTCAGCCGGCGCCGCCGGAGGATGACTTTCATCCTCCTCCCGCTCTTTTTCCCTGCGCCGGCGCTTCATCGGACGGCCGGGAAGATATTCAGCCGCCGGAATGGCCGCCTTCATCACCTCGCCCGGGTAAGCCATATAATAATCCGCCATCCATAGCAGAAAATCTGTGAGCCGGTCATTGACCGAATCCTCACCCGGCAGCAGCCCTGTTATCTCTTTCAGAGTTACTCCCTCCGGGGCTGAATCATGTATTCTGACTACCAGCCCGGTTGAATCGCTGCCTCTTCCGAAAGGCACTGTCACCAGGCTGCCCCTGTGCAAAGCCTTCCTCATGGACTCAGGTATGCTGTAGGTGAACAAGCCTTCGAGTGCAACAGGAATGATAATATCAGCGTAGAGGTACTTCATGGCATGAAACGGCGGCAAATTAAGAATAAACCGGGAGAAAGGCCCCAGCCGTGAAATGAATTTATCAACGGTTCAAAAATGGGCTTACTAACTAAGGACAGCCTTCACTTTTTCAGCTGCGTCATTGAAGGTGGCCGCGGCAATGACCCTCAGCCCTGAGCTGTCTATCAGCTCCCTGGCCTCTTCTGCATTGGTGCCCTGCAGCCTGACTATTACCGGGACACTTATGTCACCTATGGTTTTATACGCCTCGATGATACCGGCGGCAACGCGGTCACACCTGACAATGCCACCGAATATATTCACCAGGATGGCTTTCACATTGGGGTCCTTCAATATTATCCTGAAGCCTGCCTCCACTGTCTGTGGGCTGGCTCCTCCGCCCACATCAAGGAAGTTGGCCGGCCGGCCCCCGGAGAGCTGTATGAGATCCATGGTAGCCATGGCCAGTCCGGCACCGTTGACCATGCATCCCACATCCCCGTCAAGCTTGACATAATTTAGATTGCTCTGCGATGCTTCCACCTCGGTGGGGTCCTCCTCATTAAGGTCACGCATGGCCACAAGCTCAGGATGGCGGTAAAGGGCATTGTCATCAATGATCACCTTGCAGTCAACAGCCAGCACTTTATCGTCACTGGTTTTAAGGAGCGGGTTGATCTCCATCAGTGAGGCATCCGAATTGACAAATGATTCCCATAGTCCCTTGAGGAAGGTAACCATCTCGCGGTAGGCCTTTCCATGGAGCCCCAGGTTTGAAGCTATGGTCCTCATCTGGAACTCATGTAGACAGCAGGTGGAGTCAACCACCTCGGTAAAGATGGCTTCAGGGTTGCGGGAGGCCACCTCCTCTATGTCCACTCCTCCCTCGGGGGAGTAGACAACCACATAGGATGCCTTCCTGCGGTCAAGCAGCAAAGAGAGGTAGAACTCCCTGATCTCCGATTCGCCCTTATAATAGACATCACGGGCTACCAGGACCTTATGGACCACCTTCCCCTCCGGGCCTGTCTGGGGAGTCACCAGGGTCATCCCCAGCATGCGTGATGCAACCTCTGCCGTCTCTTCAGGTGACCTGGCTATCTTCACCCCTCCGCCCTTGCCCCGGCCTCCGGCATGTATCTGTGCCTTGATAACAAAAATTTCCGTGCCATACTTCTTTTTCAGTTCTTCAGCTACCATTGCAGCCTGCTCCGGGGTTTCAGCAACAAATCCTTCCTGGACAGCCACACCGTGTGCCTGCAGAATGGATTTACCCTGGTACTCGTGGATATTCATGTTTGGATCAGGTTAAGTTAAGAGGTCAGAATGCCATGCCGTATTATTCAGGTATGTAATTTACTCTTTTTATAATTAAATTTGACAAAAATTCACTGAATGAGGAAGCTGACAAATGATGAGCTGAACCGCAAGAGCATCAAGGAATTCAAGTCCTCCGGGAAAGCGCCCTTCATCATTGTGCTGGATAACGTGCGCAGCCTCAATAACATAGGATCTATATTCCGTACAGCCGATGCTTTTATTGTTGAAGCCATATGGCTTTGCGGCATAACGGCCACACCGCCACACAGGGAAATACACAAGACTGCCCTTGGAGCCACCGAATCGGTTGAGTGGAGATATTTTGAGAACAGTGCTAATGCGGTGAAGGAGCTTAAGCGCAGCGGTTATTCAGTCATCTCGCTTGAACAGACTGATGAGTCAGTTCCGCTTGACCATTTCATACCTGAAAGCGGGAAGAGGTATGCACTTGTTTTCGGTCATGAGATAAAAGGGGTGAGCGAAGAGGTTGTTGCGTTATCCGACCTGAGTGTGGAGATACCTCAGTATGGAACAAAGCATTCATTCAATGTGGCTGTCAGTGCAGGCATAGTTCTGTGGGAACTGGCGGGCCGCAGGAAAGGATAAAAAAAACCCTGTCAGTGATCTGACAGGGTTTTTTTATAAAATGTCTTTATTATTTCGTTATTGACATAAACAGGTCATCAGTAAAGAACCTGGAAAATTCAAGGTCAGTCTGTGCAAAGTTCTTCCAGTCACTGTTGTAACCGATAGCCTCGCGAAGACCGTTGATAACTCCGTCCTTATCATCCAGGCGTGCTGCGATGACAGCCTTCAGGTATGAAGGAGCTCCGCATTTGCACGGTTCAACTGATTCCATGGTTGTCTTGGCCTTGTTAAGATCACCCTTCAGAAGCTGAGCAAGAGCAAGGTTCATTGTAGGTGTGTCACCAAGGAGGTTGACCGCCTGGTCATATTTGCCTTCAGTGATAGCAATGGTACCCAATCCGAATTTTGACTGGGGAGTGGCGGCTGACATTGAGTTGAAGTATTCTGCTGCAGCCTTGATGTCACCACTTAGAAGGGCGGCAAAGCCCAGGTTGTTCTTGACTGCGTCATCATATTTGAGAGCCTTGGCTTTCTCAAGGGCTTCCATGGCCTCTTCTGCCTTGCCCATCTCCAGGAGTGTCCATCCGATATTGTTCCATGCGCGATAGCACTTCGGTTCCTTCTCGGCAGCCAGCTGGTAGTACTTGAGAACCTCTGCAGGATCTTCAGTCAGGGTGCCGGCATAGAGCAGCTGCTCAAGGCTGAGTGATGAGGGATCACTCTTGATGGCAGCAAGGATCTCCTCATCATTGAGGCCGATCAGGTTAACGTCAACAATCAGTTTTGACCTTCTGAGCTGCGGAAGGATATCCTTTGCCAGAGCTTCATAGGCGGTAGACATGTTTTTGATCTCCTGCTCGCGAACGATGGGGTCCTGATACATTGAGAGCACTCTCAGGATGAGTTCTTTGTCAGCAATTGAAGACTCCTGAACCAGTGCCTTGAAACCTTCCCAGTCTTCTGCGGTGGTCTGGGTGGTAAAGAGCTCAGCCAGTTCGGGGATCTTGCCATACTCCTTCTGGAGATATTTGTCAGCAGCCTTGCTCCTCTGCTCAGACAGTCTCTCATTGAGTGTGAGCGGGCCATCAGGAGAAGCGTATGAGCTGTTGGTAACACCCTTGACTTCCATCCTCTCATTCTCCATAACAAGGGTAACATAATCCTTGAGAGCCTGGATGTCAGCGGATTTAAGCTCAGAGGTCCGGATATTTGCCTGGTTGATGTTATAAAGAATATCAGCCATCTTCTGCTCGGGAACAATACGCTGGTAGTTATCCTTGAGCGACATGGGCATAGGATGAATCTCAGCCAGAGTTGACGTGGCAATCACGCCGTCAGCAAGCTTGATGGGATCAAAGGAAAGGGTCTTGCCTTTCTTTTCTGCATCGATACGGAGAAGGAACTCGGAGACCTTCATCTCAGGTATGTAGTTTACATCACCTGACCAGTTGACGGAGCCGCCTGTCCATGCAACACTCTTGTTGTTTGCAAGAACTTTTTCTCCCTGTGCAAAGAGCACTTCATCAAATGCTGTTTCACCACCTTCATATACCAGAACGGGGGTAATCTTCAGTGTGGCATTCTTGTCAAAATACTTCTCCGGATAGGTGGCTTTAAGCTGGGCAGCAACAATACCTGCATGAGTTTCAAGAACCTTTGGAGTAATCTCATACGTGACGAGATTGGCGTTTCTCTTCATCTTGTCGAGACTGCTGCAACCTGACATCAGTACAGCAGCAAGCAGAATGACAAAAAGTCTGGTGAAATTTTTCATAATCTGTTTTT
>JAAZBN010000124.1 GCA_012513795.1 Bacteroidales bacterium | reverse complement strand
GTGGGGTCATTTCACGTGGATATGACAAGTTATGAAGGGCTTAGAACCCCTGTCACTTATATGGAATAACCAAACAGAACTATAGACTTTTTATGGCTACAACAGCAGATTTCAGGAACGGGATGGTAATAGAATACAACAATGACCTGTATACAATCGTTCAGTTTCAGCATGTCAAACCGGGTAAGGGACCGGCTTTCGTGCGCACAAAACTAAAAAATGTTACCACAGGAAAGGTACTTGACAATACATTCAACTCCGGGGTAAAGGTTAATGTGGCACGCGTGGAGCGCAGGCCCCATCAGTACCTCTACAATGATGATCTCGGTTATCACCTGATGCATAACGAGACCTTCGAGCAGATAACCGTGCCCGAGTCTATGCTGGAGAACAGTGACCTCCTCAAGGAGGGCGAGACGGTGGAGGTGGTGGTGCATGCTGACACCGAGAATGTACTGCTTGTTGATCTCCCCGTTAACGTGGTTATGGAGGTGACCTATACCGAGCCCGGTCTCCGCGGTGACACAGCAACCAACACCCTGAAGCCGGCAACTATTGAGACCGGTTCAACCATCATGGTTCCTCTTTTTGTCAACGTGGGTGACAGGATACGGATTGACACCCGTGACCGTTCATACGTAGAGCGGGTAAAAGGCTGACAGGGACATGAGAGAGGGCCGGCTACCGAAGGACAGACTTAAGATGTCGAAGTTCAAGCTCGACGCACTGCTTGATATTACCCTCTCCATCAACGCCAACCTACCCACCACCGAGCTGGTCAGGAAGTACGAATCAATTCTCCGTGATGAGCTGGGCATAGGCAAGATCCTCCTTTTTAAATTTGGTGAAGTGTGGGAGCCACTGCTTAATTCAGGCTTCCCTGAATCACTCAGCCATTCTATTGATGTTGAGAATGACCTGCTGCACTTCAGGGAGATACAGACTGAGGTTACGCAGAAGCGTTTCAGGGCTGTCGATTTCATTATACCGGTGCTTCATAACAACGAGCCCTCGGCCTACGTGCTGATTGGTGATATAGACGAAGAGGGAGAGGGGATGAGCCCGCTCATCAAACACCTACATTTCATTCAGACTATCTCAGGTATTATCGTCGTTGCCATAGAGAACCAGCGGCTCTTCATGGAGAGCCTGAGACAGGAGGCGCTGCGCAGGGAGCTTGAACTGGCAGCCCGGATGCAGATGATGCTTATCCCTGACAATGCACATCTTCCCTGCGGTGATGCCATCAGGGCAAGAGGGTTTTACTACCCGCACTATGAGGTGGGTGGTGACTACTATGACTTCATGTCATTGTCTGAAAGCGTGGTGGGGTTCTGCATTGCTGACGTCTCTGGAAAAGGGATGTCCGCTGCACTGCTGATGTCTAACTTCCAGGCCAGCCTGCGTGCTCTGTTCACCGTTGATGCCAACCTGGGAGAGCTGATAAGAAAGCTTAATGACCTGGTTGTAACGAACTCATCCGGCGAGCGGTTCATAACACTCTTCATTGCACGGTATGACCTGAGGACAAGAGAACTTGAATATGTCAATGCTGCCCATAATCCGCCGGTGATCATAAACAAGAACACCGGACAGGCATCAATCCTCAGGCAGTCGTGCGTCGGAGTGGGCATGCTAGACGAGATGCCATGGGTGCAGACTGATCACCTTACCCTGAAGAACCCCACAAAGATCATCTGTTACACCGATGGCCTCTCGGAGCTGAAGGATGACAGCGGCAGGGATCTGGGCATATCGCCGGTGGTCAGGCACTTTCCTAACGGTAATACCCTGGCTGAGAATATTGACGCACTTATTAATGATCTTAAAATCAGCAACGGTAATCCGCGCCTCTTTGATGATGTCTCCATACTGGCAATTGAGATACCCTAGCCGGCTTCCCCTTTCTGCTCCAGGTCCATTGCCGTAATTATTGCCGTGAAGCCCCACCACAGCGCTGCTATCTTGTCACTGTCAAGGAAACTGTTCATCACACCGTGAACAGCGTATGTCATCAGTCCTGCCACCATGGCCAGCGCGAGGTATCCATCCGCATCCCTCTTTCCCCTGTACCACACCCTTATCCCTGTAATGATGACAGAGACGGTTATGGCCAGGAAGAGCAGTGC
>JAAZBN010000123.1 GCA_012513795.1 Bacteroidales bacterium | reverse complement strand
GCGGAAAGAGATAAAAATCATAATTGTTCTGACCCTGGTGATGTTTATGTCAGGATGCGCAGCGTTCAGAAAGGGAAAAGATACAGGTATGGTCACCGGCGATGTTGCTGTTGATTATAGCACTGTTGCTGCCACTGTGATGAATAACAACATTACTGACAGGGGATTTGAAATAAGAAGGGGTAGTATTGAACTCGAGGGAACAGAGATAGAGGGAAAGTTTGGCCTCCACGCCCGTATGAACAGTAAAGGTGATTTCTATGCATCGGTACGCGGACCTTTAGGAATAGAACTGGTCAGGTTGCTTGCAGTCGGGAATGATATTGCGGCTATTGACAGGTTTAACAGGAAGGTCTATACGGGTAAAAAAGATGAAGTCATGAAAAAACACGGGTTACCTGATGATATCATGAGGATTCTTTTTGGAGATATGCCAGACGGATCAGGCACGGACTTTACTTTGAACGGAGAAAATGAGATTGTAATGATATCCGGGAATGATGACTTCATGAGAGAACTGACAATATGCACAGATGAAATGAAAATATGCCGGGAGAGAATAGATGCAGGTAAAACAAGTCATCAGGTCTATCTGAACTTTTACGACTTCAGAAGCGCGGGTGGAAAGAAATATGCATCAAGGATCACGATGGAAGAGAAAAAAAGAATGTTTCACGTGAAACTTTCGATTGATGATCTGAGATATGGATATGATTCAGACATAGAATTAATATTGCCATCATATACGAGGCAAAATCTGTGAAAACAGGGACCTTCATACTGATAATGATTGTTTTCTGCCAGGCTTTCCTGAAAGGACAAACAAGGGCAGAGCTTGAAGAAATGAGAAAAAAGAATCTTCAGGAGATAGAGTATGTTGACAGGATGCTGAAAACGACAGCAACGCAGAAGAAAGACAACCTCAATGAACTGAGGGTGATCGGAAAGCAGCTGAATCTGCGTGAGAAACTGATCAATGAATATGGTCAGGAAATAGGTTTGCTTGAATACAGGATAGGCCTTAACCGGCTTGCTCTGGAGATGCTTGAACAGGATCTGAACAGCCTCAAGGAAGAGTATGCAAAAGCGATAGTAAGCGCCTACAAGGCCACAAAAGGAACACCGGCACTGGCGTTTATTCTTTCATCATCAGACTTCAACCAGGGATATAAGAGATTGAAGTATATTCAACAAACAGCAAAATACAGACGTAACGAAAGTGAAACCATTGCGGCTCTTTATAATGAGTTGAACAACACAAAAGTAAGGCTGGAAAAGGACAGGAAGAATGTAAACGACCTGAGGAACAGGGAGGAAAGACAGAAACAGATGCTCCGCGGAGAGCAACGTCAGAAGGAACGTATGGTAAATAATCTGAGCCGTAAGGAACGGCAGCTTAAACAGGACCTGGAAGAAAAAAGAAGAATTGCCCGTCAGATAGAAAAAGAGATAGAAAGACTGATAGAGGAGGAGAGAAGAAAAAGTGCTACCGCTCCAATGAGTAATGAGATGCGGATTATCGGTGAATCATTCGGCGAGAACCGGGGTCGGCTTCCCTGGCCGGTGGAAAGAGGCATCATCACCGGACATTTTGGCTTGCAGCCACATCCGGTATTAAAGAATGTGACAGAGGACAATATTGGAATTGAGATTACATCTAGCGGTGGCTCCAAGGCTAAGGCAGTATTCAACGGGAAAGTTGTAAGGGTTTTTGCAATTTCGGGTGCCAATATGGCTGTTATCATAAGACATGGCAAATACCTGACAGTTTACCAGAACCTGGTGAACGTTGCAGTAAAGGCGGAAGATGATGTTGAAATAGGCCAGTCACTGGGTGATGTATATGTTGATAATGGAAACGGAGGAAAGGCCGTGCTGAAATTTATGGTGTACGAGGAAAAGAAAAAACTTGACCCGGAGCAGTGGCTTACAAAAAAATGACTAAATTTTGCAACAAATAAATTCCCTGTCAGTTAAAAATTGTGATAGGGATTCAGGAATGGAAAGCATTACGATAAATTCAGACGTAGAAAAATTGCGCGTTGTAGAAACGCTGGTGGATACATTGTCAAAGAAACTGGGTATCTCGGATGAGGTATATGGAAAAATACTTATCTCAACAGTGGAGGCGGTCAACAATGCCATACTTCACGGTAACAAAGGTAATGCTGAAAAAATGGTAACAGTAGACTTTACTGCTGACGGAAACCTGTTTGAAGTATCTGTTACGGATGAAGGAGAAGGATTTGAATACGATAATATACCGGACCCTACTGATCCGGCAAACATAGAGAACCTGCATGGAAGAGGAGTATTTATTATGAGAAGCCTTGCTGATACAATTGAGTATAATGAAAGCGGGAACCAGGTGACTATGAGATTTAAGTACTAATGAGTTGAGGATAAGCTTTCATTACGATATTGAAAGATTCAGGCTGCGGGACAGCAGGATAATTAAGAAAATAGGTTCAAGAATTGTCAGTGATGCCGGTATGAAAACCGGCATTGTTGATGTCATAATAACAAGTGACGAGAAGGTTTATGAAATAAACAGCGAATTTCTCGGACATGATTATTATACTGATATTATTACATTTAATTACAATAGAGGAAGCATCCTGAACGGGGAGATATACATAAGCGAACCAAGGGTAAGGGAAAATGCCGGGAAATTTAACACTGACTTCAAAACAGAGATGAGAAGGGTTATTTTTCATGGATTCCTCCATCTTTGCGGATATGATGACAGTACAGCAGGTGAGAAGAAGAAAATGTCAGAAATGGAAGAGTTGTATCTGGACCTATCATATGCCGAATGAACTTCAAATATGATATAATTGTAGTCGGCGGGGGCCACGCCGGATGTGAGGCTGCCCATATTGCCGCTGTAATGGGAGCAAAGACGCTGCTTATTACAATGGACATGACTAAGCTTGCACAGATGTCATGCAACCCGGCCATGGGAGGAATTGCTAAGGGTCAGATAATCAGAGAAATAGATGCGCTTGGAGGAGTCAGTGCGATAGTAACTGACAGAACCATGATTCAATTCAGAATGCTGAACCGGAGCAAGGGTCCTGCAATGTGGAGTCCCAGGGCGCAATGTGACCGAATGCTGTTCAGTCGTGAGTGGAGAAAAATCCTGGAAAACACAGATAACCTGAATATATGGCAGGAGCAGGCATGCCGTCTGATCATAGAGAAAGACAGGGTAAAAGGAGTAGGAACAACTTTTGGAACTGAGTTCCTGGCAGATGCAATTATACTGACGAACGGGACATTTCTTAACGGATTAATGCATGTTGGGTTCAGCACAATGCCGGGAGGGAGGTCAGGAGATCCGGAATCTCAGGGACTAAGTGAGCAATTAAGGGAGCTGGGCTTTGAGGTGGAAAGGCTGAAGACAGGAACCAGCGCCAGGGTAGACGGCAGGAGCGTTGATTTTTCTGCATTGACTGAGCAAAGAGGTGATGGTGACGGAAGATGTTTTTCGTACATGCATGACCGGATCATTATTAAGGACGAAAGGAGCTGTTATATAACGCATACAAATGAGAAGGCTCACGATGTGCTGAGAAAGGGACTTGAATTTTCACCACTATATACAGGAAGGATAAAGGGACGTGGTCCCAGGTATTGTCCAAGCGTGGAAGACAAAATAGTGACGTTTGCCGGAAAAGAGTCACATCAACTGTTCCTTGAACCGGAGGGATGGGAGACGAATGAGTACTACATAAATGGTTTCGCGAGCAGCCTGAAGCTGGAAACACAGCTTGAGGCGCTAAAGCAGATCAGGGGTCTGGAAAACATAGAAATATACAGGCCGGGGTATGCAATTGAATATGATTTCTTTCAACCAACCCAGTTAAGACACACATTAGAGACAAAAAGGATTCCGGGACTATACTTTGCTGGTCAGATAAACGGCACCACCGGGTATGAGGAGGCTGCTGCACAGGGGGTGATGGCAGGTATCAATGCAGTTCTTAAGATCAGAAAGGAAAAGCCTTTCATACTGAAGAGAGACGAGGCATATATTGGTGTACTGATAGATGACCTGGTCACAAAGGGGGTGGATGAGCCTTATCGTATGTTTACCTCAAGGGCAGAATACAGAATATTGCTGCGGCAGGATAACGCCGATGAAAGACTGACGCAAAAGGCAAAAGGTCTGGGTACGGTTACAGAGGAAAGAGTTGACAGGATGCGGATAAAATATGAGATGGTTAATGAGATAGTGGGATTTTTGAAAAATAGCAGTATTTCGCCATCTGGTATAAATGGTTTCCTGGAGGAGAGAGGCACAGCGACAATAAAACAGAAAATTAAAGCCGTGGGTCTTGCTAGCAGGCCCCAGGTGGAACTGAAGGATCTGGTTGAAAAGATTCCGGGTAATGATAAACTTGCGTGCAACCAATCAGCAAGGAAGGAAGAAATTATTGAGGCAGCTGAAATAAAGATCAAGTATTCTGGTTACCTTGAAAGAGAAAGAGGAATAGCAGACAAAATAAAAAGACTTGAAGATCTGAAAATACCAGATGAAATTACTTACGAGGAGCTGACATCAATCTCTACGGAAGGAAGGCAAAAGCTTGCGAAGATCAGACCGGCAACAATTGGCCAGGCATCAAGGATAAGCGGGGTTAGTACGTCAGATGTTTCAATTCTTATTATGTATCTTGGGAGATAATAACAGTGTTCCACGTGGAACACACTTTTTCAGGATAGTATGATTATTACAGGAAAGATTATTGATGTGCATAAAAGGCGCATTTACCCGGGTACTATTACTATTGCAGGAGGTAAAATTGAGTCGGTAATTGAAACCGATCAGGCTCCCGGAATCTATATCATGCCAGGTCTGGCTGACGCTCATGTGCACATTGAAAGCAGTATGCTTGTGCCTTCACATTTCGCAGTGGCTGCGGTGAGGCATGGAACAATTGCCGTGGTGGCTGATCCGCATGAGATAGCGAACGTCCTGGGCAGGGAAGGCGTGGAATTCATGCTTGATAATGCAGCAAATGTGCCCATGAAAATGATATTCGGCGCACCCTCATGCGTGCCGGCAACATCATCGGAAAGCGCGGGTGCCAGGATCGGGTCTGCTGATATACGCGATATGCTTGCAAAGGGAAGAGTGAAATTCCTGGCAGAAATGATGAATTTCCCTGGTGTAATATATGACGATGGGGAAGTGCATGCAAAACTGGAGGCAGCACGCAGCGCAGGCGTACCGGTTGACGGACATGCACCGGGGCTTACGGGAGAGGAACTTAAAAAATATATTGCTGCCGGAATAACCACCGATCACGAATGTACCTCCATTGAAGAAGCCCTCGAAAAAATTTCCGGCGGAATGAAAATCCTGATAAGGGAGGGAAGCGCCGCAAAAAACCTGGAAACACTGGCCCCGCTGCTGAACTATTACCCTGATGACGTAATGCTCTGTACCGATGACCTTCACCCCGAAACACTGGCAAAAGGACATATGAACAAGCTGGTGGCACGGCTGATATCCATGGGATATGACCTGTTCAACGTTATCAGGGCAGCATCTTCAAATACCTACAGGCATTACAGGATATATGCAGGCCAGCTGAGACCGGGAGAACCGGCCGACTTTATAATTACAGATGATCCGGCAAGGATGAATATAATTCAGACCTGGATAGACGGCCAGTGTGTATATGATGAAGGCCGGACACTATTTGCACCCGGAGAGGTGCAGAAAGTAAATAAATTTAAATGCACACGGCTTTTACAGGATGAGATCAGGATTATCAATGAAGGAGAAAAGATCAATGTTATTGTTGCCAGAAACGGTGAATTGCTGACCGACTCAGAGATTGTCAGGACAGGCGATGAACCCTTTGTTATGCCTGACACAGATAATGATATTTTGAAAATTGTAGTGAAGGAAAGATATAATGACAAACCTCCGGCTGTGGCATTTATTAAAGGATTCGGACTGAAAAAGGGAGCCATAGCCTCATCTGTGGCCCATGACAGCCATAACATTATAGCTGTGGGTACCAATGACCGTGATCTTGTGGCCGCAATAAACCTTATAGTGGATGCTGGCGGTGGAATGTCAGTGGTATCAGAAGATGGAGAAGCCATACTGAAACTGCCTGTCGCCGGAATAATGTCCGACATGCCTGTTACTGCAATGGCTGCACGCTACGAAACCCTTTCAGAAACAGCTAAAAGCCTGGGCTGCAGACTTGACGCTCCTTTTATGACCCTCTCCTTCATGGCACTGCTGGTAATACCAAAACTTAAAATCAGCGACAGGGGACTGTTCGACGGAATTGCATTCCGCCATATACCCCTGTTCGTGCCAAACCCACACGACAAGTACCGTACCTGATTGTCATTCCTGACAGGTTAGCCGGCATAAAACATCAGAAGGAAAATCAGGAAGTACTGTTATTGCCACCTTTGCAGGCTCCACAGGTTAATTATATTCCTGACGGAACTGCGCTGACAAATCCTTTAGCAAAAGCCTGCTCAGGCCAGTTTCATTACCTTAATGGCTGAAAACCGCTGGCTGCCACTCTCCAGGCAACTCTTATAATGAAATTAATGTGCTCATTATCAATTCTATAGGTATATTGAAAAAATCGGCCATTCCACTATTTTTATTAAATTTGTCCTTCTCACAAGTGTTATAAGATTAGCAGACAAAGAGTTTTGCGCGAGACAGATAACATAAGATCAGTTGTATCAACACTGCCAGACAAGCCCGGGGTATACCAGTTCATTGACGCTACAGGGACCATCCTGTATGTCGGGAAGGCCCGCAGCCTGCGCAAACGGGTTGCCTCATACTTCACCGGTAACCAGTCTGGCAAAACACGTGTGATGCTCTCACGCGCCACAGATCTCCGCCATATAGTGGTTGACAATGAATCGGAAGCACTGCTTCTGGAAAACAGCCTGATCAAAAAGCACCAGCCACGGTATAACATTATGCTCAAGGATGACAAAACATATCCGTGGATATGTGTTAAGAATGAACACTTTCCGAGAGTCTTCCTGACGCGTAAACTGATACCTGACGGCTCTTCCTACTATGGTCCCTACACCTCGGTACCGGCTGTAAAAACGCTGCTTGAGCTTATCCGACACCTCTTTCAGATACGCACATGCTCCCTCCCGCTGACAGAAAAATCAATTGCCGATGGAAGATACAGGGTATGCCTTGAGTATCACATGGGGAACTGCAAGGCTCCCTGTGTGGGATTGATTGAGGAAACAGAATATAACCTGCAGATAGAGAGGATAAAGGAGATTATTAAGGGTGATCTGTCGGGAGTAACCGCCTACCTTGAGTCAATGATGAAGCAGTTTGCTGCCGAACTGAGGTATGAAGAAGCCCAGAAAATCAAGGAAAAGCTGGATCAGCTGGCTAAGTACCGCAGCAAGTCAGTGGTTGTCAACAGTTCTGTCAGGAATGTCGATGTTTTTGGATGCTCAGTTGATGGCGATTCAATGTACGTGAGCTACATGAAGGTTGTTTCTGGCGCTATCGTTCAATCGTGGTCCGTTGAGCTTAAGATGCGCATGGAAGAAGACAGGGAATCACTCCTTTCAACTGCTGTCACCGAGATCAGACACAGGGTATCAAGTGACTCACCGGAGATAATAGTTCCTTTTATGCCTGATATTCTGATAGATAACGTAAAATATTTAGTTCCAAAGAGAGGAGACCGGCACAAGCTTCTGGAGCTGGCCACAAGGAATGCACTCTTTTTCCGGCTGGAAAGGGAAAAGAAAGCCGCTGAACAATCCAGGGAAACCAGAACAGAAAAGAACCTGGCAAAGATGAAGAATGATCTTCATATGCCTGTCCTTCCGGTTCATATTGAATGTTTTGACAACTCCAATATACAGGGTGAATCAGCGGTGGCGGCATGCGTTGTTTTTCGTAACGGCAGGCCAAGTAACCGGGAATATCGGCATTATAACATCAAAACTGTCACCGGACCGGACGACTTCGCTTCAATGGAAGAGGTTATTTACCGCCGGTACAGGCGCTTGCTGGACGAGGAGAAGTCCCTGCCTCAGCTGGTGGTCATTGACGGTGGCAAGGGACAGCTCTCCTCGGCCATGAAGAGCCTCGAAGCGCTTGGGCTGAGAGGGAAAATAACGGTGATAGGAATAGCCAAAAGACTTGAAGAGATATATTTTCCCGGTGATTCAGTTCCTATCTATCTTGATAAGAACAGCATAACCCTGAAAATAATCCAGCAACTCAGGAACGAAGCCCACAGGTTCGGCATAAACTTCCACAGGGAAAAACGCAGCTCGGTCATGAACCGGTCAATCCTGGATGAAATACCCGGCATAGGGGAGAAGACCAAAGAACTTCTCCTGAAAGAATTCGGTTCGGTGAAAAAAATTTCAGAAGCCTCCCTGCCGGAGCTGGAAAGGGTTGCAGGAAGGAAAAAAGCCGCTATCCTGGTTCAAAAATTTAAAAAATGATTTTTTTCCACGTGGAACAATAGTATTTTCTTCTCGTCATAAAATGCAGAATTACAGCAGGTAACAGCCTGTTATCTGCCTTTTTTGCTTCACGAGAATTGAAAATTTCCGGTCAGGCGGGCAACCCCCCGAAGATTTTCTTCAGAAAACGGTGAAAGGAATGGATGCCATCGGGTTTCCAGAACATGAGGATGCACTGGTTATGGATCAGGTTAATATTTTCCTTTTCCAGTTCGGCAATTGTCTCCTTTGTTTCTGCCCCCTGCTGAATCCATAGATCCTTTATCCCGTGTCCGATAGCCTCCCTTGCCACAGAGAGGGTTTCTTCCTTCGGTGTCATAAAGATGATCCCCCTGATCTCTTCAGGCAGGTCCCCTACGGTTTTATAACATTTTACCCCGTCGATCATATCGGCGGCGGGATTGACCGGTACCACGTCCATCCCTTTTTTGCGCAGGTCTTTGAACATGACCTGTCCGAACTTCTTCGGGTCACGTGATACTCCTGCGATGGCATATGTGCCAAGTGAAAGAAATCGGTTAACGTCTTTCATTTTCCCCTTAGTGTTGAAAATATTACGAATTCAATAAGCGCCGATTTGGTTTCAGAGTCAGGGTAATCATCCAGGATCCGGATAGCCCTGTCTGAATACTCCTTCATTTTCAATTCCGCGTACTCAAGTCCCCGATGTTTCCTGACGAATTCAATTACCCTTCTTATCTCGCTGCGGCCCTTTTTCCTGTTACGCAGAAGTCGAAGTATATGACGTCTTTCAAGCGGACCGGCTTCCCTAAGGGCATGAATCAGCGGCAGTGTGATCTTCTTTTCCTTGATGTCATTACCCTCCCTTTTGCCTGTAAGGCCATTCCCGGTATAGTCAAGGAGATCATCCTTTATCTGGAACGCAACGCCAATATTTTCTCCCAGCTCCTTCATCCGGGCTATGGTCTCCCGGTCTTCCGTCACCGAGCTGGCTCCGCAGGCTGTGCATGCTGATATGAGGGCCGCGGTCTTCATCCGGATGATCCTGAAATAGTCTTCCTCCCTGATATCAAGCTTGCGTGTCTTCTGCAGCTGCACCAGCTCTCCCTTCACTATCTCCCTAACCGCATCTGACACTATACCGAGCATATCGAATCTTTGCTTCTCAACGCTAATAAGCATACCCTGTGCCAGCAGGTAATCACCCACAAGTACGGCTATCTTGGAATTGTACAGTACGTTTATGGAAGGCAGGCCTCGCCTCTCGGAGGCATCGTCAACAACATCGTCATGGACCAGTGTGGCCGTATGGAGCAGTTCAATGAAAGTGGCAGCAATGAAAGTGGTTTCATTGACCGTGCCATTGAGTCTGGCGGTGAGAAAGACGAGCAATGGCCTCATCTGCTTGCCCTTGCGGCGGATAAAGTTGCTCAGTATGACATGAAAGAAGGGTATGTCACTTTGCAGGGTACGCCTGAAGTAAGATTCAAAATCACGCATCTCTGCCGCAACCGGTCGCTTTATGTCTGAAAGGCTTGCCATCCGCTGATGATGGAACAGATATCAAAAATAAGACAAATTGCGGAACTATTTGTTCTTTTGAGGCTGTAACATGTTAATCAATGCTCAGCCAGGGCAATAATCGGCCAGTGTGAACTTTTTAGTCTACCGGTGTTCTCCCAGGAATTTCTTCTGGAAGACAAGAATAGCCAGAACCCCGGTAGTGATTGATGTGTCAGCCAGGTTGAATACCGGCCTGAAGAATATGAATGATTGTCCCGGCCTGAAAGGCGACCAGTCGGGCCAGCTGGTATCAATTATCGGAAAATAGAGCATATCCACAACCCTGCCCATAAGGAAGGAGGAGTATCCGCCTCCCTCCGGGAAAAGCACAGCCGGAGTATGCCAGCTCTCGCTGAAGATCATGCCGTAGAATGCACTGTCAATGAGGTTGCCTGCTGCCCCGGCAATGATGGCGCTTACAGAGAGGATCAGGCCTGTGTGGGCGTTCTTTTTAATTATGCTGTCAAGGTACCATGATATACCTGCTATAGCCACCATTCTGAAGGCGGAAAGAGCAATCTTGCCGGTTTTGCCGCCCCATTCCATCCCGAAGGCCATCCCGTTGTTTTCCAGGAAATGTATCCTGAACCAGTTGCCCAGAACAGGAATCTCCTGGCCAATAACCATATTTGTCTTAATGATGATCTTTACAACCTGATCAACGATCAGGATGGAAAAGATAAGAAGCAGGGCTTTTGTCCGGTTTGACATCAGAGTTCAATTTGGCCGCAAAATAGCAAAAAAACAGTAAATACCTTATCCTTCAGGATATAGCGGGGGAACTTCACAGTTCACTATTGTGGCGGAGTGATCAGTAATAGAGAAATCTCTTGATCTTCAGGGTGGCGGTCTTCTGGAAAGGCTCCGGCTGGTATACCACGAGCTGCAGCTGGCTGTACCTGTTGACCTTTGAGTTGACATATCTCTGCAGTTCTGTCAGGTAATCATTTATGATCTGTTCGGCTTGCTGAGTAAAATCATGCTTCATCTGGGCATACTTTGCCTGCAGCTCCTCCAGGTTCAGGTGAACCATGGCAACCAGTTTGCCCTTTTGCTGTACCACCAGTGATTCAATCACATGTCCGAAATCATTGATGACTGATTCTATCTCTTCAGGGTAGATATTTTCACCGCTTGCACCTACTATCATATTTTTCAGCCTGCCCTTTATGCTCAGGTAGTTGTTGCGCCCGATAACCCCAAGATCGCCAGTGCGGAACCAGCCATCAGGTGTTATCACCTCGGCGGTCATAGCCGGATCTTTATAGTAACCTTTCATCACATTATGCCCCCTGGCCCAAATCTCTCCCTCGCCGGTGACCGGATCGGGGTCGTTGATCCTGAGTGTAACACCCTCCATTGCCGGTCCGGTGGAGCCAAGCCGGCAGGTGCCTACTACTGTTCCGGCAAGCAGTGGAGAAGTCTCTGTCAGACCATAACCGATTGCATAAGGGAATCTGGCGTCTAGCAGGAACTGTTCCACCGTAGGATTAAGCTTTGCTCCTCCGATACCGAAAAATCTGAGCCTGCCGCCGAACGCCTCGTATATTTTTTTGCCGGCAATCCTGTTGAACAGACGGCGGAAAGGAGGCATTCTGTAAAGAAATGCCATTACCCTGCTCTTATTGAATGTTGGCGCAATTTTTCCAAAGTAGACCTTTTCCATTATCAACGGAACGGTAAGCATGGTGGTTGGCCTTACCTCCTTCAATGCCGGCAGCAGCACGGAGGTAGTGGGAGCTTTGCGCAGATACCATATCATTGCCCCGTTGAAGACCGGAAGAACCAGTCCCAGGGTCTGCTCATAGGTGTGCGAAAGCGGAAGAATTGAAAGAAAGACATCGCTCTCCACCACGTGCTGGATTGTCATTACCTGCCTGGCTGTGAAGCAGATGTTCCTGTGCGTGAGCATCACACCCTTTGATTTGCCAGTGGTGCCTGAAGTATAGATGATGACTGCCAGATCCTCCTCTGCCACATTGTATTTTCCTGAAGGCCCCGAACCTGCATGAAAGCTCTTGCCGTTTGAGCCCGAGATAATTCTGAAATCATCAGCAGCAATCACTGTCTCCAGGGTATCAGAATGAAACCCTGAAACTTTATGTGACAGATTATCAGATACTATAAGCACTTTTGAGCCGGAGTGTTCCAGCACGTTGGCTATCTCTCCCGGCGTAAAGTCGGGCAATATGGGAACAGCAACCGCACCCATCATGGTAACGGCGAAATAAGAAACTCCCCAGTTAGGCATGCTGGTACTGAGTATTGCCACCCTGTCGCCTGCTGTTACAGAATAATCCTCAAGAAGCCTCATCACAGACATTATCCTGGCCTCAAGCTGATAATATGTGATAACATCCTCTCCCACAAAACCCATTGCCCTGTTCCGGCTGTGTTTCCTGAAGCTCTCTCCTGCAAGGAATGGGATCGTCAATAATTCGCTATTATTCATTGGTTTCTAATGTATTGGCCGCAAAGATACGCTTTTATTCATATGTCAGACATTTAAACGTACAATTATCATGCTGAAATATGCAGGCAAACAAAAATCGGTTTAAATAGTTTATTTTTGCAGATACCAAAAAACTGCAACAATGGCCCTTATCCGGGTAACAAAAGAATTCCGTTTTGAAATGGCCCACGCCCTGTGGAATTATGACGGCCCGTGCCGTAATGTACATGGTCACTCATACATTCTCTATGTAACCTTTGCCGGAGAACCGGAGAATGATCCGGACAGTCCCAGGAACGGAATGGTGATAGATTTCGGCGATCTGAAAAAGATTGTACATGACCAGGTAGTTGACCAATTTGATCATTCACTGATGGTTTCAGGTCAGGCTCCGGCAGAGATGATTGAGAGTTACCGCAAACATTTCAGCAACGTGATTGTCTCGCCCTTCCAGCCCACCTGTGAGAATCTGGTTTCTGATGTTGCCTCCAGGCTTGCGGGCATGGTTCCTCCGGGAATTTTCCTGCATAGCGTCAGGTTATATGAAACAGCTACCGCTTATGCTGAGTGGTACGCATCAGACAACTGATGATGACACAGGAAAACGACAAGAGACTATTTCTCCTTGATGCATATGCCTTGATTTTCAGATCATATTATGCATTTATCCGAAATCCCCGGGTAACCACGAAGGGGATGAACACATCAGCAGTATTCGGGTTTCTGCTCACACTGCAGGAGCTGCTATCGAAACAGAAACCGTCACATATTGCCGTTATCTTCGATCCGCCCGGGCCCACCTTCAGGAATGAGATCTATCCTCTGTACAAAGCCAACCGTGACGCTACTCCTGAGGACATCAGGATAGCGGTTCCATGGATCAAGAAGCTGCTTGAGGCTTATCGCATTCCGGTGATAGAGGTCCCCGGCTTTGAGGCTGATGATGTTATCGGGACACTTGCCCGCAAGGCGGCAGAAGAGGGCTTCACCGCTTACATGATGACCCCCGACAAGGATTTTGCACAGCTGGTGACTGACAATGTTATGATGTACAGGCCGGGACGGTCAGGAGGAGAAGCGGAGATATGGGGCCGTGATGAAATTGTCAGGGAGTATGGTGTTCCTCCCTCAAATATCACTGACCTGCTCGGGCTCATGGGAGACACCTCGGACAACATCCCCGGGGCCCCCGGAATAGGCCCTAAAACGGCCTGTAAGCTCATCGGGGAACACGGAAGCATAGAGAGTATGCTCAACAATACATCTGCCCTCTCAGGCCGCCATAAGGAGATTATTGAGCAAAACAGGGAGCAGATTCTGCTCTCAAAGAGGCTGGCCACCATCGAGCAGGATGTGCCGGTAGACTTCAGGCATACTGATTTTCACAGAAGTGATGCTGACATTTCCGAACTGAGAAGGATATACGAGGAGCTGGAGTTCAGAACCCTGGCATCACGTCTTCCTGGCGGGGATGACAAACAGACAGAGGCTGCAGATGTGATGGAAAGTACCATACGATACCCGGCGGCGGGTACCGTTAGCCCGGTTGCTGCCCCTCAGCAGCCTGCCGCTGATGCCCAGGGTAAACTCTTCGGCGAGTCAGCTGCAGAGGAAACCGGCCTGAAGGCGAATATTGCCAATACACCCCATAATTATACCCTGATTGAAACTGTAGCGGAAGTAAAAACACTTGCTTCGACGCTTGCCGGGCTGAAAGATTTTTGTTTTGACACCGAGACCAGCTCCCTTGATCCTTTGAATACCCAGCTTGTTGCAATTGCATTTTCATGGGAAAAAGGAAGCGGAACACTGCTATGGCTACCTCCGGAAAGAGAAGAGTCACTGACGCTGCTTGAACCTCTGAAACCCGTGTTTGAAAACAGCAAAATACGCAAGACCGGGCAAAACCTCAAATTTGACATACAGGTACTTTACGGTTATGGCATTAACATCAGGGGAGCGCTCTTTGACACCATGCTGGCCCACTATCTGCTTGAGCCTGACATGCGCCACAATATGGATCTTCTGGCTTCCAGGTACCTGGGTTATGAGCCGGTTCGCATAGAGGAACTCATCGGTGAACGTGGTCCAAGGCAACGCACAATGAGGGATGTGGAAAAGGAGAAGATCACAGAGTATGCTGTGGAGGATGCCGATGTGACATGGCAGCTCATGAATCACTTTGAGCCCAGGCTCAGGAAGGAGGGGCTTGAGGCTCTTGCCGGAGAAATTGAGATGCCACTCATAAGAGTGCTTGCATCAATGGAACGCGAGGGAGTGCTGGTAGATGAGAGTGTCCTCAGGAACTACGCCGTCACCCTCCGGGAAACGCTGATCAGCCTTGAGCAGGAGATATTCTCTCTGGCCGGCCAGGAATTCAATATTTCCTCGCCAAAGCAGCTGGGAGATATACTCTTTGTCAGGCTCCGCCTGGATGACAGGGCCAGGCTTACCAAGACCAAACAATACCGTACTGACGAGGAGGTGCTGCAACGCCTGGCGGCGAAGCATCCAATTATATCCAAAGTGCTGGAATACAGGGGCCTGAAGAAGCTGCTCTCAACCTACGTGGAGGCTCTCCCACAACTTGTTGACCCGGTAACAGGAAGGATACACACCACCTACAACCAGGCTGTTGCCTCCACCGGCAGGCTCAGCTCCACCAATCCTAATCTACAGAATATACCAGTGCGGGATGCAGAGGGAAGGGAGATACGGAAGGCATTCATCCCCGCTCCGGGCAAGATATTCCTGAGTGCCGACTACTCACAGATAGAGCTGAGGCTGATGGCTCATCTGAGTGGTGATGAAGCGATGATATCCGACTTCATGTCAGGTCAGGACATTCACGCTGCCACCGCCTCAAAGATCTTCGGAGTACCTGTTCCCGAAGTGACCCGTGAGATGCGCGCCAGAGCCAAGACTGCCAATTTTGGAATCATTTACGGCATTTCGGCCTTCGGCCTGTCAGAAAGGCTGACCATCGGACGGAAGGAGGCCAAAGAGCTGATTGACGGATACTTCAGTTCCTATCCGGGAGTTAAGGCATACATGGATGAGAGTATACGGAAGGCGAGGGAACAGGGTTATGTCACAACCATGTACGGCCGGCGCCGTTACCTGCCTGACATTCATTCAAGAAACCAGGTGGTGAGGGGCAATGCCGAGCGTAACGCCATAAACGCTCCCATTCAGGGAAGCGCTGCTGACATCATCAAGATTGCAATGGTGAGGATTGCTTCAAGGCTGGAGCGGGAGATGCCTGAGGCAAAGATGATATTGCAGGTACATGATGAACTCATCTTTGAGGTTGAAAACAATGATGTTAAAACGCTTGCTGCTATTGTGAAGGAGGAGATGAAGGGCGCCACGCAGCTTAAAGTACCCCTGGAAGTGGATACGGGTACGGGTAATAACTGGCTGGAGGCTCACTGACAATGGGAGAGGAGATAAGAGTGCTCTATTTCGGAACAGCCAGGGAGACGACCGGGAAAAATGAAGAACTGCTGACTGCAGAAGATACGGCTGATCTGCGCCATCAGCTGATTCAAAAATACCCTGCCCTGGGCAAAATACCCTTCAGAATGGCTTTGAACAAGGAATTGCTCAAGGCAGATGCACCTCTGAATAATAATGATATAATTGCAATATTGCCCCCGTTTCAGGGAGGGTGAAGGGTTCATACAGCAAATGAGATAAATAGTTATAACCGATTGGTATAAATTTATCATAAACGAATGAAAAACAGGTATCTGGTCAGGGGGCCGATAACACCTCTTCTGATTTCCGAACTGTTGACCCTGGGCAATGATGATGCCGGCACGGGGGCAGTCTCAATTTTCATCGGCAGGGTTCGCGACGATGAGATTGACGGGAAAAGAGTGAATGCGATAGAATATTCGGCCTACGATGAGATGGTTGTTAAAGAGGCTGACGGGATCACGGGGACCATTAAAAGCGCCTTCAGTGATGTAAGGTCAGTAATAATTCTCCACTCCACGGGGGTGGTCAGGGCCGGAGAGGCATCACTTTTCATCATGGTAACATCGGGCCACCGAGATCATGGAACACGTGCCTGCAGGCATGCACTTGAGATGGTGAAGGAGCGCCTTCCCATCTGGAAAAAGGAGCTGTTCTGATTTGCCGGGATCAGGTTTTCAGATACTGTCAGGAGCGCTGAGCAGTGATATATACCGGTCTCTCTCTCCGGCAATCCTGACAGCCTCCCTTATCTGGGAGTCACGGCTGATGGAATACTCTACCATTCCGCGGTCATAGAAGTACCTGCCGGCCAGTTCTGATTCAATAAGCTCTGTCACCTCGTTTTTGTAGAGATCCATATCCCTGTCAAGAGTATGGCTCAGGCCTGACTTCAGCTTCTCCAGCTCCTCACGGTTGGCTTCATACAGCCCCTCTTCAGCAGCAGTTCCTGCCAGCTCTTCGAGAAGGCTTTCAGAGCCTGTCTTGTATGTAAAATTCCGTTCGGAGAGGAATGTTTTGAACTCCTGCAGGTCTTCATTGGTGATTTTCAGGCTGTCAAGGGTTGATGGCTGCGGGCGTGTCCAGTAATACCGGGTTGCAAAATCAAAGATCATATTCTGAACATAAAGTTCGCCGGCGAACCTGTTGAGCATATCGGAAGGCACATCGATATCAGGTATAATTCCGCCTCCGTCCTTTACTGGCCGGCCGTTTCTGGTACTGAATGTGCTGATGAGCGAATCAGGTATCTGTCCCACGCTTCCGTCTTCATTTGGGTGTGAGAAGTCCACGGCCTGTATGCATCTTCCGCTGGGGATATAGTATTTGGCGGTAGTCATCTTAACCTGTGCCTTATAGCTTAGTGGCCGGGCTACCTGCACCAGGCCCTTGCCATATGAACGTTCCCCGATTATCACTCCGCGGTCAAGGTCCTGTATGGCACCTGCCACTATCTCTGATGCGGAGGCTGATCCCCTGTTGATTAGAATCACCAGTGGCATATCAGGCGCCACCGGGCTTTTTGTAGTACGGAAGACAGCATCATACTGTTTGGCCCGGCCCCTGGTGCTCACCACCTCCTGACCCGGTCTGACAAACAGGTTCACTATCTCAACAGCTTCAGCCACAAGGCCGCCGGGATTATTTCTCAGGTCGAGGATCAGATCCCCGGCTCCCTGGTTATCCTTCAGGTCTGTCAGCGCCTGCCGCACATCCGAAATGCAGTTCTGGGTGAAATTGGTAAACCTTATATAACCGGTATTTTCATCAACCATCCCGTAATAGGGGACTGCTGAGATAGATATCCTTTCGCGCTTGACCCGCTTTACAATATCCTCTCCGTTTCTTCTTATTATGATTTCGGCTTCTGTTCCCGGCTCGCCCTTGAGCATGTCGGAGGCCTTGTCCGAGGAGACTCCCCTGAGCGATTTTCCGTCGATGCTTATCATCAGGTCTCCCGGTCTGATGCCGCTTTTATCAGCCGGGAATCCCTGGTATACATTGGTGACCAGGATATAGTCGCCTGATTTGCGTATCAGTGATCCAAATCCGCCATATTTGCCTGTAGTCATGAAATCAAGGTCACCGGTATCCTCTTCCGGGTAGAAAACCGTGTAGGGATCAAGGGTTGAAAGCATGCTGTTGATGCTTTTGTGTACCAGTTTTTCAGGATCTATTTCATCAACATAGAATGCGTTCAGCTCCCTGAAGAGGGAGATATAGATATCAAGGTTTTTGGTGAGCCTGAAGTCTTTGTTCTCCTGTCCTCCCATAAGAAATCCCAGCGTAATAAGGGCCGCAATGGCCATGGCCGGAATTATCATTATCCTTTTCCTTTTTATGCTGCTCATGAATTAAGTTTTCACAAAGTTAATATTTAAGCCCTGACAGTTTTGTTATCACCTCTTTTATGGTTTTTTCGGTAATATCGTATGACCTTATAATTGTATCTGTCCAGATAAGGGCTATGTCAGCCCTACTGCCCTTCTCCCGGAGGTGCACCAGGAGTGGCTCCCTGTTCCTCCTCCACGCTTCCCTTATACGCCGGCGCACCAGGTTGCGGTCAACAGCTCTTTTAAAATGACGCTTTGGTACAGAGATAAGCACCCTGACAGGCTTAAGATCATTGCCGGCCGGCATGATCCTGTATATCACTCTCAGAGAACGGACATTAAGGGTACGGCCCTCCTCGAAAAGCTCACTGACGGCCCTGACACCGCACAGTCTCTCGTCTTTTTTGAATGATGCCACCCGTTGTATCATAAGGAAAGAGAAAGCATCAATCCTGAAGGATGGATGCTTCCGCAAAAATAATATCTCTTTCCTGAGCTATCTGTTATTCTTGTTATATTCCTTGAGGAAACAGTCAAGAGCCATGGTCATGGAAGGGGCCTTGGGATTAGGTGCCTGGATGTCAAGCCTGAAACCTTCGTTGGTGACCGCCTCGGCCGTTGTGGGGCCAAAGGCTGCTATCTTTATGTCGCCCTGCACGAAAGAGGGAAAGTTCTCCTTCAGCGACTTGATGCCGGAAGGACTGTAGAACACCAGCAGATCATAATCAAGCTCGCTTGAATCAAAGTCACGGCTTATAGTGCGATACATGGTGCCAATGGTGTACCTGATCTTATGACTCTTGAGCAGATCGGGGATGTCTGACTTGTGAGGGTCTGACAACGGCACGAAAAAGTTTTCTTCTTTATGCTTGACTATCACGTCAATGAGATCCTCAAAATTGGCTTTTCCGTGAAAAATCTTGCGTTTGCGGTATACTATGTATTTCTGCAGGTAAAAGGCCACGTTTTCTGTTATGCAAAAATACTTCATTGTTTCCGGAACCACGACCCGCATCTCTTCACAAATCCTGAAGTAATGATCAATGGCAGTCTTGGATGTGAAGATGATTGCAGTAAAGTCACCAAGGTTGATCTTTTGCTGCCTGAAGTCCCTGGCAGAGATCCCCTCAATCTGAATAAACTGTTTGAAGTCAATCTTCAGATTGTATTTTTTTGCGAGCTCGAAATATGGTGATTTCGGATTGTTTGGCTCAGGCTGCGACACTAATACCTTCCTTATTTTCAAAGCCTTAAGTTTTTGGTTCAACCTCCGCGTTCCTGCTTCCGGTCAAAAAACACCAAGTATTTTAAGAGTGACCAGTAGAGGCAGGACTTCAAGGGCACAAAGGTACAAAATGTAATAAAATAACGAAATATGCCTGATGCGAAAAATGACAAGCAGCCTTAAGGCTCTGATAATAAGTATTATAAAAACAACTATAATGCCGGCAATTATGACTGGAAGTGTATTGTTAAGGGGTACAAAAAGGATGATCAGGGCAAGAAGAAACAGTATGATTGAGGATACAAACCATGTATTGTAAACTATGTTCATATACTCACGGAAGGAATTTTTAAGTCCGGACATGGCGCCCACCACCATGCATGTCAGATGTCTGATTAGCAGGGCAGCCAGGAAAGAGCCGGCAAGTATGGCTGTCAGTCCCGCAATACCGCCGGGGATCCGCGGGCTTGTAGCTCCGGTGGTGATGAGGGAGATTGCAGCAAACAGGCTGATGACAATGATAGTAAACAGGTTCCTGAAGAGGGGGGGCCAGGAGAAGACTTCTGATGTCCCCGGCAGGGTTGTCTCGCCGGGTTTCCTGAAGCTGAGTGAAGAGAAGCTGTTTGTAAAGCTCCTTCGTCCGAAGACGGCCAGGAAGGTGAAAATAAGCAGTGATAAAGACAGCAGGATGAAGCTTATGTCAGTATTGATAATCTGCGGGGGTCTGGGCTGGCCCTCCATGCGCCTGATCACGGAGAGATAGTCGGGTCCGGGTACAGAGGCTGGCCCCGGCGTGATGTTTAGTTCCTTTTCCGGTGAGGCTACAGGGATAATACGGCCTATGCTGAACTCTGCCCGAGGTTCAGGCATGTTGAGCGTGTCAGCAGCAACACTGATGGTATCGCCCGGACCGTAAGTCATGCCATGATCCTAGAAATAGGCCGGTTTACCGGGATAAAGTTCCGAAAGGATATTGTTCGCCAGGCGTGAAGCACCTATCCTGAAATAATTGGGAGTGAGCCACTTCTGGCCAAGCACGTTCCTTACTATAAAATAATAGACCAGTGCATCGTCAGGAGTCACAATGCCCCCGGCAGGCTTGAACCCGATCATGATGCCGGTTTCATTATAATAATCGCGTATGGCACAGCACATCACCCAGGCAGCCTCGGGCGTGGCTGACACTGATATTTTGCCGGTGGATGTCTTGATAAAGTCAGCTCCGGATTCCATTGCAATAATGGATGCCCTGAAGATATTCCTCTCGTCCTTCAGCAATCCTGTTTCAAGAATAACCTTCAGAGTGGTATCACCGGCAGCGCCCCTGATTGCTTTAAGCTCATCAATAACCTGGTCCCACGCTCCTTCAAGGAAGATTCCCACCGGGATGACCACGTCAATCTCATCAGCACCCATCCTTACAGCCAGGGATGTCTCCAGCACCTTTACCTCGGTAAAGGTCTGGGATGTGGGAAAAGAAGCTGACACGACGGCCAGTTTTACACCGCTGTCAGCCAGCCCTTCCTTCGCCACGTTCACGAAATTGGGATAGACGCACAGTGCTGCAACATTGCTGATACCGGGATAGTTGTACCTGAAGTGGGCTGTTCGCTCGGCGAAGCTCCGGATTGACCCGTCACCGTCCTGTGTGTTCAGGCTGGTAAGGTCAATGAATGAAAAGATCTCCTTCAGCAACGGGGCGCGGTCAACTGACCCGGTGGCCTTTATTGCCTCAGCGATGCATTCACCCATCTCATCGGGCGAGTAGTCATGATTTAAAAGTTTCTCGTATAATTTGCTCATAATAAGTATTGTATATATTCAGACCAAACTCTTCCGCCTGTCATCAAACGCGGGTCAATTTAGTGGTTTTTACTGAAAAGCAAATAAAAATCAGATTATTTGCGAAGGCTTTTATTTCTTGCCAGAGAGGCGAATACTCCTGCGAAGCAGAGGAAGGAAAAGACTATGAACCCGGTTTTCATTGATTTCATCAGTTGCGGATAGTTGCCGGGATTGATTGTTTCATGACCCATGAATAGTGCCAGCAGCATCAGCGCAATTGCCATGCTGAAGGTTTGTCCCACATTTCTCATCGTTCCCAGCATGCCGGAGGCATTGCCCAGCTGGCGCTTCTCCACTGAGCTCATGATGGCATTGGAATTTGGCGATGAGAAGAGTGAAAAGCCGGCTCCCATAAAGAGGAGTATGACAACTATGAATGCTACAGGAGTATTCTCATTCAGGAAGCAGAGCATAATCAGTCCGGCTGTTGAGATGGCCATGCCTATGGAGGCAAGCACTCCGGGATTGTGATGGTCTGACAGCTTGCCGGCAAGGGGTGAGATCAGGGTCATGGTCACCGGCCATGCCATGAGTACGAACCCCGCATCACGTGGCCCCAGATCTTTGATGTACTGCAGAAACAGGCTCAGGAAGAAGCCTATGGCGCTTGTGGCCGCATAATGAATGAGTGCGGCGAGGCTTGAAAAGGCAAAAACCCTGTTCCCGGAGATGAGGGTAATGTCAAAGAGCGGGTGAACGGCTTTTTTCTCCCTGAGGATGAAGAGAGGCATAAGCAACAGGCCTGTGCCTGTAATGATCCATCCCCGGAGGTCTGGCAGCTTTGAAAAACCGTACATCAGTGCAGCCATGGCAAATCCATAGACAACAGCTCCGGGCCAGTCAAAGCGCTCTCCCCTGGCCTCTGCCCATTCCTTTTTCATGCGGCTGCGTATGAGAATCAGACTGAGTATGCCCATTGGAATGAGCAATGCAAAAATGCTTCTCCAGCCCAGGTATCTTGTCAGTAATCCTCCCAGAAAAGGGCCTGAGGCCAGCCCGGCATACACTGCAGTTACATTTATTCCCATTGCCCTGCCTCTTTCGCCCGGGGGGAAGACAGAGGTAAGGATTGCCATATTGGTGCCGAACATCATTGCTCCGCCAACGCCCTGCAGAATCCTGACACCTATCAGCCACCGTATGCCGGGAGTAAAGGTGAGCAGAATCATTGAAAGTGTAAAGACAACCATTCCGGCAGTAAATACCTTTCTGCGGCCAAGTATGTCTCCGGCCCTGCCCGCCGGCAGGAGCAAAATGGATGTGGTAAGCATGTAACTGCTCACTATCCAGTTTAGCGTGACAGCGTTGAGGCTGAACTCCTCACCTATGGAGGGGAGTGCCAGGTTAACTGCCGATCCCATGAAGGGCGTCAGGAATGATGCAAAGGCAGTGACCGTCAGCACAGACCTCTTGAGCTCTCTCTCCGTCATTCCCTGTTCCTGCTGTCTATAATGATTGTAACGGGGCCGTCATTCACCAACTCGATATCCATCATTGCGCCAAAGACCCCTGTAGCAGGATCCCTGCCCGTCAGCTCCCTTATACGGGCTATTAATGACTCATAAAGAGGGATTGCCTTTTCCGGCCTGGCTGCACGGATATAAGACGGCCTGTTGCCTTTCCTGACGGAGGCATGAAGAGTGAACTGGCTGACAACCATTATCTCACTTCCCGTTTCAATGGACGAGAGGTTCATTACCCCGTTGTTGTCATCGAAAACCCTCAGGTTAACAACCTTGGAGGCAAGCCAGTCAACATCCTCAGATATATCTGCATCTTCCACCCCGGCAAACACCAGCAGCCCGCTGCCGATGGATGAACAGACCTTTCCGTCAATGGTTACAGATGCTCGTTTAACTCTTTGGACAACTAATCTCATACCGTAGGTCAGGGTGGTAAAAATAGCAATAATTACTATTTTTGCGCCCATCCTTTGTTTATGGACCTGATAACTATAACAGCAATAGCCCTGGGCCTCTCTTTTGACAGTTTCGCCGTATCACTCTCATGCGGCGTGGTGGAGTCAAAGATCCGTTTCAGACATGCCATGAAAATAGCTTTTGTGCTTGCCTTTTTCCAGGGCGGACTGACCGTTGCCGGATTCTTTCTCGGGTCAACGGTAAGCGGCCACGTTGAAAGGTATGATCATTGGGTGGCATTTATACTGCTGATGATACTTGGAATCAGGATGATCACAGGCGGCCTCAGAGGCGGGACACAAAGAATGCCTGTGGATATCAGCCGCTGGCATGTACTGCTCACCATGGCCGTGGGAACAAGCATTGATGCCCTGGCGGTGGGGATAAGCTTCGCCCTGCTCAGAGTTCAGATATGGACTGCAGGATTGATCATAGGCGCTGTCACCTTCCTCGCATCAATGACTGCCATACGCATTGGCAAGTCGGCTGGCAGCCGCCTGGGATCATGGGTTGAGATTATAGGAGGAATAATCCTGGCAGCTATAGGTGTCCGCATACTCGTCGAACACCTCATGAATGCAGTCTGACATCTCCCGTACCCCTGCCATATTATACCAGGATGTCCCTGACAGGCAATGAAATTCACGGAATCAGCAATCAGGTGTGACGCTACCTGAACGGTATCATAAACCGTTCTCGGTTGGCGAACACAGCCATCTGTTTGTACCCGGCCCTTTGAAGGAGATCATATCCCTCAGGGAAATATTGCCCTACCCTCTCCGGAAAATGAGCATCCGAATTGACACATACAGGGACACCGTGTTCGGCAAACAACTGAAGATAATGCCTGTCAGGGTAAAAATCATGCAGAGGCTTGTTCCGGCCATTGGTGTTCAGTTCGAAAGCAACATTATGAATTTCAAAGGCCGAAGCCAACATGCTGTAAAGGTGAGTTATGTCTGCCTCGGGGTGATAGCGGTGGATGCGCACAAGATCGGGGTGGCCCATGATATCAAATAAACCGGTTGATGCAGCCTCACAGACCAGGTTGAAATAGTTCTCGTATATCAGGTCTATATCCTTTCCCATATAAAATTCCGGGCCGAGATCCACCGTCTCATCTCCCAGGTAATGGACTGATCCGATTATGTAATCAAACGGATAGGAGCTGATAATGCGGTCAGTCACATCTTCCCTGTTTGGCAGGTAATCAATCTCAAGACCCATCCTGACGGCTATATCCTCATGCTCTTCCTTCAGCTGAAGGAGATGTTCCACATACCGGGGGAGACTCTTATGTTTCATGCACCACTCCGGCGAACCTCCGTCAGGATTGAGATGGTCTGAAAATCCTATCTCACGCAGACCAAGCTTCAGCGCTGCCTCAATATATGCCTCGGGCTCCTGCCTTCCGTCGCTGTATAGTGTATGCACATGGTAGTCCGTACTGTAGATCATCTCTTTGCCGGTATTGGTTGCCCCTGCTCAAAAATAGGAAAGGTGAACGAATTAATTGACGGATTGTTTTAAATTTGTAATGCTCATGACCACTGTTGTCAAAACAAATAAGAAATCATGCTCCTGCCTCTCGTGCGAACTCAGGGAGCTTGTATTTTCCAGCCTGGATGATGAGGATATTAACATCGTGTGTGAAGCCAGGGAGGAGAGGGCCTATGCCAGGGGCGAGATCATACACCGCGAGGGCGACCTGATACACGATTTCAAGTACCTCAAGACCGGTCTGGTTAAACTTTACAAGAGCACCAATGAAGGCGAAGAACAGATCATAACCATTACCCGGCCCCTTGAGTTTGTGAGCAACACCAATGCCTTTCACGAGGAGAGGTACAGGTATTCACTCTCTGCGCTTGAAGATTCAGTGGTCTGTTGTGTACGGATTGATCTGATCCGGCAGCTTATTTTGCGAAACGGCAGGTTTGCACTTAACCTCATCTCCCTTTTATCAAAGACCTCTGAAAATATTATCTCTTTGAGCCTGGAAATAAGACAGAGAAACCTGGCCGGAAGAATAGCTTATGTGCTTCTCTATTTTTCAAATGAGATATTCAAATCCAGGATATTTGAACTGCCGGTTTCAAGGAAAGAGATAGCTGATCTCATCAGCATGAGTTCCGCCAATGTGATCCGGACTTTTTCAGAATTCAGGCGTGACGGCATTATCAAAGCGAACGGCCGGACCATCGAAATTGCTGATATACAAAAACTTGAAGTTATATCACGCAGGGGCTGAATTTTTACCGGCAAAAGATTCAATAACCGTTCAGGTTATCAGCATGCCCTGAGGGCAGACGATATGTCAGGATACCTGAAGCGGTAGCCTGTAGCTGAGAGCCTGTCAGAAGAGATCCTGCTTCCGGTGGTAAGGATAACTGACATCTCGCCAAGAACGGCCCGCATAAACCATACAGGCACATGTGGCAGAAAATTCGGAAGCCGTTTCTGACGGGCCACCTCCCCCATCAGCATGTCATGTGTTACCTGATGTGGTGCGACAGCATTGTACGGCCCGGACATCGTATTATCTGTCAGCGCTTTATGATAGATACTGCTGAGATCATCAATATGTATCCACGGAAAGTACTGGTTTCCGGGAGCAAGCTTCACTACTAGCCCCGCCCTGGCGGGGGCGGTTATCCTGTTCAATGCCGATCCTGACAGGGCCAGAACAACAGCCGTTCTTAGCCTGACAACCCTTACGCCCGCCTCACGGAACGGATCGGCAGCCGCTTCCCACCGCCGACAAGTCTCACCCAGAAAATCCTCTGACGGAGGATCAGACTCAGTGAATATCCTTTCGGAGATCTCTGATCCGTAATAGTTTACTCCTGAGGCTGTGATGAATACTGACGGAGTGATGCCTGCCCCGATGGTCTTATTAAACAGGAGTTCACCGGTAACTGTACGGCTTCGGATTATTTCCCTCTTACGTGCTTTGGTCCACCTGCCCCGACCGATGTTTGATGCTGCAAGATGAACTATTGCATCTCCCTCCATGAAAGCATCACTGTCACAATAGCCACTGTCAGGATCCCAGTGGAACGACTCATATTTCTTTCTTTTTGTGCCTCCACGGGTGAGATGAACAACATGCCATCCCTCACCGGCAAGCAGTGTACTGAGATGTGAGCCAATCAGTCCGGTACCTCCGGTAATAACCACCCTGTTCATCCCTTATTCAAAAGATTCAATTATTTCAATGGCATCACGGATGCATTTTTCGAATACCTTGTCAGCAAGTCCCTGTCTGTTTTATCCATTTACTTTTTTGTCAAAAATATTAAAAAATTAAAGGAGTGCCATGTTACCTTTTTGATATGATTTTGAAATATTCTACATTTACCGCCTGCATATAAATTGATTTAAACAGAGTATTCAAGATGGCAAACCAGAAGAAAATCAAAGGAGTGATTGGTATCCTGACCGGCGGAGGCGATGTCCCGGGGCTTAATCCCGCAATCAGGGCCGTGACAATCAGGGCGAACAGGGAAGGTTACAAGGTTATAGGACTCAGACGTGGCTGGGCGGGTATTCTTGAGATCATCAGGGATCCCAAGGCGGACAACAGCCAGTGCTTCCAGGTCCTCACGGATGATATGGTCAACAGGGCGGGGCGAACGGGAGGCACTTATCTTCACACCTCACGCACGAGGCCGAGCCACGTGTCAAAGGAGAATGTGCCTGATCATCTTAAGGATACATACAAAAATGATATCAATGACCTGACCCCCGAGGTGCTTAAGAACCTGGAGTGGCTTGGTATTGATTATCTGATTCCAATCGGGGGTGATGATACTCTCAGTTACGGGGTTCATCTCTATAAGCAGGGAGTAAAAGTGGTGGCAATACCCAAGACGATGGACAATGACGTACCCGGGACAGATTACTGCATCGGATTCAGCACCTGTGTTACCCGCACCATTCAGATGACCAACACCCTTCGTACTTCAGCAGGATCACATGAACGAATCATGGTCCTCGAGGTTTTTGGCAGATATGCCGGCTTCACTGCCATGCTCCCAACCATGGCCGGGGCCGCCAACAGATGTGTTATTCCTGAATATAAGTTTGATATAGAGCAGCTTACTCAACTCCTGGTTGAAGACCGGAATTCCAACCCAAGTCGTTATTCAATCGTCCTCATTTCAGAAGGAGCATTGTTCAAGGGCGGAGAAATGATCTTCCAGGACAGTGAACGCGATGCCTACGGCCATGCCAAGCTGGGAGGAATAGGTGACCTCGTGTCAGTGGAGATAAAGAATCACACAGCCAAATTCAACAAAGGAAAAACCATTAATATCATTAACCAGAAACTTGGATACATGGTCAGGGGAGGTGATCCTGACGCTGTGGATTCAATAGTGCCCATGGCTTATGGCAACCTTGCCCTGGACCTTATCATGAAGGGAATTCATGGCAGGCTTGTGGTACTGAAAAACGGTCGGTATGATAATGTACCCATCGACGTTGTGACATCGTCCAAGAAAATTGTCAAGGTATCCGAGTACTACAATACAGAGAGGCTCAGGCCCTATTATTCAAACTTTGAGATGAAGCCGTTCTTCCTTATGGCGGCAGAGTATTGACTAGGATTAACCAACAGGAAATAAAAAGAGTGATGTCAGGAAAAACGGGGCATCACTTTTTTATTTTTGCAGCATGATGAATGGACTGAAGCAGGGGATTGTGGTTAAATCAACAGGGAGCCGTTACAGGGTCCGTGATGAGGAGGGTAATATCCATGAATGCGTGCTCAGGGGCCGCTTCAGGGTCAGTGGCGTACGCACAACCAATCCGGTTGCTGTAGGGGATAATGTAACCATAGACATTGACGAAGGCCTTATCGTGGCACTCTCTCCCCGGAAAAACTATATCATCCGCAAGGCGTCAAATCTCTCCAGAGAATCACAGATCATAGCGGCAAACATTGACCAGGCACTTCTGGTGATTACGATAAGGATGCCCGTCACCCACGTAGAGTTCATTGACCGTTTTCTGGCCACCGCAGAGGCATACCGGATTCCTTCAG
>JAAZBN010000122.1 GCA_012513795.1 Bacteroidales bacterium | reverse complement strand
TTGCTGACCTCGTGCCCGCAATATTCCCCATAGTTGAGGGGGGTGATCTCATAGACAGCTTCAACCGTCGCAAAAAGCCATCGCCCGGTGTGACCATCTGAGCGGTTTTGATATCTTTGCGTCACCAAAAATTCAAGATGCTGATGACCAATTTTGTTGAAGAGCTGAGGTGGAGAGGGATGATACATGATATCATGCCCGGTACGGAGGAGTTTCTGCTTAAGGGAGCAACCTCAGCCTATGTTGGATTTGACCCTACAGCCGATTCATTGCATATCGGCCACCTGGTGGGAGTGATGATACTCAAACATTTTCAGAACGCGGGCCATACGCCCATAGTGCTGATAGGTGGCGCCACCGGAATGATAGGCGACCCGTCTGGCAAGTCGGAGGAGCGCAATCTTATGGATGAAGAGACCCTTCGCCATAACCAGGAGTGCCTTAAGAAGCAGTTTGAGAAGTTCCTTGATTTCAGTTCAACAGCACCAAACAGGGCGTTGATGGTCAATAACTATGACTGGATGAAGGAGTACTCCTTCCTCGGTTTCATCAGGGATATAGGCAAGCATATCACCGTCAACTACATGATGGCAAAAGACTCCGTGAAGAAAAGGCTTGATCCGGCCAGCGGACAGGGCATGTCTTTCACCGAGTTTTCATACCAGCTGGTGCAGGGCACTGACTACCTCTTCCTCTACAGCAACCACGGCTGCCGTCTCCAGATGGGCGGATCTGACCAGTGGGGAAACATAGTCACCGGCACCGAGCTCATCAGGCGCAAGACAGGGGGTGAGGCCTATGCCATGACCTGCCCGCTCATAACCAAGAGTGACGGCCAGAAGTTCGGAAAGACAGAGACAGGCAATGTATGGCTTGACCCGGCCCGCACAACACCATACCAGTTCTGCCAGTTCTGGCTCAACGTGGCTGACGCTGACGCTGAGAAGTTCATCAAGATCTTTACGATGCTTTCGCAAAGCGAAATAAACGATCTGGTCAGGGCCCACCGGGCGAAGCCGCATCTCCGCATACTGCAGAAGCGGCTGGCAGAGGAGGTGACGGTGATGGCACACTCACGCGAGGATTACGAGAATGCAGTGGAAGCCTCCCAGATACTCTTCGGGAAAGGCACTACTGAACAACTCAGAAGGATGGATGAAAAAACCTTCCTGGCAGTGTTTGAAGGGGTGCCGATGTACGATGTCAACCCCGGACTGCTGGCTGATGGTGTAACTATCTCCGACCTCTGTGCGGTCCGGACAAAGATTGCCGAATCAAAGGGAGAGTTCCGGCGCCTGGTACAGGGCGGAGGGGTGAGCCTCAACAAGGAGAAAGTGGATAATCCCGAGATGACCATCACCCGTCAGCACCTGCTCAATAAAAAATACCTTCTCGTACAGAAGGGTAAGAAGAACTACTTCCTGATCAGAGTGGCCTACAGTACGGTAACGGAGCCTCAGAACGCCAGTACCAACTAACACAGGGAACAAAATGAGCGGCAATATCAAAGCAGAATTCAGACAGGACTCTCTTGACCTGGTGAACTTCTTCATAAGGCACTTCAGGAGGTTTGTGGTTGCCGGTATTGCAGCTGCCATTTTGTCAGCAGGAATATCTCTGTTATTGAAACCATTGTACGAGTCAACGGTCATTCTTTATCCCTCGTCAAATATCACCGAAGCCAGTACTCTTCTTGGCGAGGTCACCCCCGGAACTACCCTTTTCGGTGACGATGATGCTACGGAAAAGCTCATACAGGTGATCAACAGCGAGCAGATCAGGGATTATCTCAAGGAGAAGTATGACCTTGCCTCTCATTACAATATCAAGCCGGGGGAGAAATACCCCAACACGGTTATGTCGGAGAAGATGGATAAGTACCTGCGATGCACGAAAACCTCCTATGGCTCAGTTCAGATACGCGTCCGTGACCGCGACCGTGAGGTGGCATGTGCCATGGCCAATGATATGGCTGCCAGGGCTGATACTATCTTCAACACTCTTCAGCGCAGTGCAGCTGCCGTGATGCTTGATGAGATAAACCACAGCTACAGGCAGCAGCACCAACTGGTGAGGCAGTATGAAGACTCACTCAGCGCTGTTGATGGTGCATCCATCCTCAGGATCTACTCAACCCTTGAGACAGAGAATGAATACCTCGGCCTTATACGCGGCAGGTATCTCGAGGCCCTTGCCATGAGCCGGCAGGCGCTTCCATATACACTGGTTGTTGACAGGGCTGTGGTGGCAGAGAAGAAGGCATGGCCCCGCCGCTCTCTCATAGTACTGGTATCCACATTCTCCGTACTGCTGCTTCTGACCCTCATACTGATGATTGCCGAGGGGATCAGGCTGCACCGTACCGATGACAGGCAGTGAACTGTTGATATTGATCATACCGGCAGCGCTGGCCGTGCTGCTGCTGGCACTGGTCTCGCTTGAGCACCTGCTCATGCTGACACTCTTTCTCACACCCCTCTCCCTGCAGCTCAGTTATCTCACCGGCAGCACAGGCATAGATATATCCGTCCCTACAGAGCCGGTGATGGCGTTGCTGCTGCTGATCACCCTATTTAAGCTGATTGTTACCCGCGAATTTTCACGTGATCTGCTCAGGCACCCCGTGACGTGGTTCATTGGCCTCTACCTCCTGTGGACCCTCATCACGGCCATCACTTCCACCATGCCGGCCGTATCATTCAAGACCCTGGCATACCGTCTCTGGTTCACTGCCGGCTTCTACCTTGTTGTGGCACAGCTTGCCATCTCTGACCGGTTCAGGAAACGTTACCTCATTGCATACTCGGCAGGACTGGCAATAGTGATTGTCTACTTTATCATCAGGGTGCAGGGTGCAGGCCTGCTGAACCAGCAGTTTGCCCATTCGGCCTGTTACCCGTTTTATAAGGATCATACATCCTTTGGCGCCTCCATCGCTTTTCTCCTTCCGCCACTGACGGTCATGCTCTTCAGCAGGGGAGGACTGGCACGCAAAGGCATGCTCGCGCTCCTGCTTGTTCTCTTTGTTGCAGGCTTTATACTCTCATACAGCCGGGCTGCATGGGTCAGCCTGATAATCGCAGCAGCAGTGGCGCTGATCCTCTGGCTGAGGATGCCTGCCCGCCTGCTATCCGTCTCAGCCGCTCTCCTGATGGTTGCACTGGTGCTGTCAGCTAACCTGATATGGCAGCGGATGGACAGCACCACCGAGGACTCCTCCACCGACCTCGGCCAGCATCTGCGATCATCGTCCAACATCTCAACCGACCAGTC
>JAAZBN010000121.1 GCA_012513795.1 Bacteroidales bacterium | reverse complement strand
GGGCAAAGGTGACCAACTCCGGTGAAATGGATGCTGACGAGATTGTTCAGTTTTATGTGCGTGACAGGGTAGGAAGCATAACACGGCCCATCAAGGAACTGAAGGGGTACAAGCGTCTCCGCATCAACAGGGGCGAAACTGCTGATGTTGAGTTCACCCTGACGGCCTCTGACCTTGCCTTCTTCAACGGACATAAGACTGTCACTGAACCGGGTCTGTTTGACGTATGGATAGGTCCCAACTCAGAGGAAGGACTTCATGATGATTTTATACTTGAATAGTGTACTTATAGCTGATGAAGATGATAAATCCGGGTGTTATTATTCTGGCAACTGCATTGCTGGTACCAGGATGCATTAAGACAGAGAAACCGACGGACTATCCGGACAAACCCGGAACCGGAGAAATGGTTCTTGTGTGGAGCGATGAGTTTGACTATAACGGGTTGCCCAATCCGGCAAAGTGGAGTTATGACATCGAAGGCAATGCCACAGGGTGGGGCAACAATGAGCTACAATATTATACTGCCTCCAGGCTGAAGAATGCAGAGGTAAAGGAGGGATATCTGTATATTACTGCCCATCTGGAGGAATATGAGGGCTTCAGTTATACCTCTGCCAGGCTTGTAACCAGGCAGAAAGGCGACTGGCTGTACGGTCGTGTTGAGGTGAAGGCAAAAATCCCTGACGGCAGGGGATTGTGGCCGGCAATATGGATGTTGCCAACCGACTGGTCCTACGGTGGATGGCCATCCAGTGGAGAGATAGATATAATGGAGAATGTGGGGTATGACCCATACAAGATCCATGGTACAGTCCATACCGAGGCTTACAACCATACCCTGGGCACTCAGAAGGGGGCATCCGTCAACGTCCAGACATGTTACACTGATTTTCATCTCTATGCCCTGGAGTGGGATACGAAAGAGATTCGCATTTATGTGGATGACAATCATTATTTTACTTTTAAGAATGAAGGAACGGATTACAAAGCATGGCCTTTTGACAGGCGCTTTCACCTTCTGCTTAACGTAGCCGTAGGAGGCAACTGGGGTGGACAGCAGGGTGTTGATGACTCAGTTTTTCCGCGCACAATGGTTGTTGATTATGTGAGGATTTACCAGAATAAATAGAGCATATGCCTCAGTTACTGTCAATAGTATTGGCCCTCCTGCTCGCATCCTGCAACAGACAATCAGAAAACGGGCCTGGTAACGGTGACGGATCGGGCATCACAGTCACATCATGGATCACTGCTCCTCAGCAGGGTATAATGTTTGAAAAGCAGGATGACGCAACTGAATTCTTTACTACGGCCAATTCTGATCCGACGATAGTTATAGATACGACTATTACATACCAGGAGATGGATGGTTTTGGTAATTGTCTCACTGGTGGCAGCGCCATCCTTCTCAACAAAATGGGGCAAACCGAGCGCAGTGCATTGTTGCGCGAGCTTTTCAGCCCTGAAGGAAACGGCATCGGTATCAGTTATCTCAGGATAAGCATAGGAGCATCTGACCTGAGTGACAGGGTCTTTACCTATTGTGACCTGCCTCCCGGAGAGACTGACCCCCTGATGGAACAGTTCAGCATAGAGCCGGAAAAAGAGGATCTGATACCTGTATTGAAGGAGATACTGACACTTAATCCCTCCCTGAAGATAATGGGTTCACCCTGGACCGCACCCCTCTGGATGAAAACCAACAATGCCTCGGTGGGTGGCAGCCTGAAGAGGGAGTGGTTTGATGCCTATGCACTCTATTTTGTCAGGTACATTGAAGCGATGGAAGCTGAGGGCATACAAGTTGATGCCATCACTGTCCAGAATGAGCCGCTTCATGGTGGCAATAATCCAAGCATGGTAATGACAGCATCTGACCAGGCTCTTTTTATAGGACAGAGCCTGGGTCCCGCCTTCAGGGAAGCAGGAATTGACACAAAAATAGTTATCTATGATCACAATGCTGACAGAACAGATTATCCGCTGGCTGTACTTGCTGACGCTGAGGCACGCCAGTATATTGACGGATCAGCATTTCACCTTTACGGCGGATCGATAGACGCCCTCACAGCCGTCCATGATGCCTGGTCATCAAAAAACCTCTATTTTACAGAACAGTGGGTAGGTGGTCCTGGTGATCTGGCCGGTGATCTCAAATGGCATGTTGAGAATCTGATCATCGGGGCAACGCGGAACTGGTGCCGTACGGTCCTGGAGTGGAACCTGGCGTCTGATCCTTCCTATGATCCGCACACTGAAGGAGGATGCGACAGGTGTCTGGGAACAGTGACTATTAACGGAAACAGGGTAAAACGTAATCCGGCCTGGTATATCCTGGCTCATGCCTCGAAACTTGTAAGACCCGGATCGGTACGCGTATCATCAACACTCCAGGGAAATCTGCCGAATGTGGCCTTCATGACTCCGGAAGGAAAGAAGGCGCTCATAGTACTGAACACTTCGGATGTTAAGAAAAATTTCAATGTCAGGTTCAGGGGACTGACCATGCCTGTGAGTCTCCACGGAGGCGCTGTCGGGACCTGGATATGGTAACAGGTCACTCCTTTATTATCCTTCGCGGGAAGCTTCCCTCACGTGTAAATATCCTGACTATGTAAATTCCGGGCTTCATCGGGCTCATATCAACTGATACCTCATTGCCGCTGCCTTCAATAGTCAGGAGAATTGATCCGCGCAGGTCATAGATACATATGCTGCTTATTCCTGATCCGCTTCGGACCGTTAGCATCTCATGAACAGGATTTGGATAAAGCTTTATTTCAGGGTCCGGGCTGAGTTCTTCCATGGTGGTGATCACATCAGACGAAGCTTCCCAGTTCTCGGCGACACTGTTGTCAAGAGCAGGGTCTTTGAGGCGCAGATATGTGCCGTTGCCATCAGCATCGGGCCACGGGCTCCTGTCAGAATATTCCACAATGTCGATCAGGTTGCCGAATGCATCTGCCAGCATGATTTTCTCGCTGCTGTTGGAGAGGTGCCGGGTGAACTGCCCGAAGGGTGAGAAACCGTGCCTGGACTGGAAAACTGTAGCGTTGGAGGCTATGATTACACATAATCCCGGGCCAAGGGTTGCATTGGCAGGGAACTGGTAGACCAGTCCCGTTCCCATGAAGTATACCCCGCTGAGGTTGACCGTTGTGATTCCGGTGTTGCGTATCTCAATGAATTCCAGGTCATCGCCGTCAGGGAACTGGGTGGAGGTCTGAGGGTGATACATGATCTTCGTTATTGTAAGCTGTGGTACGGCCACATTGCTGCACAGACTGTAGCCTCCTATATTGGTAGTTATCCATTCTTCGCGGGCCTGCATGAATG
>JAAZBN010000120.1 GCA_012513795.1 Bacteroidales bacterium | reverse complement strand
GCATGGTTGGTGAAATCAACGTAACAGCTGAGGGAATAACCCTCGTGCTGGTGCCCGAGAAATCCAATGACCCCTTCCTCTCATCAATAAAAAGCAGCTGCGTCAGGGCAGTAAAGGAGCATCTCGGCCCTGATGCCGTCATCTCCTCCATTGATGTAAAACCCAGGATAGTGGTTGAAAAGATGAAAGTCCCGAAAAGGGACGTGTTGCCGGGAGTAAAGAACATAATTGCTGTTTCTTCAGGCAAGGGGGGTGTGGGTAAATCAACCATCGCGGTCAATCTGGCAGTGGCACTGGCAAGAAAGGGTTATATCACGGGACTGCTTGATGCTGACATCTTCGGACCATCTGTACCGCAAATGTTCAACGCCGGAAGCTATCGTCCCGAGGTGCGCAAGGAGAACGGTAATGACCTGATCATTCCCATGGAAAAATATGGCGTAAAGATCCTTTCCATCGGTTTCTTTGTCAAGGGATCAGATGCAGTCATATGGCGCGGGCCCATGGCCAGCAGCTTCCTGAAGCAGCTGATAGGACAGGGCGACTGGGGTGAGCTTGACTATCTCATCTTTGATCTTCCTCCAGGGACGAGCGACATACACCTCACCCTGGTGCAGGAGGTGCCCGTCACCGGAGCCATAGTAGTGACCACCCCTCAGGAGGTGGCTCTTGCCGACGCCCGCAAGGGTATAGCCATGTTCCGCAGTGAGTCAATCAACGTACCGGTACTCGGGCTGGTTGAAAACATGTCATTCTTCGAGGCTCCCGAGCTGCCCGGAAAGAAGTATTACCTCTTCGGCAGGGAGGGCGGCAGCAGGCTTGCCGCCGAGAGCGGCACCATGCTGCTGGGGCAGATACCCATCGTTGAGAGCATATGTGACGGGGGTGACAGCGGCATGCCTGCGGCACTGGAAGACTCCATCACCGGAGCGGCCTTCATGACCCTGGCAGAGGCGGTTGTGAAGCAGGTTGACAGGCGTAATGCGGAGATGGCCCCGACGAAGAGAGTTGAGGTCAAGTGAGCCTGCTGCCGCCCTCACCGGACGCGGTATCCCTTTCTGACCTCTTTTTCTTAACTTTGGATACTTTTGGGATGTCTCTTTAGTTATAAGAGTATAAAACATTTTTGTTGAGATTGCGGCATAGGGAATACATTGCAGGGCTGATCATCCTCATGGCCCTGGTTCTTGCCGGATGTTCTGCCGAGAAGAACACCGGCGCGAGCCGTTTTTACAACTCACTGATCTCAAAATACAATATCTGGTTCAACGGTAACGAAGCATACAAAGCCGGGGTGAAGAAAGTCAAAGATGCGCACCGCGATGACTATACAACCCTTCTCCCCCTCTTTGAATACTCCCGCGAGGAATCGGCTCGAGCCGGTTCGTCAGACATGGAACGGGCCATCCAGAAAGCATCAAAGGTTATAGCCCTCTACTCCATCACCGCCAAGCCTGAAGAGAAGGGGCGCAGGGGAGACAATGACAGGAACGGGGAGTTCTATAACAGAAGGGAATACAATGAATGGGTAGACGATTCCTATATGCTCATGGCCAGGGCACAATTCTACCAGAAAAATTTCATGGCTGCAAGGGCATCTTTCTCTTTCGCAACAACCATTGCCACTGATCCTGACCTCGTCACTGAGGCGGGTATCTGGATGGCACGCATACAGACGGAAGAGGGCAACTACACAGAGGCTGCCCGGCTGCTTGATGAGCTGCCCGGTCCGGAGAACATGTCAAAGCCGCTGAAGGCAATGTACTACTCCACGCTGGCCGATATCGCTCTGCGCCAGAAACGTTACGGAGAGGCCGTGGCGCCACTGTCGCGGGCAATTGAATATACTTCGGGAAACGAAACCAAAGTGCGCTGGACTTTCCTGCTTGCGCAGGTCTACAGGGAAGCCGGTGACAACGCCATGTCAACCCGTCAGTTCACCAGGGTGATGAGAATGAATCCTCCCTATGACCTGGAGTTTAACGCCGGCATCAACCTGGCAGGCGTCACTGACATTTCGCATGGCGATGCAGACGATCTGATGAAGTCGCTCCGCAAAATGCTACGCGACTCGAAGAACAAAGACTATCTTGATCAGATCTATTTCGCCCTTGGCGAACTGGAACAACGGCTGGGCAACACTGACGAGGCGCTCAGGCTCTGGTCACAGTCGGCCGCCAGCAGCACAGTCAACACCCGGCAGAAGGCACGTTCGTACCTTGCCCTCGCCGATCATTACTATGGCCAGCCTGACTATATGAAGGCGTGGCTTTATTATGACAGCGCCTCATACCTCATTGACAACCGTTTTCCCGGTTATGATCTGATCAGTCGAAGGGCTTCTGACCTCGGTGAATATGCAGGGTATCACTCTGTAGTCATTACCGAGGACAGCCTGCGAAGGGTTGCAGGCATGAGTGCATCGGAAAGGGATGCCCTGATAGCCGGGCTCATCCGTTCAGTGGAGGAAGAGATGATCACCGAGCGCAGGGGCGACGGTAGTGACAGGTACAACATGGGACTCTACTATGAGAATGAGCAGCGCTATCGTGGCGCCATCACCGCCGAGGGGGGATGGTACTTTTACAACCAGGCAGCGCTCACCTTCGGCCGTACGGAGTTCAGACGCCGGTGGGGCGACAGGAGGCTGGAGGATAACTGGAGGAGGTCAAACAAGGCCCGTGCAGCATTCAGCAATGGCCAGCAGACAGATGTTGAGAATGAGGCCGAAAAGAGCGACAGCGCCGGTGTGGCACCCGAACGCACAAAGGAATACTATCTCCGTAACCTGCCCCTTACAGACTCGCTCATGAGCGTTTCTGTCATGCGCAGCGCCGAAGCTCTCCTGGGTGAGGGCAAGATCCTGGCCTCACGCATCAGTGACACACTGTCGGCAGCAGCTTCACTGGAGGAGGCATCAAGGACAGGCAACAACGAAAATGTCAGGGCGGAAGCTCTCTATGAGCTCTACCGCCTGCTTCGCACCAGCGACCCCGCAAGGGCTGACCGCCACAGGGCCGAACTCCTTGGGTCATTCCCTGATTCGGAATATGCCCTCATCCTCTCCGATCCGGAATGGATGAACCGCCACCGGGAGATGGCCTCCAGGGCAACCCGAAGCTACGAGGAGGCATACCTGGCCTTTACTGAAGAGAGATATGCTGATGCAGAAGCCATCTGTACCAATGCTTTAACCAGCTATCCCGAAGAGGAGCTGATACCCAAATTCATGCTCCTCGGAGCCATGTCAGCCGGAGCCCTCGAGGGAGAGGTGACCTACAAACAGAGACTTGACTCCCTGGTGGCAAAATACCCCTCTACCGCCGAAGGCCGGAGAGCTGCAGAGATAATCGAATTCCTCCGGAGAGAAAAACCCGAGATAAGAATTGCTGATGACACCCGCATAGCTGAAGAGATATACCTGGCTGATACGGCTCAGGTTCATTATGTGATGATCCTTGCCTCCAATACGGGTGCTGACATGAACCGGATTATGTTTGACGTTATCAACTACAACCTCGACAACTTTACGGACAATAATTATCGGACCGAAGGAACGGCAGTGGATACAGGCTACCTGCTTATCACCACCGGGCCGTTTGATAACGCTGCCGAAGCGGCCGCATGGCTGAACAGATTCAGCCCGGAACAGACCATCAGGCAGGCATCCGAAGCCGGCCTTACCCTCTGGCTGATCAGTGCTGATAACCTGCAGAAATTCAAAGAAGACAAAAATATCGACAGATATGCTATCTTTCACTCAAAGGAATATGAAAACCTGCGGTAACGTTATAGGCTTCCAATGAGAGAGATACGAATATTATGGGTAGATGACGAGATAGGGGTCCTGAGGCCTCATATACTCTTTCTTAATGAAAGAGGATTTGAGACTGACACCTGTCATTCAGGCAATGACGCCATTAATATGGTCAGGGAGAAAGCCTATGACATCATCTTCCTTGATGAATACATGCCCGGCCTTAGTGGCATTGAGACCCTGCGCCGTATCAAGGCTGTCAGACCAACAATCCCGGTGGTCATGATAACCAAGAGCGAGGAAGAAGATATCATGGATGCTGCAATAGGCTCACAGATAGCTGATTACCTTATCAAGCCAGTCAAGCCGCAGCAGATTCTGATGACTCTCAAGCGCATACTCAACATTGAAGAGATAGTCACACGGCAGACAACCACCATCTTCCGCGAGGAGTTCGGCACCCTGTCAGGGATGATCTCCTCAGCCGCTTCCTTCGAACAATGGTGCGAGCTGTACCGTCGGCTCATCTTCTGGCAGGGAGAACTTATAAGGTCATCCGACACCGGCATGCGTGATGTTCTCAGGATGCAGGAGGCTGATGCCAACCGGGCCTTTGCAAAGTACATCTCGGCCAACTATCTGCGATGGATCTCTTCAGACGCGGCTGACAGGCCTCTCATCTCTCCGGCAGTACTGACCAGGAGGATCTTTCCCCTCATAAGCAAGGGATCGCCTCTATTCTTTATAGTCATTGACAACATGCGCCTTGACCAGTGGCAGACGATAGCCGGCGAGCTGAGACAGATAATGCGTACCGTTGATGAGGAGCTTTACCTGAGTATCCTGCCCACCACCACTCAATATTCCCGCAACGCCCTCTTTGCAGGCCTGATGCCTGCCGCCATAGGGGAGATGATGCCTGATTTCTGGATTGATGAGAATGATGATGAGGGCAAGAACCTGAATGAAGAGAAGCTGCTGGCCAAGAACCTGCAGAGGGCAGGCGTCAACTGCCGCTGGAGCTATAACAAGATAAGCTCTGACGCTGAGGGAAGGAGCCTTAATGAGAAAATACCGCAGCTGCTGAACAATGATCTGAACATGCTGGTATATAATTTCGTCGATCTTCTCAGTCATGCGCGTACCGAGATTGACCTTATCCGTGACATGACTGTTGACGAGGCTTCATGGCTCTCGCTGACCCGCTCATGGTTCATCCACTCCCCACTGAAAGAACTGCTCCGGCTGGTATCAGCCAGAGGAGCACGTGTGGTTATCACTACTGACCACGGATCAGTAAGGGTACAGAAACCCGTAAAGGTGATAGGTGACAGAAATACATCAATGAACCTGCGCTATAAGAACGGGAGGAATCTCGACTACAACCCGCGCGAGGTGTTTGAGATCACCACCCCCTCAAAGGCTGGATTACCGATGACAAATATCTCATCCAGGTATATCTTCGCCTGTGCCAGTGATTTCCTGGTTTATCCCAATAATTACAATCATATAGTATCCTACTACCGCGACTCTTTGCAGCATGGTGGCGTCTCAATGCAGGAGATGCTCCTTCCGCTGGTGTCACTTGAACCGGTCTGATTTGATATTTTTGCGGCATGAGGATCGTGGTAAGTGATAAGAGCCGGCTGCGCGAGGCTGCAAGGCAGTTCCTGAAGGAGACTGCCGGCCATACCATTTTTGCCATCTATGGCCCCATGGGGTCCGGCAAGACAACATTCATCAGGGCGCTGTGCCGGGAGATGGGAGTGACCGATACCGTCACCAGCCCCACCTTCACCCTTATCAATGAGTACCGGGTCCAGAGTGGGAGCCCTGTCTATCATTTCGACTTTTACAGGATAAAAAAGATCACCGAGGTACTCGACTTTGGCATAGAGGAGTACTTTGCTTCAGGGGCATATTGCTTCATGGAGTGGCCGGAACTGATTGAGTCACTGCTCCCTGACAGTACGCTCCGCATCTCCATCACCGTTGAACCTGACGGTACCCGGATAATCGGAACCCTCTCCCTTCCTCCGGTGACAGACTGACCGCATTCCATTTGCCCCATGGCCGCTGTCCTGCAGTTATGGTGAAAGCTGCAGCCCTGCCTTTCCGGCGACGCCGCAATCCTCCTGTTGATTTATAGACTTCATTCTGTTATCTGTGCAATTAAAATCTTAATTTTGGTCTGCCGGTATTTTTCTTCCGTTAAACCTTTAAATCGAATCCAGATGAATGAGCCGTCCAGGAGTGCGTTCATGCCCCGCGAGGAGCTTATAGAGAAAACGGTGAGCAGGAAGCAGATGTCTATCGGGTTGCCCCATGACCTGCAGGACGGGGAAAAGCGTGTTGCACTCACCCCCGAAGCCGTAAAGATACTTACCGATGCAGGCAATGAAGTCTTTATGGAGCGGGGTGCCGGTGAGGATGCCGGCTTTGCGGATGTGGAATACAGTGACAACGGCGCCGTGGTGACTGACTCTCCTGATATTGTTTATGGCTGTGACATACTGATCAAGATAGCCCCCTTCACCCATGCCGAGGCCTCCCGGCTCAAGGGCGGCCAGACGGTTATCTCCTTCATGAACGCGGCCACCATGGGTGAGGATACGCTCTCTACACTGATGCGCCGGAGGGTGACAGCCCTGGCAAGTGAAAAGATCAAAGACAGTGACGGCATACTCCCGGTGGTGGAGTCAATGAGCGAGATCAGCGGTATCACCTCGGTGCTGCTGGCTTCGGAATACCTGAGCACCACCTCGGGAGGAAAGGGAGTAATGCTTGGCGGCGTGACCGGAGTGACCCCCACCGAGGTGATCATCATCGGAGCCAACACTGCCGGCGAGTATGCGGCACGTGCCGCCCTGGGACTGGGCGCCATAGTAAGAGTGTTCGATACCTCAGTGCACCGGCTTCGCAACTTCCAGAACCTGCTGGGGCAACGCCTCTATACCTCCACCTTCCATCCCCAGGTGCTGCAGAAGGCCCTGAAATCGGCCGACGTGCTTATAGGAGCGCTCTCAACAGACATTCTTATGCCATGGTTCTACGTGACAGAAGATATGGTACAGGGTATGAAGCAGGGATCGGTGATCATTGATCTGAGCATTGATACCGGCGGATGTGTGGAGACTGCCGAGCCGAGAGCGGTGAAAGATCCCATATATGAGAAACACGGAGTGATACACTATTCGGCCTGGAACCTGCCCTCACGGGTGCCCAAGACGGCATCCATAGCCCTGAGCAACGTCTTCAGGCCTCTGATGCAGGAAATAGCCGATGCCGGTGGGATTATCCCTATGCTAAGGTTCAACAATGGTTTGAGAAACGGAGTGTACATCTTTAACGGCATCCTCACCAACGAGGTTCTCGGTCAGAAATTCGGCATCCTGTCAAAAGATCTGAACCTGCTGCTGGCAGCGTTCTGATCAGTCGGCAGTACCAGTCGGCAGTACCAGTCGGCAGTAGGCAGTCGGCAGTACCAGTCGGCAGTAGGCAGTCGGCAGTACCAGTAGGCAGTAGGCAGTAGGGAGATTAGCCATTAAGAATTTGCGATTATGGCCGTAGGCCATTAAGAATTGTAGACGTGCAATTTACGATTGCCAATAATGGTCGTAGACCATAAAGAATTGTAGAACAAGTTGTTAATGCGCGGTGATGGTCGTAGACCATCCAGAATTGTCGATTGCCGATTGCCAATTTTAGCCGCAGGCTACCGCCAGGTCAGGAGGGCCTCCCGGCCCGACTGCCTGAGCCGGGCAGCACGCCCCAGGTAAACAGCCCTGTTATCATTAATATGCCCTGCCGGAAAATTAAACAGAACAGGGTACCCGTATCCGTCCACAACATTCATCACAACCTCTTCAACTGTCTGGTTGAATACATGCTCCCCCTCGGTGATCTGTTCCATCCCTCCAACCACCAGCGCTGACAGGTTCCTGAGCAAGCCCGCCATGCGCATCCCCACAAGCATCCGGTCAAGATGATAAAACTTCTCCCCTATCTCCTCAATGAAGAGTATTGCGCCGTCAGTGTCCGGCTGCGCTGCTGTGCCATTAAGGCTGTAGATCAGCGATATGTTTCCTCCCATGACCCTTCCTTCAACCTCAAATGATTCCTCCCCCCGTGTGATCCAGCTCACCGGCTCAGGGTTACCCTTGAGGGCTTTGACCAACGTATCGTAACTGCCCGGCAGGCAGTCGGGGTTGGAGTAGTTCAATGGCATCTCGGCATGCAGCGAGGCGATGCCACATACCGTGTTGAGCCACAGGTGAAGTGAAGTGATATCACTGTAGCCGACGTACCATTTGGGGCTCTTCTTCAGGGCCGTGAAATCAACCTGGTCAACTATCCTTGACATGCCGTAACCGCCGCGTGAACACAGCACCGCCTTTACGTCGGGGTCATCGGTGGCCTTCTGTATGTCTGCCAGCCGTTCGACCTCAGTACCGGCAAACGGACCGCAGCTGGCAAAGGCATGGGCACCCGTGGTGATCCGGAAGCCGGAATCTTCAAGCCTCGCCGCAGCCTTCCGAACAACATCCTCTGCAATGGGACTTGCTGGAGTGATAATCTCAATGCGGTCGCCCTCCTTCAGGTATGGCGGTATGATCAGTGATTTCATAATTTCTAAAGTATGCCGTTCGTACCAAAAATAGTCATTTCACGACAGAAATCCCGCTGCAGTCTCAAAGAGTCTGCCGAAGGTGCGGTCCACTGCATCAGCCTTCTCTCCGGCAAGAAGGGGGAATGGCGACTCATGTGTGAACCGGTATCCCGGATCCCACACCTGCACATCGGCTCCCCGCATAGTCTTCCTGATCTCCCCGGGAGGAATGACCGTATCGCCTGCAAGGCTCACAGCCCTGAGTCGTCCGTCCCATTTTCTGAAGGGCCTTCCTGACAGCGATTCCAGTCGCTGCAGTGAAGTCATATGATAGAAGGCCTTCCCTTCGGGAGTATCATTCATCAATGCTGCCAGGCTGTCGCGGTTTCTTCCTGCCGGGTCTGAAGGCAGGCCAAGGTAGAATGAAAGCAGTCGCTCGAACGCCCTGCTGTCCATTATAAGTTTGGAGGTACCGTTCATCAGGCTGAAGGCGCTCCCTCCGCAGAAGAGCATCACGCGGCTGTCAGCCGCCAGCGGGGAAGATTCAGACAGCATCATCACCTGGGTGGCCAGCGCCCCTATTGAATAGGCAAAGATATCAACCGTGCCCCCGGATGCGATGCCCGGCACACTGCCCTCCTGCAGCAAACGGATGAGCCTTTCCAGGTCTTTTATGCTCTGGTAGCCTGAGAGCATGAAGCGCTGAGGTGACACGGTCATACGGGTGCTCAGCGCCACATTGACGAAGGTGGTCAGACGGGTGTCAGGCAGAAGAGATGTGCGGGCTGTCACCAGGGGCATCATCAGGTGCCTGTCTACCCAGCTGCGCGGTGACCTGTTCATGTGCCAGGCCAGGGGAAAGAGGATCACCGGCCTGCCGGTACCTTCCGCAAGGCTGATACCCCATTGCAGATACTTGTCCCATCGTCTTTCATTCAGTCCGTGAAGCATGATAATTGGTCCGCGTCCGGCATTGTTCCCGGGGTTCATGATGTAATAGCAGAACTCCCTGTTTCGCTCCTCGGCCTCCCGTGAACGGAAAAGAAAGCGGAATATCTCCTGGACATGCGTCCCATCAGAAAACAGGTAGTCGCCTGTTGAGCGGAAACGCTGCTCCGAGAGGGTCACCCCGGTGCCCGGTATCACCCCTCCGGTTATCCCCTCCCTGAAATGGAGGGCAAGCTCTTTCTCTGTTTCACTATACCCCACAACCGGTTTTTTGGGGCAAACAAAATCAATGACAGGGGCGCCTCCAAAAAATAGGTGTCTTCAGGCCCTCCGCGGGCCGGAAATTTATTATGAGGGGTGAAAAGAGCTGATCAGGGGTGAAATTGATTCGGCTTCCGTGGGCCGGAGAACCATTATAAGGGGTGAAAGACCCCTGTCAGGGGTGAAATTGATTCGGCTTCCGCGGGCCGGAAATCCGATAAGATGCATTGCTGGTCCTCTGCAGGGGTGAAATTGATTCGGCTTCTGCGGGCCGGAAATCCGATAAGATGCATTGCTAGTCCTCTGCAGGGGTAAATTGCAGTACCCTGCCTTCCCGGAAAACGGCAGGTCGGCAAAAGTGTTACTTTTGCATAGATATCTGAAAAATGAATATTGATTTCGGCAAAAAGTTACCGGGTTATCTTACTGAGAAGAGGAATATAGTCACGACGATACTCTTCACTGCAGGCTTTGCCCTCCTCTTTCTTAACCTGTACACCCCTTTTGGAGTGGGCACCTGGTTTGAGGTGTCAAAGCCAACCCTGCTGTTATACGCCAGCGGAGTCATCCTTGCCGGCGTACTGGTTGTGGCCGTCAGCCGGATCATAATGTACCATTTCGTCAAAAGGGGAGGCAAACTGAGGATATGGCACTATCTGGTCTGGGTAGCTGCAGAGATCCTTGCCATGGCTCTCTTCTTTACCCTTTTTGAGATAGTGATTCTTGATGACAGGCGCCCCTTCACGGAGCTGCTTACCCGATCAGTACAGAACACGTCACTGACACTCCTCCTGCCCTACACCTTCCTCTGGCTATGGTTCTCATGGCGCGACAACAGGGAGAGACTCTCAGGCATAATGGAACAGCCCGAGGCAGCGGGACAGCGCCCCATGATTCACCTTCGTGACGAGAAGGGTGTGCTCAGGATGTCATTGAAACACTCTGATCTGCTCACCCTTCAGGGAAGCGACAACTATGTGACCGTCTGCTATCAGGGGCAGGAGAGGCTGCACCGTTTCATGCTCCGGAACACCCTAAGGACGCTGGAAGAGGAGCTGAAGGAAGGGGCAATCATAAGATGCCACCGCTCATGGCTCGTTAACATTGAGAAGGTCAAGCTTATACGCAGGGAGAAGGAGGGACTGCTTCTGGAACTTGACAGCACCCCGCCCTCAGAGGTGCCGGTATCACGCACTTACATGCACCAGGTGCTTGCAGCTTTCGGACATGTTGAGTAACAGGCCCCGCGGCGCTTTTTGAAAATCATTATCTTTGCCGGGTTAACAAACCAGCAACCACAATTCACAGATGAAGAAGTTCAAGCGCCATCTAATCACATCAGCCCTTCCATATGCCAACGGGCCTATCCACATAGGACACCTTGCAGGGGTTTACGTGCCGTCAGATATCTATACACGGTACCTCAGGATGCGCGGCGAGGATGTTATCTCCATCTGTGGCTCAGATGAGCACGGTGTGCCCATAACGCTCAAGGCCAGGAAAGAGGGAATCACCCCGCAGGAGGTAGTGGACCGCTACCATGAGATTAATAAGAAGGCCTTCGCCGATTTCGGCATCGCCTTCGACATATACTCGCGCACATCAAACAAGATACACTACGAGACTGCCTCACAGTTCTTCCGCAAGTTGTATGACCAGGGCGAATTCATTGAGAAATCCTCCAGCCAGTATTATGACGAGGAGGCCGGGTGCTTCCTGGCCGACCGCTATATCACAGGCACCTGCCCGTACTGCGGCAATGAGAATGCTTACGGTGACCAGTGTGAGAAGTGCGGCTCCTCCCTGAGCCCCACAGACCTCATCAACCCGCGCTCAACCATCAGCGGCAGCGCTCCTGTTATGCGTGACACGCTGCACTGGTACCTGCCACTTGACAAATATGAACCGTGGATAAGAAAATGGATACTGGAAGAACATACCGAATGGAAAACGAATGTCTACGGCCAGTGTAAGTCGTGGCTCGACCAGGGGCTGCAGCCAAGGGCTGTGAGCCGTGATCTCGACTGGGGAGTGCCCGTACCCGTTGAGGGAGCCGAAGGAAAGGTACTCTATGTATGGTTTGACGCACCCATTGGTTATATCTCCGCCACCAGGGAGCTGACCCCTGACTGGGAGAAATACTGGAAGGATCCGGAGACACGCATGATTCACTTTATCGGCAAAGACAACATAGTCTTTCACTGCATCATCTTCCCGGCCATGCTCAGGGCCGAGGGCAGCTACATCCTTCCCGACAACGTGCCTGCCAATGAATTCCTCAACCTGGAGAATGATAAGATTTCAACATCAAGGAACTGGGCTGTCTGGCTGCATGAGTACCTGGAGGATTTCCCGGGCAAGCAGGACTCTCTCCGCTATGCTCTCTGCGCCAGCGCACCGGAGACGAAAGATAATGACTTCACCTGGAAGGAGTTCCAGGCACGCAACAACAATGAGCTTGTCGCCATACTGGGAAACTTTGTCAACCGCACCCTGGTGCTGACAGGCAATTATTACCGGGGATCAGTACCCAACCCGGGAGAGATGACTGACTATGACAATGAAACGGTCAGATCAATCATGACCTGCCGTGAGAATGTTGAGAGCAACCTTGAGACTTTCCGTTTCCGCCAGGCTCTGGCCGAGGCAATGAACCTGGCACGCCTGGGCAACAAGTACCTTGCCGACACCGAGCCGTGGAAGGTTGTCAGGACTGACCCTGAACGGGTAAAGACAATAATGTATGTCTCTCTTCAGATCACTGCCAATCTGGCCATACTGCTCGAACCGTTCCTTCCATTCTCAATGGACAGGCTGAGAGGATGGCTCGGCATAGCCAGCCTTCACTGGGATGCTGCAGGACGCTCTGACCTGCTGACACCGGGCCACATTGTCTCCTCCGGTGAGCTGCTCTTCAGCAAGATAGAAGACTCTCAGATAGACAGGCAGATACAGAAGCTCATGGATACCAGGAAGAACAATGAGAGTGCCGTTGCAACTGTGCTGCCGCAGAAGGAGGATGTCACCTTTGATGAGTTCACCAGGATGGATATACGTACCGCCACCATCCTCGAAGCTGAGAAGGTGCCCAAAACAACAAAGCTGATAAAGCTGAAGGTTGATACCGGTATTGATGTGCGTACAATCGTATCAGGAATTGCAGAGCACTTCACAGCTGAAGAACTTCCCGGAAAAGCAATCTCCGTCATTGTCAACCTTGCCCCCCGCACCATCAAGGGAATTGAATCAAAGGGGATGGTTCTGCTGGCCGAGGATGAGAACGGCAAGCTGGTCTTCGTCATCCCAGAGGAGAAGATCAAAAACGGCAGTCCCGTTAAATAGGTCTGAAGGTCTGAAGGTCTGAGGTCTGAAGGTCTGAGGTCTGAAGGCCCAGACACTTCGTTTGCGGGGTTGAGTCGCAAAGCTCCTCAATCTGAAGGTCGGGTAAGCAGGTGGCTGGAATAGTAAAG
>JAAZBN010000119.1 GCA_012513795.1 Bacteroidales bacterium | reverse complement strand
TAAGAGTGGCTGAAGCCCTGGGAATAAGGGCAATCACAGCCCGCCAGTGGCTCTATATGGCCTACTCCACTGCCGGTAACTCCCTCTACGAGTCAATGAAGAAAAATGCCGGCTACAGGGGGATTCTTGCCCCCAGATCTTTAAAGGTAAGATATCTCGAAGAGGATATACCTTACAGCCTTGTACCAATGGCATCACTTGGAAGAATGATGGGGGTCAGTACTGAGGTGATGGACTCAATTATACTGATGGGATCAATAATTAATTCAACCGATTACCGGGTATCAGGCCGCACGGTTGAGAACCTCGGAATCGCCGGCATGAGCCTGAGGGAACTGAGGCTTATAGCCATCGGCGAAACCGGTAAGTGAAAACTGTTTAATTGTCATGTGATGAAAAAAATCATTGGCGCTGCCATAGGCAGCTGTGTTCATGTTGCCGGACTCCATCATTTCCTGGAGATAGCAGAAAGTGAGGGCTACGAAAGCATCTCCTTCGGCCCCGCTGTGAGCGTGAGCAGGTTGCTTGAGATCATACGTGATGAGAAACCTGATATAGTGGCCGTGAGTTACAGGCTCACCCCTGAGTCTGCGGCCAGACTGTTTCAGGAACTGAAAAGCGGACTGGAAAGAGAAGGCATCACCGGTTACCGGATGATCTTCGGGGGTACGCCTCCCGTGGCCGCAGTGGCTGACCGTTACGGTCTCTTCGAACGTCTCTTTGACGGTACCGGGCCTCCAGGCGCGGTGAGGGAGTACCTCCGTGGCGGCACCTCCGGCGTCTCACTTGCAAAGCATGCTGATACTCTCCTTGAACGCATTAGCCAGAAGTATCCCTACCCTGTCATCAGACACCACTTCGGCCGTCCTACCGTGGAGGAGACACTCGACGGGGTGGAAATGATAGCAGAAGCCGGAGTGCTCGACGTCATCTCCCTGGGACCCGACCAGAACGCCCAGGAACACTTCTTCCATCCGGATGAGATGGACCATACCCAGGATGGCGCCGGGGGAGTGCCTGTCCGCACCGAGGCCGACCTGGAGGCCATCTACAACCGCTCACGCTGCGGCAACTACCCGCTGGTACGCTGTTATGCCGGGACACGTGACCTGATAAGATGGGCTGAAATGAGCGTTAGAACAATAAAAAACGCCTGGGGCGCCATACCACTCTGCTGGTACAGCATCATAGACGGGAGGTCGCAAAGGACAATAGAAGAAGCAGTGCGCGAAAACCAGAGCGTGATGAAGTGGTATGCAGACAGAGACCTGCCTGTAGAGGTCAATGAATCACATCAGTGGAGTCTACGTGAAGCACATGATTCCCTGGCAGTGGCAATGGCGTTCCTCGCAGCATGGAACGCCAGAAGGGCAGGAGTGAAACGCTATGTCTCACAGTACATGTTTAATAATCCGCCCGGAACATCCCCGGAAATGGATATAGCCAAGATGCTGGCAAAGAATGAGATGATTGAAAGACTCACCGGTGACAACTTTAGCGTGATCAGGCAGGTGCGCGCCGGCCTTGCTCACTTCTCTCCTGAACCGGACTTTGCAAAGGGTCAGCTTGCCGCCTCGGCCGTGATAAGCCTTGCGCTTAAACCTCATATAGTTCATGTTGTGGGTTACAGCGAAGGTGATCATGCCGTCCTCCCTGAGGAGCTTATCGAAAGCTGCAGGATAGTGCATGGTACAATTCATGATATAATGAAGGGAATGCCTGATCTTACTGCCGGGGAGACTGTGCAGGAACGTAAGAAGGAACTGATCTCTGAGGCAGGCATGATTCTCAAAGCTCTTCATGACGCTGGCGCCGGCCGCAGTGAAGATCCATGGTCTGACCCTGCCCTCATTGCAGAGGCTGTAAGAAGTGGCCTGTTTGATACCCCTCACTTCACTGCCAACGAATACCTCTCCGGGAAAATTGCCACAAGACTGATCAACGGGGCATGGTACGCGGTTGACCCACTGTCAGGGGAGAAGATGACTGAGGAGCAGAGGATAAATAAAATACCGGGACCATGGCAGGCATAGCAGGACTAACCAGGGAGAACGCACAGGCTGAGGTGGAAGAAATGCTAAACAGGATAGCTCACAGGGGATGTGCCAGAAGGAAAATTATCGTAGCTGAAGGGACAACCATGGGCGTCTGCTGGAATGACTCCCCCTTTCTGCCTTTCAGTGTGTCGGATGAAATGAATTTCGTCCGTGACATAGCCGGCCCGGGACACTATGCAACAGTTACCGCAAAAAACGGCACTTTTTTCTTTTCACGTGATCCTCTGGGTGTGGCTCCCCTCTATACGGGCTCCGCTACCGATGGAGTAACAGGATTTGCCTCTGAAGTTAAAGCCCTCCTCCCTGAGATGGCCGGTATTGCCGAGGTGATGCCCGGTTATGATATTGAAATGACACGTGATGCCTTGAGGCCGGGTGATGAAAACGTTGAAGAACCTCCATCTGTTGCCACGGATGCTGAAGCCATACAGCAGGAGATACCCCCTCCGGATATGCTCGCAGCCCAGTTGCGGAGGCTGCTTGATGATGCCGTATCATTGTCTGTCAGAACTGAGGATACAGGCTCATGGCTCTCAGGCGGACTCGACTCTGCAGCCATTACAGCACTCGCGTCAAAGTATATCGGAGGCATCAGGACCTTCACGGCAGGCCTGGAGGGGGCACCTGACCTGGAATATGCATCTCAGGTGGCACGCTTGCTGGGAACAGAGCATCATGAAATAATAGTTACGGTTAATGACCTGATGAAAATACTGCCTGATGTTATCTGGCATCTTGAATCCTTTGACCAGCTGCTGGTGCGTTCATCCCTTCTCAATTTTCTTGCTGCCCGTGAAGCATCCGGCCATGTATCCGATATTTTCTCCGGAGAGGGTGCAGACGAGCTCTTTGCCGGATATTCTTACCTGTCAGCTATGCGGGAGGAGTCACTTCATGACGAATTGGTGCGCCTGACCGGCAAACTGCACAATACCGCCCTCCAACGGGTAGACAGATGTGCCTCGGCATATGGAATGACACCCCGCCTGGTCTTTACACAACCCGGAGTGAAGGATTTTGCCCTGTCCGTTCCCCCGGAATACAAGATATTCAGAGGCGAGGCAAAATGGATACTCCGCAAAGCCCTGGAAGGAATCCTTCCACCTGAGATCACATGGAGACCCAAAGCCAAATTCTGGGAAGGAGGAGGGGTGAACGAACAGCTGTCGGAGATAGCTGACAACAACATCTCCGACAGTGATTTTGTCCGTGAGAGGACCCTCCCAAACGGCTGGAACCTAACCGGGAAGGAAGAGCTGCTCTATTACCGCATCTTCAGAGAGCTCTTTGGTGATCATATCTCTCTGTCATGGATGGGCCGGACTGATATAACCCATCCTGCCGATTAAAGAGCCCGCTCTGAAGCGCTAACTAGAATCAATCCATCAGCCTGACCTTAAGATAGGTGTACATCAGCGCCCTCATCTCAGCTTCCTGTGGATTGGTGGAGGAAGCTCCATGACCACCCTCAATGGTCTCATGATACAAGAACGGGTGTCCCATCTCTGCCATCTTTGCCGCCATCTTGCGCGCATGACCGGGGTGAACCCTGTCATCCCTCGTCGAGGTGATAAAGAGCGGCGTCGGATACTTAACATCTTTCTTTAAATTCTGATAGGGCGAGTACCTGCTTATAAATTCCCAGTCTTCCGGTACGTCAGGATTGCCATATTCGTCCATCCAGCTGGCCCCGGCAAGCAGTTTATTGTACCTCTTCATGTCAAGCAACGGTGCTCCGATCACAACGGCATTCCAGAGATCAGGCCTCTGGGTCATGGCAACACCGGCAAGCAATCCTCCGTTGCTCCAGCCATAGAATCCCATCCGGTCGGGAGTGGTGATCTTCCGCGAGATGAGATCTTCAGCCACGGCAAAGAGATCGTCATAGGCATTTTGCCTCTTCTCCCTCAGGGCTGACTGGTGCCATGCCGGCCCGAATTCACCGCCGCCACGTATGTTGGCAATGACATAAACACCTCCCTTTTCAATCCAGCCTATACCAGTCAATGAGCTGTAGGTAGGCCGGGTTGCACTGTTGAAGCCGCCATATGCGTAGATCAGAGTGGGATTGCTGCCGTCATAACCCATCTCATCCGGGAATACAATAAAATAGGGAATCCTGGTGCCATCATTTGATATTGCTTCAAACTGGTCAATCCTGACACCTGAGGCATCAAAGTAATCCTTTTGCTTCCTGATGGGCTTTATCTCCTTGCCATCACCGTAATACAGTGTTGTGGGCGTCACCGGATTACTGAAGGTGAAGAAGTAATCGTTTGACTTGTCGTCCGAACCTGCAAGACCTACGGTCCCATGCTCCGGAACAGGTACGGCCTCAGTGTGCCAGCCACCTTCAACAGGACGCATGATACTTAATTTTCCCTGTACATTTTCCATAATTGCCAGTACGATGAAATCACGCGAGGTCATAATGCCGGCAAGGCTCTCTCTCTCCCCTGGTTCAAAAAGTGTTTTTACTGACGCTTTTCCTTCGAGAAACGAGGGCAGATCATAGCTGACCAGCGTTCCCTTTCTGAAAATCTCCCCGTTAAAGTCCCAGTCAGACTGCAGGTAAAGCAACAATGCTTCTTTGAACAACCCGCGTGTCTCCACATCCTTCTGTATGTCAAGCATCTTTACGCCATCAGGTGTGAGCAGATACATTGACGACTCATAAAATCCCTTGCTGTCATTAAGGAAAACATATTGCTTGCCGTTCACCTCGCCGCCGCTGACAAAAATGCCCATGTTAACCGTGTCAGTCTGAAGAATGATTGATGCCGTTGCCGGATCTTCTCCTCGTGTCCACAGCTTTGCCATGGCAGGATAACCTGATGAGGTCATCGTCCCCGGGCCGTAGTTGGTGGCCACAAGAATCCGGTCTCTGTCAACCCATGTTACGCTGCCCTTGCTCTCAGGTATTGAGAAACCACCCTCCACAAATTCCTTCTTCACTGCATCAAACTCACGGATCACCACCTCGTCCTTGCCGCCGTCAGAAAGATGCAGGAGACAGTAGCGATTTTCCGGGCCGAGCCAGGTGGCTCCGCCAAAGACCCACTTCTTCCCCTCTGCTGCTGACAACTCATCCAGGTCAAGCACGGTCTCCCACACATCCTTGCCTGCCAGGTAGTCTTTCTTTGGCATTCTTCTCCATACACCTCTCTCGTTCTTTTCATCCTGCCACAGGTTATAGCTCATGTCACCCAAAATACCAGGGTAAATGATCCGTTCCCTGTCATTAAGAACCTCAAGGAACCTCTCCTGAAGCTCGGTGAACACCGGTTGCGTTGTCAGACTCTCGTCAGATAGCTTGTTCTGCGCACGGGCCCATTCAAGGGATCGTTCTGCATCTACCTCCTCAAGCCAGATAAAGGGGTCAGCACTCTCTGTACCCTTTTGTTTGTTATCCCTGCAACCAGGTAAAATCAATAGTAGCATAATCAATGCCGTTAGGTTAGTTAACTGTTTCATCTCTTGAATATTTGCGACTCCTTATTAGAACATTCACTGTTGCAGCGAGTATCAGTGCTTCTCCAACTATAAACAACGGCCAGTTGTATTTTCCAGGTACAAAGGCAGTTATCATCTCCATCAGCAGTTTGCCGGCTTCAGGTGACCCTTTGGACCTCAGAAACCCGCTCTCAAGTAGCAGTCCCGAATAATCAACCAGGTAGGTAAAAAGAATTACCAGCGCCCCGCTAAAGATCAGGATCCAGTCTGAAATGCCCGGCCTGACATAGTAACCTTTTTCCTGTCTGCCGATTAACAGCAGGGCCATAATTATCATGGTCACAGAGTTTATCACCGGAGCCAGCACCGGACCCAGCCACGATACCGGTATCAGGAAGAGAAGATCCCAGGTTAAAAGTGAGGCAGGCCAGCCAAGCAGCAGTTTAAGTGCAACATAATAGAAAATATCCCATACCCCGAAGGCAAAGAGCGCGTAAAACAGCCTCTGCAGGCCGTTCCTGCCGGCAATCATGCCAACACCCGCCAGCATAACAAGTGTTGCAGTTTCCCTTATCCATTCGGCCCTGACAAGGTCAGCCGACATGAGACGAAGGGGAAATTCAAATCCGTCAGGATAATAGAGTTCCCTGAGATAGACAACCACTATTGCTTCCAGGAAACCCATTGCCACCGCAAATACGGCTATCCACAGAAAACGTCCTTTCCAGTTGAGGTATGTCCCTTTCATTGTACCATTGTTTGAAACGGCAAATTACAAAATATAAGGGAGAACTGCCTTTCTGCCTGCCGGGTAATCAGGGAAATGGCTTTTGTACCATCGGTGGTGAGAGAGTGCCCGTGGTACCAGGTTGCAGAATGTCCAGATAAAGAATGACAGTGCCGGCAGTGACCAGCATAGGATGGCATATCCTCCCCATTCAATTATCTCCCCAAAAAAATTGGGACAGGAGATTTTTTCAAACATCCCGCCCCGCGGGATCAGGTACCCGCCACCGTTACTCTTCTTCCGCAGATGAATCAGCTTCTCATCTGAGGTGATGTTTATGACTGCCCCGGTGAGGAAGACAGCAAGCCCGGTTATGAACCGGGGATCTGACAACCATGCCGGATCATAGTGTGTCTGAAGCGTGCCGGCGAAGTAACCGAGGAAACCGGCATTGACAAAATTGAAGAAGACAGCCATAAGTGCAACCACCAGCGGCATTTGCTTGCCACGAACCCTTATTCTGGCAGGATAAATTATTGCCCTGTTGATGTAATGTGCAAGGTACAGGCCGGTGATAATCCAGACTGTTAACGTTTTGTGTCCGTTGCCGGTGATCACCAGCAACAGGTATATGACCGGTCCGGGAATTTCCATCAGAAACCACCCCAGCCTGTCAGGTATGGTCACTCCCCAGTTCCTGTTCGTGTGTCTTCCGAACGGGGCAGTGACAAACAGAAGCACTATGAAAATAACAATTGCAACCGAGATCCAGATCCAGACCAGGAGGTTGAAGGGAATAATATCCATAGATCAGTGTTTTCTGTTTCAGGATCAGCAAGCTTAGCAGCTGTCCAGACATTGCGGTGTAAAAATAACATTCATTTCATAATCACAGACATCTGAGCATGATCATTGTTGTCACGGAACGAAATATTGATTAATTTGGTATCTCCCGGTGCCTGAGGCTCCGGGAACCAATCAACACATCAGGCTGAATATGTTTTTCTCAAGGTCAGTCCCGGTTTTCTCAATAATAATGTGCTGTATTCTGACTACTTCCGGTCAGTATAAAATTGGCCACAAAAGTATGGAACTCAGGGATGAATCCCTGGGTAACAGGAGGGTGAAATTTGAGGCTTATTACCCCGTGTCATGGCCCCAACGCTGGTCTTTTCAGGCACAAGTGACTGTATAACCTCTCCAGACAAGAATCACCTGCCGATGTATGAGCGTTCGGGTGCGGAAAGCAAGACTTATATCTCGATTATCAACGGATCACACTGCGGCATGGGCGATAGCCGGAAATGCTTCACTGCCGAGAGACTTGCAGGCTGCAGGGACGGGCTGAATACTGATGAACAGACCGCCATCCTGGCAAGGTATATGGTCCCCTGGCTTGACTGCGTCATGAAAGGGATGATGGAACAGGGCGCACTTTTCAACCATTCCCTGGCTTCGGACCCAGCGGTTAACTGGCTGCGCTCACGCCCTCTTCCGTAACCGGAATGACTATTGAATAAGAAACCGTTACCTGGCTGTGCTCCAGGTCACTGCCACTACACCAACTAACAGGGATACTCATTGTGGAAGTCATGCTGATTCCCGGGATCCGGCTGATCAGAACGCAATTCTGATACCAGCATGCAGAGTTCCCTGCTGCAACGCTGAGGTTAATTCGATACTGGCGGGTCTTATATCACGAAAGATAAAATACATCACAATGTCGAATACCAGGAGGAAACCGCCCTGTAATATCACTGCGTTGCCGTAGCCTTTAAGCAGATCACCCCTCCTCTCCGAACCAGTTCCGAGGTGCCTCATCAGTATCCCCGCACCCATATATGCCACATCAAGACCTGAGTTTATCAGAAATAGCCGTTCCGTTTTGAGATGCTTTGTCATGATCTCACCATCGCCAAGGGATAGCAGGTCAGCGTTGTAGTTGCTGTACAGAGCAAATCCTGCAATTGACAGGTTGACAACATTCCAGAACAGGTTCATCTGACTGAAATACTTCTTTTCTCCCTCTAATGCAGCCCATCCGTAGGCACCAGCCGCCATATTTGCCAGTGCCCAGCCTCCCAGAACATACATCCCTGCATTATTGGCAGCAAGACTGACTTCCCCGAATGCACGGCTACTGTCCTGGGCCTCCACCACCACCACCACAGTCATAAGCATCAGTACTGTAATAACAATCCTCTTTTCTGCCTTCATTTCTGTTCCCTTTTGATGCTTAAAACCATTTTAAACATATATTGTTTAACATTACCCGCACAGGCAAGGTAAATCCTGTTTTTCCTATTTTTGTCCAATATACCAATATTTATGAAAGCCAAATTTGAATTCCGTTTCAGTAAAATCATCTATGTCCTGGTTTCGGTGACAGTCGCTGCCTTATCGGGTTGCTCCGAAGAAAATTCATCCGGGAGCACCTCAGATCAGAAGGTAATTCTCTATGCTGAATTCATGCACGAGGTGAACAGCTTCTCACCGGTGATAACAACCGAAATGAATTTCAAGGCTGATCATCTCTTTTACGGAGACGAGGTGCCAGCCTCAGCAATTGAGGAGGACAAACAGCTTGCAGGCTTCCTCTCCGCAGTGGAGAAAAGTGGTAAAGGCCTGATCAGAGCTGTTCCGGTACTCCAGGCCAAATCGATGTCGGGCGGACCGGTTGACAGCCTGTTCTACCGGAAAATCAAGAACCTTATCATTGATGCAGTTGCCGGGCAGGAGAAGGTTGACGGAATCTACCTCTCATTGCATGGAGCCATGGGAGTACAGGGTATGTTCGACCCCGAGGGTGACCTGATCAAAACACTCAGGGATACGGTTGGCACGGATGTGAAAATTGCCGTTACCTTTGACCTCCATGCGAACGTAACCCGCCGCAGGGCTGAAAATGCTGACATTATTGTCGGTTACCATACCAACCCTCACCGTGACCATTTCAAAACCGCCTTCAGGGCAGGAGACCTGCTCATCCGCACTGTTCTTGGCGAGATTGAACCGGTCATGACCGTGAACAAGATGAAGCTCCTGAAGGGTGGTGGCATCAACGTCGATTTCCTCCCCCCGTTCAGGAAGATATTTTCCTCGATGAAGAAGATGGAAAAGCAGCCTGACGTTCTCTCTGTTTCCTTCTTCCCGGTACATATATGGATCGATGAGCCGGAGCTGGGTTACAGCACAATAGCCATAACCGATGGTAATAATGGATTGTCGCAGAAACTGGCCGATGAAATCGCGGAGATGGCCTGGGCAGTGCGGGATGTGCCGCAGCCTGAAGGGAACAGCCCTGAAGAAGCTGTTGCTATTGCACTCGAAAAAAAGGTCGCAAGGGCACTGGGTACACTTGTCTTCTGCGATGTCTCTGACGCCGTTGGAACAGGTACCCCGGGCGAAAGCACCTGGATACTGAAAGCACTTGTGGAGAAGGGCAGTGAGCTGACCTCATATATCGCCCTGCGCGATGAGGCTGCCGCACGCGAAGCGTGGAACAGCAATATCGGTGATGAGGTGACACTGACAGTGGGAGGGAAGATAGACACGGTCTATAACCAGCCCTTCACCTACACGGGAATTGTAACCCTCAAGCAGGAGACCTCTTTCGGAAAGACACTCATAGTGAAACATGACGGGATACACCTGATTATCTCTGAGCTGCCTATGGCTTCGCGTACACCCGCTGATTTTAAAGACCTTGGCCTATCAATCTGGAAAGCCGATATAGTTGTCGTGAAGAACCTATTCCCCTTCAGATACAACTACCTCCTTTACAACAGGAAGACTGTCAATGTGGTATCACCCGGACTGAGCAATATCAATCCGTCCGCACTTAACTATGTGAATATCCCAAGGCCGATCTACCCGCTCGACAAGATTGACAGTTGGAGATAGGTTATCCGGTTTTCTCCCTGAAACAACTGAAAACAACAAAAATCAAATAAAATGAAAAAACTCACCGGCTCTTTATTGCTGATACTGATTGCAGTAGCAACAACTGCACAAAACAAAACTGAATGCAATGTCTGGAGGATCTCCGGGGTTAACCAGCTCTTTCTGCCGTTCTTTGCTGATCAGCCATCGGTTGACGGTAAAAAATTTGATGCGGCAGCCCTTCTCGAAAATGTGCAGGCTGATGATGCTGACATGAAAACATGGCCGGTTATAACCCTGCCGGTCGACAGCCTTGTCACTTCAGTCAACGGTGAGTGCCAGCTGGTCAGGATGACCGGATTCATCAGCACCGACAGGTGGACCAAAGCATCGGTAAATATTTCAACCAATGCGATCTTCGAACTCAGCCTCAACGGCAAAAAGGTGAAATCACAGGGCAGGCCTTCGGAGCGGCCTGTTAAGATTGATCTGACACTGGGAACAGGAATCCACGAGTTAAGCCTGAAACTGATAAGTACGGAGAAAACACTCAGGTTCGGCGCTGACATATCAGCAGCAACTGATCAGGCAGTGCTGGCATGGAACACAGACCCCGGCCGGACACTTACAATCAATGATGTCCTTGAAGGGGTGAGCATATCCGGGGCAAGACTTTCTCCTTCAGGCAAATATGTACTTATCCAGACAACAGAGGTCTTGCCGGGGAGCGGGAAATCCCAGAGCTCCTTCCGGGTATATGATATGGAACTTAACAGGAACCTTTTCGCCCTGCGGAACATTGCACTCCGCGCTGACTGGATGCCACGATCAGACCGCTTTTTTTACCAGGTAGACAGGGAGGGAACCAGCGATGTGATCATATATGACATGAAGACAGGAACGGAAAGTGTTGCCGCATCAGGGCTGAAATCGCCCGGCCGCATTGTATGGTCGCCTGCGGAAGATTATTTTGTGTACTCGAAAAATGAAGAGGCTGAGAAAACCGGTGATCTGAAACGGGTCTTTGACAATGATGACCGCATCCCGGGAACGCGCAACAGGAGCTACCTGTATATATATAACCCTGGCACGAAGCTGTCACAGCCGCTTACCGCAGGGTCGCAGTCAGCCTCTCTGCATGCAATCAGTCCCGACGGCAGGAGGGTACTCTTTTCGGTTTCCCGTCAGGACTACAGCGAGGTCCCTTTCTCAAAGCAGACTCTCTATGAGCTGGAAATCAGTACCATGCAGCTCGATACAATCTGGAAGGACAAGCTTTACGGCGGTTCATGCCAGTACTCGCCTGACGGAACACAACTGCTCGTATCAGGCGGTCCTGAGACTTTCGGCACCATCGGGGTGAAGGTGAGCGAGGGACGAATCCCAAACAGCTATGATACACAGCTTTTCATGTTTGACCTGAAGACCCGGAAAGCCGAACCTCTCACACGCAATTTTGAACCGGCAGCCGGGATGGCCCACTGGGCACCGGATGGCAAAATATACCTTACCGCCACGGAACGTGACTGCGTGAACCTCTACAGGCTTGACCCGAAAAAGCGGAGCTTTACAAAAATCGATGTGCCGGTGGAGGTGATCACTTCAGCAGATTTTGCGGAAAACAAAACGGTTGCTGTTCTGCGTGGTACAAGCATAAGCACTCCGGAAAAACTATATGCACTTGACCTGGCAACCGGGAAATCATCATTGCTCTCTGATCCGGGGGCAGACCGTATGGCAGATGTGTTATCCGGGCGGACGGAAGAATGGAATTTCAAAAACTCCCGCGGAACAACAATCTATGGAAGGGTATACTACCCGGTAAACTATGACCCGTCGAAAAAATATCCCCTGATCGTGAACTTCTATGGTGGTACAACTCCCACCGACAGGTCTTTCGGGGGGCGTTATCCCAAGGGAATATGGGCTGCCGAAGGGTATATGGTTTATGTCATGCAGCCTTCCGGATCAACCGGATTCGGGCAGGATTTCTCAGCCCTGCACGTGAATGGCTGGGGACGTGAGGCAATTGATGATATAATCGAAGGCACGAAGAAGTTCCTGGCCGCGTTTCCCTCTGCCGATGCTGCTAATGTAGGATGTATCGGCGCTTCATATGGCGGGTTCACCACCATGATGCTGCAGACCCGGACCGATATTTTCCGGACTGCAATTGCCCATGCCGGCATCAGTGACATCTCAAGCTACTGGGGTGAGGGATACTGGGGCTATTCATACAGCTCGGGCGCCACCAGGGGAAGCTATCCCTGGAACAGAAAGGATATATACGTGGATAACAGCCCGTTATTCAACGCCGACAAATTCAGTAACTCGATACTGTTGCTCCACGGAACGGCTGACACCAACGTGCCGGTAGGTGAGAGCCTGCAGTATTATGCAGCCCTGAAAATCCTGGGTAAGGATGTGGAGATGGTACTCGTCAGTGGAGAAAACCATCATATCCTTGACTACAAAAAGCGGATTGAATGGCATAATACAATCATGTCATGGTTTGACATGAAACTGAAGAACCAGCCACAGCACTGGAACGAGATGTACCCTGACAAGAATCTCTGAAAGGGACGCGGGGTTGGATGTTGCCGGCTGGTGTCATGCGGCTCTGCCACCTGGTGTCCCGTGACGCTGCCGGCCTGACCTGCACCCCTGCCCATGCCTCCTGCGGCCGTCAGCCGCCCATGCCTCCTGCGGCCGTCAGCCGCCTGTGCCTCCCGCGGCTGTCAACCGCTGCCCGGGGCCCCCTGTGAGCTCACATAATGAAGGGGATAAGCCTTTTCGTTCCCCTCATGTACTCACTGTACTTCTCTCCGAAATATGAGAGGCACTCGTTTTCATCACGGCGGGCGGTAACCCACAGCAACCATGACGACAGCAGCGCCACAGGAACAGTATACCAGAGCGGCTGCTTGAACCAGATCCCCCATGTCAGACACAGCAGCGATGAATACATCGGGTGCCTTATATACTTGAAAATGCCTGTCGTGACCAGCTCAGTTGTCTTCTCGAACCTGAAAAGCTTCTCGTCAACCCTGACAACACCCGGCTTCCTTGCACGGTGCAGCCTGACGGCAGCTTCAATCACAAACCATGCAGATATTATGAGCAGGATCCATGAGATCAGCTGTTTCACCGATAACGGATCTGTGAACCATTTCTCATAATTGACAGCAAAAAGCACAATGATGCACTCCCAGCTGAAAAACCTGGTGAATCCGTGGCTGTGCGGTTCAAACAGGCTCTTTTCTGAAAAGAATATTACCGGCAGGCTCAGGGCAATGAAGAAGATTACTTTATCCATTTCAGGTTGCTGTCAAATCTGTATGTTATTCCCTTTTCGGTATCCATTGTAATGTGATTTCCGCGATAGGACAGATTCAGCGGCGCCCCGGAGAGCGATTTTACGGTGATTTTTTCTGCAACACCGGCGCTCCATTCTATCCCTACCTCGAAATTGCCCCTGGCCTTGAGTCCGGTTACCTTTCCTTCAGGCCATGCTGCCGGCAGGGCCGGCAGCACCCGCACCACCCCGCCGTGACTTTGCACAAGCATCTCGGCAAGGCCGGCCGTACCCCCGAAATTGCCGTCTATCTGGAACGGTGGATGATTGTCAAAGAGATTCGGAAGGGTGGATTTCTCCAACAATAGCCTTACATGTTTGTAAGCCTCGTCACCATCATACAGCCTTGCATAGAAGTTGATGATCCATGCCCTGCTCCAGCCGGTATGGCCTCCGCCGTGCTCCAGACGCCGCTCCAGAGTACGGCGCGCGGCTGCATACAGCTCCGGTGTTTCTGGGGTTATCTGCGTCCCGGGATGCAGAGCGAAGAGATGAGACATGTGCCTGTGACCCGGCTCTGCCTCCTCATACTCCTCAATCCATTCCATGATGGTCCCGTTGGAGGCCACCCTGTCGGGTGGAATCCTTTCAAGGATATATTGCAGCGAATCAGACCACTCACGGTCAATGTCAATGATACCGGCAGCCTTGCGGCAGTTGCCGAGAACCTCACGGATAATCTGGTTATCCATTGAAGGTGCATAGGTAAGCTTGAATTCCTTCCCCGAGACCGGATCAATATAGCTGTTCTCCGGAGAGTAGGAGGGGACAGTGACAAGCCTCCCCCGGCTGTCGGGTACCAGAAATGTCCTTATAAACTCTGCGGCACCTTTCATGACCGGATAGGCATGCTCCCGGAGATATGTTGTATCATTCATGAATTCATAGTGTTCCCACAGCGGAAGTGTCATCCAGGCGCCACCCAGGGGAAACATCCCCCAATATACACCATCAATCACCGCAGTCTTGCCGAAGACGTCCGTTGTGTGATGTAAAGCCCACCCCTTCGCACCATATGTTTCCTTCGCTGTCACACCTCCGGGAATGGTCAGCTCCTCCATGAAGCGGACAAGCGGCCAGGTGGTCTCGGCAAGGTTGCAAACCTCCGCCGGCCAGTAGTTCATCTGAAGATTTATGTTGGTGTGATAATCAGAATTCCACGGGGCGGAAAAATCCTTGTTCCATATACCCTGCAGGTTTGCAGGTAATTGCGCCGGATAGCGCGATGAGCCCATCAGCAGGTACCGCCCGTACTGAAAATATGTTTCAATCAGCCCCGGATCATCACCACCGGCCTGAAACATCCTGAGCCGTTCATCCGTGGGGATTCCTTCCAGAACCGGATCACCTCCCAGGTCAAGATCAACCCTGTTGAACATTGCGGAGTGTTCACTTATGTGCTCCTTGCGTATCCTTGTAAAAGGTTTCCATGATGCTTTGCTGATAGCTTCGGTACATTCCATCCTTGGATCAATAGTCCTGTCAAAGTTCAGCAAATCAATGTTGTAATCTGTCCGGGCGTTGAAGTATAGTGTCATCTCTGTTCCTCCCGAATAGTGGAGTGTTGTTTCGCCTGCCTTCAGCTCTCCGTCACAGCTGATGACTATCAGCGAGGCAAAGAACTTCATGTGTTCACCTGCGGGACCTCTCTCCGGGTCTTCAGGGTCAATGATCTGCCCCTCCATGTCAATCCTGTTGTCAGAGACGGTTATTACGGCATCCTGGGGCCGGGTCATCATGATATCCATGTCAAGACCACCCTCATCCTGTGAACGCATGCTGATAACCATCAGATCTTCTCCGGCAGGTACATAAACCTCATATTGAACCTTCTTCCCGTTCCTTTTGAAACTGACCCGTGCAATGCCCGTTGCCAGGTCAAGCTCGCGACGGTAGTCGGTTGCAGCAGAGGTATCAGCAAACCGGAAAAAGATATCTCCGACAGTCTGGTATGACCAGGTCTTGCCGGGAATGCCTGCCAGATACTTTTCTGATAGCTCATACGCTTCAGGGATCTTTCCGTCAAGGATCAGCTCCCTTATCTTCGGCAGATTTTGCAGGGCATCGGGATTATTGTTGGGCACATTCACCCCGCCCCACAGCGATTCCTCATTTACCTGAAGGCGCTCAACTGACGGATCACCGAACAACATCCCTCCAAGCCGCCCGTTACCCACAGGTAAAGCTTCTGTCCACTCCCCGGCAGGCCTGTCATACCATAAAACATACCTGCCTGTTGGACCGGGGTTGATTTTGCAGCCGGATAATAAAAGAAAGAACAGGAGGGGGAGGAATTTTAATATCTTCATAATGTTCAAAGGTTATTCAACTGGTTTTTACAAGTCATCACAAATCCACCGTTGGGTCGCACTTCTACAGTTATCTTACCTTCTGCGTCCGCAGTGACAGTGGAGGTTGAGAATGACCGTAGAGTCTCTCCATCTGTAACAACTGTCCATGTGCCGGCAGTGTGAATTGGAGCCGGAAACACAAGCCTCAGCGGTTCCTTTTCAGCATTGACACCGGCAATATACCATTCTTCCCCGGATCTTCTCGCCATCACGATATGGCTACCCGGATATCCGTCAATGAACCTTGTCTCGTCCCAGCTGACAGGTATTTCGCTCATCATCTCCCTTACATAGTCCGGAACAGTTGCCATCCCCTGAGGAGTCTCGGCATAATGCTGGACACCTGACAAGAAGAGTACTGCCATGGCCAGTTCGGCTCCGTTACCTGTAACACGCTCATAATTGTCATATTCAGTAAAGCAGACCGGGGTGAAATCCATCGGATCAAACGCATTCCTGGTGTATGCCAGCATAGTGGCTTTTGACGGAACGAGGTCAGCGGTTGACTGGTCAAACGTGGCAAATTCAAACCCTCGGATTGCCTCCATGGAGACAAGATTTGGCCAGGTGCGCTGCACACCGCGGGGGAGCGTGGAACCATGACAGTTGACAACCAGCCTGTGCCGATGGGCATCTTCGAGAATATCCTTGTAATAATCCATCATAGATTGCCCGTCGCCGCCGAAGAAATCAACCTTTATGCCCTTTATGCCAAGACTCTCCAGCCTGCTGAATTCCTCCTCCCTCAATTCATGCGTTAACAGCCGGTCCTTGGGGTGATATGTAACTGTGTTCCAATCACCTGCCGAATTGTACCACAGTATCAGACCTACATTTTTGTTTTCTGCCAGCTTTGCAAGCTCACCTATCTTCTCCCAACCGATCGTCCTATCCCAGTTCACGTCAATAAGGCAATACTCCCATCCCATTTCTGAGGCATAGCTGATGAAACGTCTCTGCTCTTCATAGTTGACTGATCCGTCCTTCATCAGGGCCCAGCTCCACGCTGCCCTTCCCGGCCTGACATAGCTGAAGTCGCCCTCCTCGGGCGGAAGGGCAAGGTCAGTGCCATGGGTTGATTCGGCAATAACTCCCGGAGTGCTTCCAATGGTTATTATTCTCCAGGGGGTCTGCCAGGGAAGTGTTGACCGGGGATAAACAACGCCATTCGTGTATCCCTCTGTCGGCTCAGGGAAGGCAATGGACAGCTCGTTCGTTCCGACAATCAGGTCCAGGTGACTCCCGCAGTAGTTGCGGTCCGGCCAGCTCTCCGTCAGGTTGACCCAGCAGTTGCCTGTACGGAACAGGGCAGGGAAAACATATCCGTTTGTGTCAGCATCCAGGTCTGACAGCAGTTCCTCCATCAGGTAGTTCTCCTCGTATGATGGATTGGTCTGGTTCCATCCCGATTTTGATGCAGCCCGGGGCTGGATCCATGCAACAGTCTCCTCAGGGAAAGAGAATGTGCTCTTTTCCTCGATGATGAACTTATTCTCTCCGGGGGCGCCGGGGAAATCATAGCAAAAAGCAAGCCCCTGATCAGAGAGCCGGAAAACAATATTCATATTCTTTCCGTAACTATTGGAAAGATGAACGACCATCTGTCTGGCATTGTATGAAGCTTTCTTTGTCTTACCATAAAGAAGTGTATAGTTATCATTGACCTCCACTGGTCCGGAAACAGAATCCAACGTCAGGTTCCCGGAAAAATCATCATCAGCCATGACAACTCCAAGCCTGCCATTTCGGATCACAACAGTATCACTGTAAAATAATGAGTAGGTTGGTAACCCGCCCTCCTCCAATTCAAAAGTCAGCCTGGTCTTCCCATCAGAACCGGTAAGGGATACCACAGGTACATTGTTGCATCCGGCTGCAAGAAATATCGCGCAGGCAACAGCAATAAACAGTTTAGCCATAAGTATTTTATTTAAGTCTCTTATTCTCTTCGAGCTTCCCCAGTTTTATCCCCTCAATGGGAACAAAGGTGTTGTCTGCCATTTCTGCAATCCTTATGTTGCTCGTAACACCCTTGAACATGATCCTGATTGTGTTTTCAACATTTTCCCTGATTGGTTCCATGATCCATGCAAACTCTTCAGGGCCACTCTCGAGCGAATGCTCGGTCTCAAGACGGATCTCTTCCTTCAGTTTCTCCGCTCTTTCCGCCAGGTCATCACTGGTCATCCACCTCTTCACCGTCAGGGGCAGTTGTCTCCTGTACTCCAGCGTCTCAAAAAACTCCCACTCCAGCTTCCGGTTGCCGAAAGAGAGGAACCGCGGGTTGATATTGGCCACTATCAGCTCGTCTGATTCGGGAAGATACTTGAACCTTAGTTCCTTGAGGTCAATACCATATTTCGCCTTCAGTGAAACACCCAGACTGCCAATGTAACGTATCTCCCGGTCATTGAGCTGTTCTGTCTTGTTTACCGTGCGCTTGAACCGGGTGTCTATCTCGAAAAGGTTCATCTCCAGGATACTCTTTATCTGCGTGATCTGAAAATGTCTCTCCTTGAGAAATTCATTCTCCTCCATCAGCTTCTCGTTCATCTTCGCAAGACTCTGGTTCTTCTCCTCGAGCCCGGTGATGTTATCCTCAAACCTGGAAACCTTTACATTAAGCAGAATCAACTGCTGAATGCCCAGGATAATCAGTCCTGCAGCCAGAAAAGCCGCACCCCAGATAACCAGTTTGTTGGCGAGAAGGATGATTGCCACAATGATTATTGCAGCCACCAGGAGGTATCGCTTAATGCCTGTCATGGAGAATATCGATTTCTTCATCTAATTAGTTTTTTGCCATTATGAGAACTGTGCAAACCTGCGAAAAAGGACCTTGCATTGACCCCAAGCGACTGGTTGCGGTAGCCCCCTTCCTGAACCACCAGTGTCGGCAGTTTAAGGCTGCCTATCATCTCCCCGTTTGCTGCAAAATCCCTGTGAGTAAAACTCCAGGTGCCGGTCGGATCACCCTTGGCAGGATCAAGGCCTAGTGCAACTATAAGGTAATCAGGCTTGTATTTTTGGATAATCCTGATCGCCCTTCCCAGTACCCTGGTATACTGCTCGTGGGTCACCTTTTCCGGAAGGGGAAAGTTATAATTGAAACCAAGACCTTCACCTTCGCCCTTCTCTTCCTCAAACCCCGAGAAATAGGGATAGGCAAAAGAGGGATGGCCGTGGATGGAAATTGTAAGCACATCATTCCTTCCGTAAAAGATCTGCTGCTGACCGTTGCCGTGATGGTAGTCGATATCCAGTATGGCTACCCTGCTGCTGCGGCTCAGGTAATGAGCTGCTATTGCACAGTTGTTCAAGTAGCAGAATCCGCCGAAGACAGACCGCTCTGTATGATGCCCGGGTGGCCGGGTGAGCACATAAGCGTACCGTGTACCCGCAAGCAGCTCATCAGCTGCACTCATCACGCAATTGACACCCCAGCGTGCAGCCAGGAAAGCATCCTGGTTGAGCGGGGTGAAGGTGTCAAAACAATAGTAGCCTGCCCGTACTGACAGCTCCTTTGGTGCCCTGGTGGCATACCTGATGGGAAAAACATATGGGTATACCGACTCCCCTTTGGGGATGGTCTGGCTTACCTTCCTGAAATAGTTGAAATAGTTGCTGTCATGAACATCAAGAATATGCCTGTCAGGATACTCCCTGATTTTGCCCATCCTGAACAGCCCGCTTTTATCCAGTTCTCTGAGAATGCTTTTTACCCTTACGGGCGATTCCACATAGCCGCGCTCCCTGACATGATGAATAGAGTGTTTATCATTTACGGCAAGCCATATTTTTTTCTTCTCCGGAAGCGTCGCAGGGCCCTCTATGATTATTTTTTTCCGGGTGTAACGGGGAGGCCTGATAACTGCCGGATCGTCAGTTATACTGTTGATGACCATGTTATTATATTCGACTCCCGAATAGTCGCCGTATTTTCTCTCCAGGATTGCCCTTACTATTCCGCGAAGCTCACCGCGTGAGACAGTCTCACGCCTTCCCAACCCGTCAAAGACCAAATAAGGCGGACAATCATCCTCCGGCCTGACGGGAGTCTCGTACAGCGTATTTATAACAGGCCTTGCCCCGAACCGCTCATAAAAGGCAAGTCTCTTGCGGTTCTGCTCAAGCGTAGACTGATCCTTGCATAGTGCCGGATCATCCGGCAGACACTCAAAGAAGAGTCCGACAGCATCAACCGAGACAGCCTCTTCTCTTAACCTTTCATAAAGAGCTCCTCCCAGTCCCGATGAGGAGCTGCCCGGAGAGGCTGCAATGTAATCGAGATAACAGAACTGCAGGTCAGGCATATACAACAGCACGGCAAAAGCCCTCACTGTCTCATGAATATCCTCTGCAACGAAAACGGCCGTCTGATACTTTTTCCGCAGAGGATTGACAAACTGAGTCTCCAACTCACCTATTTTCTTTTCACTGATGGCCGGAAACTGCTTTCGCAGTATCTCCTTCACGGCCTCAATCTTACGTATATTGGCCTCGTGAAAGGGATTGGTTATTTTTCTTATTCTGATCATAAGGTCATTCGGTAGTACCGGAGTTGCTGACAAATGCTATCTTACTTCCGTCAGGGGACCAGCTCGGTACATTGATAGTACCCTGTCCGCCGTAAAGATAAGCAATTACCTCAGGTGTCAGCGCTGCAAAATCCTGCCTGCCTGTTTCTGCTTCAGGAATCGGTATCATTCTGATATACACATGCTTATAAAACGGGTGATCATCAGCCCTAACCTCAGGCATGAAGGAGAGGAAAACAATCTGCCTCCCGTCCGGTGATATATGCGGGAACCAGTCATTGTATTCATCGAAAGTAACCTGTTCCTGCTCCGAGCCATCAGGCTTCATTCTCCAGAGCTTCATCTTGCCGGTACGGACCGAGTTGAAGTAAATATACTTCCCGTCAGGTGAGTACTCTGACCCGTCATCAAGGCCGGGAGCATCTGTAAGTCTGATCTCTTTCTTCTTCTTTACTGATATTTTGTAGATGTCATAGTTGCCGTTTCGCTCAGCGGTATAAGTCAGCCAGCGGCCGTCAGGTGACCATCCGTGGAGATAGGAGGGACCCCTGGCCGTGATACGCTCAGGTTTGCCTCCGCCGGCCGGCATAACAAAAATGTTTGACCTGTTTTCCTCCTCTGCCACGTGATGACTTATGCCAAGCATGCTGCCGTCGAAGGAGAGCACATGGTCATTGTTGTTGCTTGTGGCGAGACCGGAATTGATCACCTCAGGCTTGCCCGCTTCAAGGTCGAACCGGTAAAGCAGCCCGTCACTGTTATAAATCAGGTATTTGCCGTCAGGAGTCCAGTTGGGAGCCTGGATGGAGTTTGGCGCCTGGAAAACCACCCTGCGAAGGCCGGTTTCAATATCCAGTATCTCAAGGTTGCTTGCGAGGTAGTCACCGTAAGGCACCAGTCCCTGCCATGCCGGTTTTGTGATCCGCACATTGGAAAAAACAGCGCTTTCGGCCACGTTGTTATCATGTGAGCAGACAAACAGTCCGGTATATACCTCCCCGGTCAGTGATGCCTGTCTGACAGCTACGGTATCAAACGGATTGCCCCTGACGGCGGCGGAGAAGATGAACAGGTCACCTTTCCGTTCAAGCTGAATTACGTCGGGTGCCTCTACCACGGACCTGGTTTCCAGTGTCTCCCCACCTTCAGCGGTGCGGTATTGCAGCGAGGTCAGCCCGTCGCCGTGCACCGCAGAGCTGACGTGAGGTGCACCGCTTCCGAGCCCGTCCCTGATCATCCAGCCGGCCTTCCGGTGCTCATGCTTCCCCTCACCGATAAACCTTACACCGGCGCTCAGAATGAAATCGCCCTTCATCTTCTTCCACGCGAAGTGGAACTGGTCTGAACCGAACCAGATGTTTTCGCCGGACCCGGTAAGTATGTATTCCTGGCTCTCCGGAAGAAATTCATTGGAACCTTTGATCCCGCATTTACCAATGTCTGCGTTGGCGTCAAAGACTGATTGCTGATAATTCTGACTTTTCAATGGACCTGTAGTCACAATGGTGATGCTCATAATTGCAATAGTCAGACTAAAGTTTGTTTTCATTCTTGAGATATCTTTCTATACCAGATCGCAGGCTTCGGGGGGCATCCACTTTGCATCATGCCCTTCCCACTTGATGTTGCACCCGATGGGATTGGTGACAGGTACGCTGATATCCCTTCCGGAGGTGAGTTCCTCCAGCGTCCTCTCAAGATCATTGACGGTCATGCGCGAGGTGTCCCTCGGAGAATCAACACCACGGCCGGTATAGACAAGAACGCGGTCACTGTTAAAAACAAAGAAATGCGGGGTCTTAAGCCCTCCATAGGCTCTCACCACTGTCTGGTCTCTGTCATACAGGTATTTCCACGGGAATCTGTGCTCCTCCATCCGCCTGACCATGTTCGGGAAGCTGTCCTCCTCATAGGTGTGCTCACTGTTGGAGTTGATGCCAACGAAAGCCACGCCGGCATCACGGAACTTCTCAGCAGTGTCACGTGTCACCTCGTCGGAGCCGGTCACATAGGGGCAGTGGTTGCAGGTGAAGAAGATCACCAGAAACGGGTAGTTGTCAAAGTCTGACAGGCTGTATTCCCTGCCGTCAGTGGCAGGAAGCCTGAAATCTATGGCCTTCCGGCCGGGTTGAAGTGTATAACTCATATCATTTTCTTTTTTTATTATTCTTTATTTTTGACAAACACAATGCTGGGCACCGGCCTCTCAACCTTTCCGGAGGGTCTGTTAACCACACCGGTGACACCCTCGCCCTTCACATACAGCGTTGTTGAGCCTCCGCCGTCAAGATTAAGGATTTCAGTACATCCCAGACTCTTCGCCAGTTCCCTGAGCTCGAAGAGGCTCATACCATCAGCATAGCCCGGCTGCCTGCCGTCAACGGCAATGAACAGCACATGACCTGTGCCGGTAATGCCCAAAAGTGAACGCGGATGGCGATTCTTGTTGAAATTGATGCTGTCAAGGGCAATGTCCCGGCCATTATCTGTAAGAAGGGGACCGGTGACGATGGCATCCTCGGCAAGCATGGTCCCGGAATCCTCACTCTCCGGCCCCCAGCCTGAAATATCAACAACCTCGCCGGTGGCGGTAAAAATCCCTGTGGCCCGAATGCCGTACTCCTTCTCGTCGGTGACTGCCACCACTGAATCATTAACCCTTACATAGTGCACATTATAACCCTCCTGCATGTTGAAAAACGTGCCGTTGACAGCCGCTAAAACACCCTCTCCTGCAGCATAGACACTGGTGATCAGAGGTTTGTCTCCGGCTGCCACCCCAAACTCAAACTGCCCCGCGGTGGTATCGGTTTCAACAATATAAATAGCCTGGTCAGAGTCAAACAGCCTTGCCTGCACCCACCTCAGAACTACTCCCTCTGTGATGGTCCGGCTGTTCCATTCAATCTCTGAAAGTGACTGTTTCCCGTTTAATGCCTGCCCTCCCGCATGTGATGAAACAAGCAGTAAAACAGCAACTGTGATGATAATTTTAATTCTCATTTTATGGTCTGATACTTTAAAGTTTCATAACTTTATGAAATCGGTTTCAAAACAAATACTATTATTATATGAACACAGATCGCTCATTAAAGTTAACTGCTTTTTTCCGTACAGCAGCAACTGCTGCACTTATTGTTGCATTCCTGGCCCCTGCTGGCGCACAGCCTTCAGGAGGGCCTTACGGACCGGTACGGCAGGTATGGCCGGTCCCTGAAAAGGCAGAACGCATAATTTATGTTGCTCCTGACGGCAACAGTAACTCGCAGGGAGATAACATTGATGCACCGTCAACCCTGGAGGCTGCAATTGCGAAAGCAACCACCGGAGACGTCATTATTATGCGTGGCGGAACATACCGGACCGGAGACCTGGTGCTGAACCAGGGAATCACCATTCAGCCATACGGTGATGAACAACCGGTGCTTAAAGGCACCGGAGTGGCAACAGAGTGGAGGGACCTGGGCAACGGACTGTGGGTGACAAAATGGGACCGTCTCTTTCCGTCAGCGCCGCAAAGCTGGTGGCAGAGGCTCAGAAACGGAAAGGACACACCCCTTCACAGGTTTAATGATGACATGGTATTCATTGACGGCCGCTTCCTGCAATCAGCCGGCTATGAGGGCGAGGTGAATGAAAATACTTTCTTTATAGATTATTCTGCAGGACTGGTTTATATCGGGATTGACCCGAAGGATAAGCTTGTGGAAATAACCACTCATAATGTAGCTATTCACCGCGTCACCGGCGAATGTCATGGCAGAACCTCTGACGGCCGCGGGCCGGTAATCAGGGGTATCACCTTAACACAATATGCGTACCGTGCACTGGAGATAGACGGGAAAGACCCCGAGGGCATATCCCCTGAGGCTGAACACGGCAAAGATGTGGTGGGCACAACGCTTGAACATTGCACAATATCATTCTGCTCTCGGGTTGCCGCTTACCTGAGGGGAGACAAACTTACAATCAGAAATTGCAGGGTGAGCGACACAAGCACTGAGGGCATATATATCCTCAGCTCATCAGATGCGCTGCTTGAAAAGAATATCTTCACGAGAAACAACATCGAGCGCATAACCGGCTACTACCCGGCAGCGGTGAAAATATTCAACCAGTGCTACCGGGTTACCTGCAATGACAACCTGGTGACGGAACTCCCCTTCTCAAACGGGATATGGTATGATGTGGGCAACGTAGACGCTGTTTTTACCAACAACTGGATTGAAAATGTAGGACTGACAGGCAGGGCGGTCTCATACCTCCAGACCTGGCCCAGCGAGAGCGGCTTCTTCTTCGAGATATCCAAAGGAGCCATTTGTGCCGGGAACGTCTTCGTAAACTGCGAACTCGGCATACATATACTCAACAGCTGTGACGCGAAGATGTACAACAATACCCTCGTCAACAGTACTGCCTGCGTGAGCCGCAGCGAGCGCAGCGCCGTGGGTGACCACTTCGGGTGGCACCCTGCAACTGGCCCTGATGTGGAAGAACGTGACGGGCACATCTATGTCAATAACCTCATGGTGGCAGATGCGAGCCTTAACAGACCACACCTCTTCATCTGGCAGCGAAGCATTCTCTGCGACAGACTTCCTGATCCCCAGTTCAAAACTATTAACAATAACGTATATGTGAAAAACGGTGATCGCAAAGCGATGCCACTTATACTCTGGAGCCCGGCTCAGAATGAACAGTGCATAACTGCGATGGATTCACCGGTCGATCTGAATACCCTCCATCCGGACTTTGAAACAAAATGCCTTTTCTTCAGTGATCAGGGTGTCTTCATCAGTCCTGAATTAAATAACTACAGAACCCTGCCCGGATTTGCCGGCCACTCAGTGGCTGCACTGCCGCCACCAGAAATACAGGCTTTGCTGAAGATGAAGAACCGTGACCAGGCTTACGTTGGCGCCTATCCTGCCAGATGATGAGCCCGCAGCAGGAGCCGGCACTAACCATCAACCCTGTCTGGAGATAAGGTATATCGTGTAACCAATATAGGATGTCAGCAGAACCGCTGCCTCCCACCTGTCAAGCCGGTGCTTCCGCCATGCTGTAAGGTTGATGAAGAGAACAACTGTCCCTGCTGCCAGGATATAAAAATCTATATCAAAAATCGGACTGTATTTAACAGGACTGACCAAGGAGACCGTACCTCCGATAAGGAGTAAATTGAACAGGTTGGATCCTACAATGTTTCCCACGGCAATGTCAGCGTTCTTTCTGAAGGCGGCAACAACTGAAGTGGCGAGCTCAGGCAGAGATGTTCCGGCCGCAATGATGGTAAGCCCGATGACCTTTTCACTGACACCCATCGCTTTTGCAATGATGACAGCGTTGTCAAGGACGAGCCTCCCGCCAATTATCAACCCGGCAAGACCCAGGATGATAAGGACTATCATCTTAAACAGTGGACCGGAAGGCTTCTGAATGGTCTCTTCCGGCGTGTAATCCTTTATCTGCCTGTAAATGTAGAACTGGAACAATACAAAGAGTCCCAGTAGTATGATGCCGTCAATTCTCCCCAGCATCATCTCACCTTTGGGAGAAGAAATATGCACCATCAGGTAGAATACCACCAGGGCTGCCAGCGACATTGGTATCTCTTTGTAGACTGTGCTGGCCTGAACCTTCAGGGGTAGTAGCACACCTGCAATGCCCAGAATGATGAAAAGATTGAAATTGTTGCTGCCTAATATGTTCCCGAAGAAAATGTCCTGGTGATCGGTGGCTGATGCAAATAGATTCACCACAAGCTCCGGTGCCGAGGTCCCGAAAGCTACAACAGTTAATCCGATGGTTAGATCTGAGATCCTGAATTTTCTTGCAAGTGAGGAGGCTCCGCCAACAAGCCATTCTGCCCCGGCAATAAGCAACGCCAGGCCGGCAATTAATAAGACTATCTGAAGTGCCATGCCCCAAAATTAACAATATTTTTTTCAGACTTGCCCGGGCAAAGGACTTACCATCAACTACAGTAAAGAGTATGTCAGGATCGTATTTGTGTAACTTACACTAATCAAACCAGTTATTCTCCATGAGAATATTAAGGCCACTTTTAATGATTCTATTCAGATCTTCCGGTGGCCTGTTGAATAATCCTACATATAGAAGGTCCTTTTCGGGAACCGAGAAGTGAAATGCCCTGAACCCGCCCTGGTCACCATTATGGTAAATGATTCTTACACCATAGTTGTTCTTCTCACCAAGGATCTGGCCTTCACCGATGAACCAACCGTAACCGATAAAGGGAGGCTCAGTTTCCTTCCAGTTGGCAGGCAGGCATATAGTCCTTGATTTTTCAGTCAGCTCCCTGCCAAGGAAGAGATGCTGTCTGATGGCTTTCTCATAAAGCGCAAGCTCGGTCACTGAACTCCACACTCCTCCGTTGCCGGCTGCCGGAAAAGTAGGATACTCACCATAATCAGACTCTTTCCAACTACCGTTCACCAGTTCATACGCGTGGGCCACACCTGTTTCAGGATGAGGGCCATCAGTGATGGTGCTTGTGACCATGCCTGCCGGTTTGAAAATCCTGTCAGCGATGAAATCCTGCCACTTCCGGCCGCTGACCTTCTCAATTATCAGCGCCAGGCCGTTGAATGCAGGATTCGAATATTCAAACTTCAGACCTGGTGCAAAAACCAGTCTCTCCGCCTGCATAACCGGGGCCCAGTTTTCGTAGTCCTTAGCGGTGATAAAGAATTCCGGATTCTCACTTACCGGCCTGTTGTCAGGCAGCCCCGATGTATGGGTGAGGAGATGGGTTATTGTCACCGCATCAGCTATCTCCCTGCTCCTGAATTCCGGAAAATAGATACTCATCGGGTCAGACAGTGAGAGCTTGCCCTCCTCTTGCAGGATGAGTATTCCGTTGGCCACGAAGGTCTTGGATATTGAGCCGAGGTTGAAAAGGGTGTTCTGTGTTATCTTTTCCCTGGTCTCCATATCGGCCAGGCCAAAGCTTTTATGATAAATGACGCTGTCACCCTTCATGACAAGGAGCGCACCGCCGGGCTCATTTTTCTCAAATTCGGCCGCAAACAGTGAATCAAGTGATGCAAACATGTTTTTATCCGTTTGTTTGGTTGAACATGAAAAAGCCAGCAGGCAGACTGACAGGAGCCATACAGTTCTCATTTCAGTTGTTTTTATGAGTTATCGATATGCGGAACGATTGTATCCTGGGAGTCTTTTCCGGAGTCAATGAAAACCAGACATTGATCATACCGTCACTCCCCTCTATTACGAAGGAGCCCCTAAGACTGTTTTCCGGGATTATTTCCCTTATTGCAAGTATCTTACCTGCTTTATCAAACATCCGCAATGTTTGAGACCGTAAATCCTCCGGCGGATTGTCAATGAAAAAATTGTCTGAAAAGATCTCATCGGTGCCGGCCGGATCCCAGTCAGGCATTATCCTCAGCAGATCATCCATCCTTGTCTTCAGGATGCCGGTGATCTCATGCCGGTGCGGCCTGACCACCCCCGCATCAATGAGAAGCTCGAGCACCTCCTGGTTGACGGTGTAGGTTGAGCCGTAGGTCCTGTTGCTGAAGGCCACCACGCCAATACCGTAATCAGGCATGATGGTCCAGTTGCTTCCAAATCCGGGAAGGCCTCCGTTATGGAAGATTTTCTTCCTGTTCATGCAGTCAAGCGACCATCTGAGGCCGTAGCCGTATGCCACGATAACATCACATTCCGGTCCTCCGCTGTAGAGTGTGCTGCTGTTGTATGCGATTCCTGATGAGGGTGAGTGCATCTCCCTCAGGGAGCTTCTCTTAAGTGGCCGGCACTCAGCACTGTCGCGTGGCAGCCACCGCTCCTCACGGTCACATGGCGGCCAGGCTGACAGGTGCATGATTGCATAACGGGCAAAATCGGCTACAGTTGATATCAGCCCGCCCATCGCCCCAAAGGGGCCGTCATGTAGCAGCTCCTCCTGACTCCATCTTCCGTTTATATACCTGTACCCATTCGCCATTATGCCATCCGGCAAAACATCATACTCCCATACCGTACAGGTCATTCCCAGCGGCCTGAAGACCACGGAGTCAATATAATCCTGATAAGGCACACCAGTTACTGCCCTTATTACCCGGCCAAGCAGAGTATAACCAAGGTTACTGTATTCATAGGCGACACCCGGCACGTTTGACATGGTCAGTCCATCACGGATCAGTGCGCTGAGTCCCTCCTCGGTGGTTTCAAGCTGCCTGTCTGCCCAGGGATCATCCTGCGGGAATCCTCCGGTATGTGTCAGCAGGTGCCTTATGGTAAGTACCGGAGCATCCCCGCTAAGGTAGTGAAGGCTGTCAAGCTCCGGGAGCCAGCGGTATACAGGGTCATCAAGCTGCAGCTTTCGCTCATCGCGCAGCCTCAGGATCGCCAGGGCGGTGAAGCTCTTGGTCATGGAGGCTGCCCGGAATGCCGTGGAGAGTGTTACCGGGGTGCTGTCGCCCAGGCTGGAATAACCGGTGGCGCCTGAATAGACAAGGGATGTATCCATGATAATGCCGTACGCTATCCCCGGCAAGTGATTTTCTGCGGCAAAGAGACGGTAAAGGCTGTCAATTTTATGGGTCAGCGCCGGGGAAATCCTCTGCGCTGACAATGACTGGCCGGTAAGGATCAGAACAAAAGCAAATGCAGCAGCTATCTCCCTGGCTGCAATTCGTACAGGCGAAGTCATCTTTCTTTTATCCTGTTGTATTTCCGGAGTATCTGCAATGTCTTCTCAACAGGTAAAGCTTCAATCATCATCCCGTTTCTGGCCTTCACAGTCTCAGCGGCAAAGAGTGAGTTGATTATGGCTTCTTCGGTTGCCTCGGCAACAGCCTGGAAGAGCAGGTCCATCTCATCATTCCTGATCTCCCTCCACTCCTCGGACAAAGATTCGGAAGAGTAGGGGATACGCAGCTCCTCCGCGGTGGATACGGCTATGACATAGTCCCCGCTGCCGTTTGACCCGGATGCTCCTGTTCTCATCATGCCTGCAAAGGCCCTTGAACCGAGCCTCTTCAGGTTCCTTGATGTGAGCGGCGCATCAGTCATGACCACAATCATGCATGAACCGTCTTCCTTGTACTCATTAACGGTGGTTCTGAAGCTGTACCGCCCGAGCTCCTGGCCCACAGGCACACCATTGACCTGCAGGATGCCGCCGTAGTTCGTCTGCACAAGCACACCTATAGTGTACCCTCCCCTGGTGGCGGGCAACACACGCGAAGATGTGCCTATCCCTCCCTTGAACCCGAAGCATACAGTGCCGGTGCCGGCTCCTGCATTACCCTCGGCAACAGGACCGCTGTCAGCATCCCTGATTGCCTCCAGTACATGCTCCATGGTGATATGCCTGCCCCTGATATCATTGAGCCTGGCATCATTGGTCTCTCCAACCACTGCATTGACACTCATCACACGGTCGTTCCCCGGCTGGGAGAGGGTGTGCTCTATCACTGCAGCCATGGCTGTTGACACACTCAGCGTATTGGTCAGTACCACCGGGGTCTCCAGGTTTCCCAACTCTTCAACCTGGGTGTATCCGGTCAGCTTTCCAAATCCGTTACCCACGAAGATCCCTGCCGGAACCTTCTGCTGAAATATATTCCCGTCATGGGGAAGGATAGCCGTGACTCCGGTGTTTACCGAGTCACCCTCCTTAATGGTTACCTGGCCCACCTTCACGCCGGGCACATCCGTGATGGCATTGAAACTGCCGGTACGCAGTATGCCAATCTCTATTCCGTAGTCTCTTGCTCTCTTCATCTGAGCATCAGTTTTTTGGCAGTGCAGGGCTGTCAGCATAAGAATGACCGCAATGGCTGCCCTGATATTGTGTCTGTAAATGTTCACGGACTCTTCGTTTACTTGTTCTCAGAGCGGTCAAACACTTTTTTGCCTCCCACCCAGGTCTGCTGTACCTTCAGATCCCATATTTTCACCGGGTCAATTGCTGTAATATCCTGGTCAAGAACCACAAAATCAGCCAGCTTGCCCGGTTCAAGTGACCCTTTGATATTCTCCTCAAATGAAGCGTATGCAGCGTTAATGGTATAGGCTTTCAGTGCCTCCTCAACAGTTATCTTTTGCTCAGGCACCCATCCGTCAGGATTCTTGCCGTCAAGTGTCCGGCGTGTCACCGCGCCATATATTCCTTCCAGCGGTGTTGCCGGAGCCACGAACCAGTCGCTCCCAAACGCCACCGTGACTCCGCTGTCAATAAGCGACCGGAAAGCATAGGATGTCTTCATCCGTTCCTGGCCGATGTATTCCTCTGCCCATCTGCCATCATCTATGGCGTGGTAAGGCTGCATGCTGGCTATCACCTTCAGCTTTCCGTATCTTTCAATGTCGGCCGGTACAATATGCTGTGAATGTTCAATCCTGAACCGCCTGTCACGCTCCCCGTTCTCCTCTGAAACCTGCTCATAGGTATTGAGCAGGTAATTGATTGCCCGGTCTCCGATGGCATGAATTACTACCTGTAGCTCCGCCCTGTCTGATTCGGAGATCCACCTGTACAGATCTTCCTTGCTGTTCACGAAGAGGCCGCTGTCAGTCTGCAGGTCAGTGTATGGTTCTATGAATGCGGCGGTATGTGATCCCAGTGAGCCGTCAACAAAGCCCTTGACACCTCCTGTACGGAGCCATTCATCTCCTTTACCCTCTCTTTCAATATGTTCCTTCAACTCGTTCCACCTGCTGATGGTCTTCAGCCAGTAAACCCTGGTGATCTGACTGCCGCTGGCACGTACCCTTGACAGCCCGTCAATATATTCTGCACCGTCAACGGCATGGACTGAAGTAACCCCGTTGGAGGCAAGATAATTCATGGCTGCAACCAGCGCCCGGTCAACCTCTTCTTCCGTCGGTGCAGGGATTTTTACAGAGATGAGGTCCATGGCGTTGTCCTTGAAGATACCTGTCGGTTCACCGCGGCTGTCCTTTTCTATCGTTCCCCCGGAGATGTCTCTCACAGTGTGATCAACGCCCGCCAGCTTCATGGCCAGTGAGTTGGCCAGCGCCATGTGCCCATCAAGACGTGATACAAACACCGGATTGTCAGGTGTGACCGTATCAATCCACTCAGCCATAGGAAGTGTTTCCCATCCCTTGCCATCCCAGTCGCCCCCGAGAATCCACTCGCCGGGTTTCAGCGTAGTGGCATATTCCTTTATGCGCCTGATAACAATCTCCGGTGTGGTTGCATCTCTCAGCTGCACCGAGGCAAGGTTTGATCCTCCCTGCAACATATGTACATGGGAATCAATAAAGCCGGGGGCTATGAACCTGCCTCCCATGTCAATAATAACAGTGGCTTCTGACCTGTGCTTCATGACCTCACTCTTGTTACCCACAGCAACAATAGTGTCACCTGAAACAGCCATTGCCTGTGCATAGGGCTGCCTTTCATCTCCTGTCCATATGCGCGCGTTCGTGATGATCATGTCAGATGGTTGTTTTGAACTGTTGCATGAAAAGGTAATCATCCCAATGATGACCACCGCCATAACCTGAATCTTGTTCATTTCAGTTTTTATTGTCAGTATTTGCTCATTAATCACTTTGAATTTCCTCATTTTCCCTGAATTCATCTATGAGGGGGGCGGCCTTATCCATGTCATCCTCAAGAATATACAGGTCAACATTAACAGGATTGCCTCCGAGGTATCCCAGGGTCGAGTCATTCTTGATGAGCGATTTCACTCCAATTTCCTCCAGCCTCTTCATCAGCAGGAGGGCAGTAGGTTCGGGTCCAATAAATACCTTGATCAGTTTTTCTTCATTTTCCATATTACTTTTTTTAATTGGTTTATCAGGGTAAAGCGTTCCTCCCTTGGTCAGCCACGAGATGCCGAATGCCATAAGAGTAACTGTTTCGGCAATAAGTACAAATCTTGAATCGGAATTGATGCCGTCAAAGAAAAGGAAAAAGACCTCAATGGACGCCAGCGCCACGAGCATGATGATTCCGCATGCCCTGAATATTTGATTCCTCTTCTTCTTCATCTCGGTGAGGTGCTCTTCTCCGCGGGTGAAAAGAAATATTGAAATGAGTGCCAGGATTACCAGGAAGCATGCAGCACAGCTGAAATGCACCCACGCAATCCAGTCCCACGGTCCCTCTTTCACTGTCGGGAAAAAGGCAACCCCCAGCGCAAAAAAACCCGCCAGGTTGGCAGCGCTGTTATCCCATCTGTCATATCCTTTATAGAAAAACAGGAAGAGTGCAATGGCGCAGATGGCTCCTACAAACAGGTCTCGCATGCCTGTGTGGTAATATGCGCTCATGTTCGTCAGTGCACTCTCACCATTGAAAATAATCAGATGCCCTGCCACAAGCACGAACGGAAGGAGAATCCCTATCCATCCCACTGCTTTACGAAGTGAGAGATATGAGTGTACCTGAGGCGTATGGTCTGACTTGATTGCCATAAATCAACGGACAGGCTATACCCTAATGAAATAAACATAAAAGAGCCCCTCCGCCTCCTGTACGAGCCAATGATCAATCCCCAGACTGGCGGCTTTCTCAATGAGAGGTGCAGGCACAAAAGGCGCTGTCACCTTGTATATTACCCCTGGCTCCAGATTATTCAGATCGGCAATTACCTGGTTAACCGGCTGCTCTCCTGCTGCCAGCATGGTCCTTATATCAGTCTCCTGCTTCACCATAGCAGGAGCATACCAGCCGGGTCTTGCCGTATTAAACTCCTGCTCGGCTGCCGAAGCTATCAGGTCCTGACCCACTTCCCTGCGAAGGACATTGATCAGCTCCTCAACCTTCACGTTGCCAATAGCAGCGGCCTGCTGAAGGGTGGCAATCCGCGCCACCGTCCTTCTCAACACCGGGTTCTTTAGCTTCTCAAACGCAGGCACATAACGTATCAGTGTATCCTCAAGCAGCGGGTAAGCCTCAATCAGCACCAATACCTTTGTCTTCGGACTTATGATTATCCTGTTCTGATCCATGATTATTTTGAGTATGATAATATCCGTTGCTCACCTTCAAGATCCCTGTATGGTCTGACATCTTGCGACACCTCCAGTGTGCCCAGGTACTCCCCCTTATTATTTCGCAGGGCGAAGTATTCAATGTGAATCATCTTGCCTCCCATATTTATCCAGAAAGGTGCCCTCGTGGCTCTGCCCGACCTGAAGTCTTCGATGATCTTATCGACAATGTGAGCACTGGCTGGAGGATGGCAATGCCTTACATCCCTGTTCAGTATCGCCCTGTTCCGCTGAAAGATCCTCTCTTCGCTCTGCGAGAAGTACTTCACCTTGTCATTACGGTCAACGAATGTCATGTCTATCGGCAGCCTGTTCAGTATAGCCAGCAGCTCCTCGACGGTAAAACTGCCCGAGGGTAGCTGAACTGTGTCTGCATTCTTGTTCATCTCATTGAGGATATCCTCCTCAGCCCATTCCGGCTTCCATGTGACCTTCGGGTCATAGAGGCAGTACCCTATCTCCAGCGACTGCTTCTGAATGGCATACCAGTCGGCTTCGTTCAGGTTGTCAAGTGCCATCGGGAAGAGTATCTCCTCCTCCTTGATGGTCATCTCCTTTACGCCATTTGCTGCCGGAAGGAATACTATCTCAGCCGATGCACCCAGCTCTTCCCGGGTTATCTCACCACTTTTCAGTATCTCGATGGCGCCCTTGATGAGCTCCCTGATCTCATCATGTTTCCCCCACATAACCTTGGGCGGTCCGGTAATACCCTGCTTCTCCAGATATGGAAAAACCAGGTACTCCTTCCGCTGGTAATGCTTGTCAACATCCCACAGGCTGTTGAAGAGACCGATAAGCCTGAATATCTCAGCATCCTGCACCGGACCTGACTCATAACTGATGGCTGAAATCAGGTTCTCAATTTCTGAAACTACCCTCCTCAGTTCCTTATTCTCATTGATGAGCACCTCAACCGGGTGCCCTGCCGGAATCTTTTTGGCTGCAGAGAGGTCTACATTACCGTGAAGCACAGCCGAGTGGGCATCGCAAAGCTTCAGCACCTCTTCTTCGGGGAGTCCTTCGCTGATCAGTTCCTGCTCAACCTCAACAACCTCTCCGTAGGGTATCTGGCTCAGGGTACCCAGCAGGTCTTCCCTTACCTTTTCTTCAGGCTCCCCTTCATGAAGCCTTAATATCAGCTCCTTCAGCCGCTTTTTTCTGTCTGATGAATTGTTAATGAGTTCGCTCATTGGGACAGGTTTTAGTCTAAAACAAAATTAGGACTATTAAGTTAAAAGCAAAATGCCTTCGACGCGAGATGCAGTCCGGGTACTATAAAACATTCTTCACCAGGTCAGATAAAGACCTGCATCAAATTCAAATTTTGAGAACCTGTGTGCCGGATTGGCAACCTCTTCTTGTTCCGGGTTGTCATAGGTCCACTCAAAGGTTGTCCTGCTGTAATCCACAGACCGGTCTACAGAATACCAGCTGGCATGACCCCTGAATCCCAGCGTTATACCGCCGATCCTGCAACAGTCAATGCCCAGCTCTGCTTCGGGAAAGAAAAAGAGCGCCGGGGAGTTCTTTGTTGCGTACCTGATCTCACGCTTCATGTTACCGTTGATCATCTTCTGTGTTACCTTCTCACTGAATCTGGAGAGATTGCTGATACCTCCGTTCATGTAAAGGGTCAGGTGGATAAAACGGTAGCTGAACGGCACTACTACCCCTGCCATAATCCCTGTTTCATGAATACGCCTCTGCCTGAAATTACTGTCTGTGTCACCATACCACCCTTCGTCGGAGATGCGGTGGAACATATTAAATTCATTCATCAGCTGGGGATAACTGTAGAATCCTGCCGTGAAACCCAGGTATTTGTATGGCATCCATATAGCCTTGATATTCAGGCTGGTGGGCGCAAAATCATCATACATGGCCACCTTGAGGTCGGCCTCCCAGTTGCCCCGGAACCAGAGATGTGCGGAGAGCCCCAGATACTGGTACTCAGCCATCTCATCCGAGGAGTGAAGGTAGTTCAGGAAATCGAGGTTGGCGCCGTTAGCCAGGCTGTCACGGGTTATATCCCTCACGCCAAACCAAATTGATGCCTGTTTCTTTTCTATTAACCGGCCCTGGGCCGGAAGGAGGGAAGAAGCGGCAAGCGCAGGCAGAAGGAACAGCATTATTGTGGCATAGCGTCTCATTGCATATGTGCTACTCGTTCCTGATAAGTGTTATCAGGTTGGTTGATGCAGACAGTGTGCTTTCGTCCGACAGGGTTATATTGATTTCAAATTGCACATTGTTACCTGCAATTTCCTCCATGCAGAACAACTGGAATGTGACAGACGGCTCACCAGGGTAATAATCCCGGTCTATGACTGAAAGAAGCTCCCCGGAATCAATGTAAAGGAAACCAGGTGTATTGAATTGGGATACGCAGGCTGCGAACAGCCCTGTGACATCTGTTCCGGCAGGAATCCCGGCTGACATCGCCTCAAGTGTGACTATGCTGATCCCTGTGATCCGGTTCAGCGGATAATACCTGGGTTCCGGAGACTCGGCGGAGGCGGGGGTGAAACCTGTAAAGCTGTCATTGCTTCGCCTGTCAACACCAGACGCCAGGATTATATCGTCGGCAATGGTCACAGTAAAAGCCACTGCCTGGGCATACATGATATCGCTGTCGGTCTCCGTGGGATAGATTCCGGAATTGTCGAGGTTCCTGACAGTAATTTTGTTGAAACTGAAATCAAAATCCCAGACGGGATCAATGCAACTGGTTACGACTTTCAGGATGAATACCGATAATATCAGCAGCGTGACCCTACGGATTCTTCCGGAGCAGATAGTGATGTCATTGGCACTGCTGTCTGCGCGGAGTCTCATATCACTTCTCATTCAGGACATCATATTGTTGAAGAGTGCTATCCCCTTTTCGTCGAAGGTGCAGTTCAGCCAGTCGCTGCTGATCTCAGCGCCGCACTTCCTGTAAAAACTGATGGCCGGCTCATTCCAGTCAAGCACCTGCCATCGTACACGCTTGCAGTTCTCATCCTTCGCCTCCTGCATCACACGCTTCATGAGGTGCGCTCCGATTCCTCGGTTCCTGAACTCCCTGCTCACGATGATATCTTCAAGATAGATCGATTTTCCTACCCAGGTGAAATAGGCGAAAAAGTAAAGTGCCATGCCAATTATGCCGTGCTCAGCGCTCTCTGCAACGAAACAGCGGAAGTGCTTTTGTTCGCGGCGCATCTGCTCCACGTTGTTGGTCACCGCATCGGGCGACCGCTCATAATCTGCAAGCTCCTTAATAAGTGCCAGTACTGCGGGGAAATCAACTTCCGTGCCTTTCCTGACGGTAAACTCAATTCCCTGATGCATCTCGTGATATCTGTCAATGGTCATTCCTGCTCAATTTACCGTTATAGTTTCCCTTATGGGCCTGTGATTGACGGTGATTACTGTATCATGCTCTGCTGCCCTTTATGAGTGCCTTCATCTCATTGAAGTGAAATATTCTGAATCCCGGTTCCTCCCGCTTGGCGGCAGCAATCATGGCCCGTGCAACATCATGACCTTTGATGGGTTTGTATTTCGCCGGAAACAGCAAGGAGAGGGGAGCGGCAAATATCTTTGCGATCTCCTCCGCCAGACGGAACTCATTCCGCTTACCCATCAGCATCGAGGGCCTGAACACAGACACAGAAGGTATGCCCATACCGGCTATGGCCTCCTCCACCTCGCCCTTGAACCTCAGGTAGAAGTTACTGCTCTTGGCCGAGGCCCCTGCCGACGAGACGAGCGAGAAGTGCCGGCATCCTGAATCCCGGCAGTGACGGGCGGCGCTCACCGGTATGTCATGGTCAACCTTCCGGTAGGCATCCATGTCACCCTTTACCTTCTTACGGGTGGTGCCGACGGCACAGAAAACTGCTTCACTGCTCTCTATGGCCGACCTGAACGCATCCGGATCCTCAAAGTTGATCACAACAACCTCAGCCCCCTGCGGTACGGATTCCGGCATTTTCCTGGTTATCAGCCGCACCTTCGAAAAGTGAGCATCTTTTGCAAGGAGTTCTGCGAGGTGCCCGCCGATCAGGCCGGTGGCGCCAATTACTGTAGCTGTTTTGTCGACCATGGTTTTACAGAATTGAGATCCAAAGATAATTAATATAGAGGGTCCTCACACCGCCCCTTTGGTAGATCTGCCGACTGGTACTGCAGACTGCCGACTGCCGACTGCCGACTGCCGACTGCCGACTGGTACTGCCGTCCCGACACTGCGTGTACGGGATAAAACTGCCGACTGGTACTGCCGACTGCCGACTGCCGACTGCCGACTGGTACTGCCGACTGCCGACTGCCGACTGGCTTATGGCCTCCACCTGAACGACTTCCCGTCGATGGCCCGCATGGTGCAAAGAACACCGTTCAGATGATCATACTCATGCTGGACCAGCTCGGCGAGATCATCGGTCACATGCCACTCACACTGCTCCCAGTTCTCGTCGAGGTATCTCAGAGTCAGGCTGCGGTGACGCTTAACCCTCACCAGCAGATTGGGCAGGCACATACAATCGTCCCACAGCTCAATCAAATCATCACTGAGATTATGAAGCTCCGGATTGATGATGATCAGGGGCTCGTCGATGTTGATATAGATCACCCTCCTCAATATTCCAAGCTGTGGCGCTGCTATGGCCCGGCCAAAGTGATACTTCGCCCTTACCTCCTCCATCACACCGTGGAGGTCTGCCATCCACCCCGGAACAAGATTAAGCTCACTCTCAAGCACCGGCTCACTCACCTCGTAAAGGGTGGGATCACCTATAAGCAGAAGATCATCAAGTTTTTTCATTTTGCCGGATTTTTATGCAAATGTACGCAAGCATTACCCATTTCATTTCAGTGAAGGACTGCCCGTCGGTATTTTTATCCCATACACACAATGCCCTATTTTGGAAAATTTCTCGTAAAACTGATCTAAATCACCAAACATCATGCCTGCTTTGTGGGCGAGTTCTCCCACCCCAGGAGATGCCCACAGGATAAAAAGCCCAAGCACGATCTTCGCTGCAGGATGAATCCTGAAACCTGTCTTCTTTCTGATTTTCCCGCTCTGATTCAGAGGCAAGATACTATCAGTTGATGACTTAGGGACAGATTACTTTTAGTTTTCTATTGTTGAGAGCTTCAATTAGCTCGTCAAGATGATCTCTTCCAAACCTTCCGAGATCATCCTCGTCAAGCACTATCCTTCGCTTCTTGCCACTGCGAATAATGATATCGGCAAACAGATGATTGGCAATATTGCGATGAATCTTTACCCTTATGATATCGTCATAGGCTATCCGGCCAATATATGATATTCTCCACTGGACTATCACGGCCGGAATCCCCAGTACCACCATAACTAATCCTGGCCAGAGGTCAAACGGATCGTCGGTTTTGAAGAACCTGACGATAAGAAGGATACCATAGAGAATTGCTGAGAAAATGGTAGCCAGACTAACTGCCTTAAGCCATTTCGGCTGATTGTCATAGATCTGCAGATGGCTATTCTCAAAGGAGATCTCTCCTGAATAGGTAAGGAAAACTTTCTTCATATCTTATTTTTTTTGGTTGCAACTATCGCTTAAGTGGCCTGAGACCTGGTCTCCTGAACCAGAACAGGCCGGTCAATACAGCCAGAGCTGCCGATATTATCAGCATTTCGAAGGAACCCAGATACATATTGAATCTTGCTGATTCCGTCACCAACAATTCTGTATTCACGTCAGAGTGTATACTCCCCATCATCACTATCATTCATCCAAGATGCAGGGCCCAGGAATATCCGGTATGACCGGTCATAAGGATCAGACTGTTCCTTACAAACCCAACCATGAACAGGCTTGTATGGGTAAGCATGCCTATAATACCTCTGTCCAGGAAGATCCATTTATAGAAAACAAAATGTATCAGCGCAAAGAAGAGCGCCAGGGCGACTGATGCAAACAGAGGCCGGATTTTCATCTTATCAACCAACCCGAAAGAGTCATCAAGAGGTGAGATTTTGTTTAAACTACCAAGGTGATAGGAATTGTCAAGAACTCCTTTGAACGCCCATATACCACCATACATTGCCACTGTGTAAACCACGAAGCTGCCGTCATCGAATTCTAACAGCAACTGGTGCTTCTCAGGATGCTCCTTGAAAGGGGCATAATAACTCATGTTGGTACCATTTCCGATAGTAATGCAAACATCTTCATCACAATGCATATCAACAAACATCCCGTGTCCTTTTGCTGACAGAATCTTTCATCCTGTCAGGAGCGTTGGGTAATCGCAGGGGTCACCGCAATAAAAAGCATACTTATGCTTGCCGCTAGGCGGATGAACCCTGGTTATTATTCTATTTGTCAGGATGTTGTTTGCTTGCCTGGAGATGGTTTGTGATTCGGGAATTTCTATTATGACGATTACTGACTTGGATTTAAACAGATTGTCTTTCTTATTTGGTAATGCTACTCAACTTTCAACATATCAAAGCCCGATCCGCCAATCGGCGAATCGAAAGAGCTCACGAGCCACGAACCTTGGTGAGTGGCGAATAATGTGCAGTTGGCGTCCCGATGCATCTGGAGGGTGGCACGCCGTGCGCCGCACCGAATGCTGATCCGGTTGTTTCATTTTTCTGCCGTTTTTTCATCCGGAATTATTTTGATTAATCAGTTCGTCCAAGACTTTGTATTTAATTTCTTACAGTATTCTTACGGCATTTACGGTATGCTGGCATTACACGCAACGGTCACACAGATGGCAAGTGGCAATTTGCGGGCTACGTTCCTATCCACCGTTACAAACCTTGATGCGGGGCAGTAAGCTTCAAACCTCCGCAGACCTGCCATTTGCTATATGCAATACCGTGTGCCGTTATTGCTAAAAAATCTCAAGACTATCAATGTTTTTTATGGATTCAAGAAAGCCTTCTTTTTCAAATTTTCTTTTCCAGATATCCACTGGTGTATAGCTCATCGTCATTGTAGTGCTCTTAATAATCAGATATCTCTCACCTATTTCTAAATCAAGGCCTTCAACAATATCCTTATCAAAATAAATCTTACTGTTCTTTACTTTGGTTATCAGGTAAGGACGCGAATTAATCCTGTAAACCTGGTCTATTCCATCGATTTTATCTATTACTTTTTTAAAAAACACTCAGCTTGGCTTTCTCGAGATTCATAACCGCAAAACCTCTTTCATCATGCCGCGTTGATGTCAGGAGTACTGATTCATTGTCTGCAAGATTGTATCTTCTAAAAGCCTTTGGAGGTATCTGAATAGATAAATCTTCTCTCAGAATAGAAATTCCATATGCTTCTTTTGCTCCGGGTGTTCCTGGTGATAAACCGGGCATTGCTATCGAAATAAGTTGTTTTGTTAGTTTACACTGAACTCATTGATACTTAAACAGCAAAAAACTAATAATACAAATTAAGTATCACTATTGTCGGGTAAAAAATAGATTATAAAATTTTAACCGAACAAAAATGATTCAACATGTTCAAGGGTTATACCTGTTGCCCAGTATCAGTTTATCACTTGAATCATCAACCTCATATAGTTGGGGTTTACGTGGACCATTGCCTTCGGCATGGTGTATGATGAATAAGCGCTTGCCTTCAAAGGTTGTAAATAACATGCCATGACCCGAGTTATCACCCTTAAAGGCTTCTTTTTCCTGAATCCAGGGCCCTTTTATGGTGCCTGATTCAGAATAAGCAATCCCCTGAGCATACCTGTTAACGCCCCAGCTCGACCATAACATCCCCAATTTACCGGTCTTTGTTCTGAATAGTTGAGGACCGTCAGTTACCCATCCCGGCATTTTCATGCCGAATGTTGCTTCACCTATGCTGTTCATTTCTTTTGACCAGGAAGCTTCACTGGCGCGGAAGATGGTTGTTGGTTCTGCCGTACGATGCGTCAGGTCTTTTGAGAGGGGCATATAATCCATGGTCCCATCAATCAGCTGAGTCCATTCATGTACAAATACCATATAGGTGGTATCATTTTCCTCGTAAAGTGTTCCGTCAATGATGTCCCAGTCTTCAGGGCCCAGACAAAAATCATGTTCGTCAACCAACGGCTTATAGGGTCCTTCAGGGGAATCAGATACCAATAGCTGAGTCTGGTTGAGCGGTACATTGTATCGGCGGGGAACAGCCTGTATAACTACACTGTGATCATTCCAGGTACCGGCCAGGTAATATTTACCACCGATATAGTGAATCTCAGCGGCTGCTACAAAATTTCCGTCCATCCAGGTGCCGGTGAGATCAATAATCGAGTACGGCCCGGTCCACATTTTCAGGTCGGTGCTTTTGTACAAACGACCGCCTGTACCTGTTAAGTAGTAGGTGCGGCTTTTTGTATCCGGAAAAATGAAAGGATCACTCATGAAAATATCATCCAGAGAAACAGTCTGAATTTTCGGCTCCGGGAAACGCGGTCTGGGCGGCCTCTGTTGTCCTTGTGTACCAACCGGTGGAATCATTCCTCCGAAATTCCTTTGACCCGGATCGGCCAAAGGGGCCTGTTCTCCACGAACGATCTTTTTCTTTTCTGTGTTTTGAGCTTGAACATGAGTTGTATGCGAAATACAAATCATTATTGAAATCCATAAAACTGTTGCAAAACAATGTGTCAATCTTTTCACAATTTGCCGTTGTTTGATTAGCTGAATATTTTTGTCCTAAAACTGTCGTAATTCTTTTAAGAAAATCCAGTTGAAGTTAATAAAAAAACTATTGACCATTATGTTTCTGAAATTCTCCTCACCCATGACCAAATCAATAAAGGAAGTAATATCAACTTTGGTCTCTGAAGCAATTTGTAAATATTTGGTTTAAGATTCATCTGGTTTAATTTTTGCAGTATCGTATTGATATGGCATACAACGACCCGGCGGTACCGGGGCCAGCGGGCTGGCTTTTACCCGGCGGCTTTAGCCACGAAACCGGGCCGGTAAAGTGCCAACTGTTTTTGGTGTGCTGATCTTGTGGATTAGCACGCAAAAACCCATCGCGGCACAGAAGCCAATGACATATGCTGACCTGTTATAGCCAGTGCCCTTTATTAAGGCCTGTGTATAAGGTTTATTTCTGATAGTTCCTGTCCAATTTGATGAATTCCAAACAGAATTTTTTCTGTTTGGGCAGCAGATGGTTTCTTACGACCCTGTACATATTGAGAGAGTAAGGTTGGATTCATTCTAATCTTGTTGGCAAGGAACTTAGCATTAATGACTTTGTAGTACTGGAAAAACTGCTTAAAGTCAATTTCAAACTTAAGATTCTCTTGTGTAATGCGGATACCGTCTTCTTCAAAATAGAGATTTGCAGCTTCAAGAGCATTATCTATTAATTCAGGAATTGTCCTGCCAGTAGTATAGATAGGATATTCTTCAGAGAAGGCAGAAAAACCAGTATCTGTCTTTTCCACTATCATTTTAATCTTTTTGTTCGTTGTTTTTATCTCCATTACCTTTTTTATTCTCCAACTTCAGACCTGCATCCTTGAGTGTCTTTCTCTCAAGCCCTTTACCGACCTCCAGACTACCATGATTTGGGAAGATTATTATGCCTGATTTCTTGTTGTGTTTAAGTTTTACATGCGAACCATTTTGTGAAACAGGGTACCATCCATATTTTGTCAGGATTTAATATAGTTCAG
>JAAZBN010000118.1 GCA_012513795.1 Bacteroidales bacterium | reverse complement strand
TCTTTAGCGGAAAGGCATGTTTAGTGTCAGGCGGCTCTCCGCATGAATATGTCAGGAATACAATAACTAAACGCAATATGGCAACACGCAGGCAATTTATCAGGATCTCAGCCATGGGAGCGGGAGCAGTCATGGCCGGCGCCGCTGGACTGCGGCTGCTCGCCTCGGAGCTCACTGACGGCCAGAAGGCCACCCTGACTGCCCTCACCGGACGCACACCCACCTACTGCGAGGTCTGTTTCTGGAAGTGTGCGGGGTGGGTCTACAAGGACGAAAGGGGATCAATTCAGAAGATTATCGGCAACAATGAAGACCTGAACTGCAACGGCCGTCTGTGTCCGCGCGGCACCGGCGGGGTAGGCATGTACCATGATGAGGACCGGCTCCGCAAACCCCTGATACGCACAGAGGAGCGAGGCAAACAGAGCTTCCGCGAAGCGACATGGGAAGAGGCGTTTGACTACATTGCAGAGAAGATAAAGGTGATCTCTGCCGAACATGGACCGGAGTGCGTGGCTCTCTTCACTCACGGGTCGGGAGGCAAATACTTCTCGACACTGCTGCGTGCCCTGGGCTCGCCTCACGTGGCAGCACCATCCTATGCACAGTGTCGCGGACCACGCGAGGTGGCCTTCCAGGCTACATTCGGTGAGGCACTGGAGAGCCCTGAACCTCTTGATATACGTGATACAAGGTGCCTTGTACTGATCGGAAGCCATCTCGGTGAGAACATGCATAACGGACAGGTACAGGAGATGTCTGACGCCATAGACAAGGGAGCAACAATAATCACCGTCGACCCGCGCTTCTCAACAGCTGCCGGCAAATCAAAATACTGGCTGCCGATCAAGCCGGCCACAGACCTTGCTCTTCTGCTGGCATGGATTAACGTCATCATTACAGAAGAGCTTTATGACAGGCCCTATGTTGAGAAATACACATATGGGTTTGAGTACCTTAAGGAGCATGTGAAGAACATGACCCCTGAATGGGCTTACGGCATAACTACAATTGATCCGACTGTAATCCGCGAGACTGCACGTGAGATGGCTAACGCCTCCCCGGCAGTCATTGTTCATCCAGGGCGCCATGTGACATGGTACGGTGATGACACTCAGCGCCTGAGGGCCGTGGCAATACTCAATGCCCTGCTGGGATCATGGGGACGCAGGGGCGGATTCTTCCGCACCGAGACCTTCGAACTGCCTGAGCCGCCGCATCCTGCCTATCCCACACCAAAGAGATCATGGAGAACAGAGTTTCCGGACCTCTATAAGATGGCTGATACGGTGCTGGCCAACGGGGTCTGTGATGCCACTGTTCCTGACCCGACCCGTGCCTGCGAGTTTCAGGCATGGATAGTCAACGGCACAAACCTTATGGAGACTCTTCCCAACCAGGAGAATACCCTGAAGGCAATCCAGGCCCTTCAACTGCTGGTTGTGGTTGATACGATGCCCATGGAGATCACAGGCTGGGCTGACGTGGTCCTGCCTGAGTGTACCTACCTCGAGAGATATGATGACCTCAGGGTCGGACCGCACCGCAAGCCCCAGATTGCACTCAGGGCTCCTGCTGCCGAACCCCTGTATGATACAAAACCGGCATTCTATATGGCAAGGGAGCTGGCAAAAAGGCTGGGCGTGATTGAATACTTCCCGTTTGAGACCATGGAAGAACAGCTCGACTGGCAACTGAAACAGGTGGGAAGCAGCCTGGAGGAGATGAAGAAGATTGGGGTTAAGACTATCGACCGCCCCTATGACGACCTCTATTTTTATCCCGATGAGGATGTGGAATTTTATACCGGCACAGGCAAGATCGAACTCTACTCCCTGGCTATGGAGGAGGCGGGCTATGACCCGCTGCCGAAATATACAAGGCACGAGGAGCCGCCCGAAGGCTACTACCGCCTTAACTACGGTCGCGCACCCATGCATACATTCAGCCGTACTGCAAACAACCCCAACCTTACTGATCTGATGGAAGAGAACAGCGTGTGGGTCAACCCGCGTGTGGC
>JAAZBN010000117.1 GCA_012513795.1 Bacteroidales bacterium | reverse complement strand
TATTTGAAACGTTCCTCGAGTGACGGCGCCCTGAATGAGCGTGCGAGATTAAATGACAGATCGGTACTGCCGGTCAGGTTGTACAGAAGTCCGGCATTGGCGCTCCATGAGATGCTTCTCCCGGATCCTTCCGGGAAGGTTATCCGGCGCGTAGGAGAGTCGTTCTCCACATCATTTATAATGATGTAATCAACATCATAGCCTTCTTCGTTGCTGACCCATACGCCGTCAATCCGTCCGCCGGTGATCAGTGTCACTCTTCCGTCAGCAAGCGTGGCTTCGTCCTGGATAAAAATGCCTGAGCTGGTGAAGGATGAGGCCGGGATAGGAGTCTCACCCCTTACCACACTGTTGGTCTTGATTATATCACCGGCAGGATTGATTATATCTATGGTTACATATTTTGTTCTGTCAGTTGTCAGCCTGCGGCCCCACACGTCAGCACCTGCTATCAGCGTGTTGCCGGACGACAGATTAAATGTGGCCTGCATCTGTCCGCCGTTGGTCATATGCTTGCCGCCGGGAGTCATCAGGGTGGGGGTGGTGCGCTGAGTGTTGCCATTGGGAAGTGTGGTCTCGGTGACAGTGTTGGGTTCAAGAGCGACGTTACGGTCAATATACTGGTTGAAATAACTGAACCTGAGGCTGCTCAGCTTCCCGGTAACAGAGGTAATCTCATAGCTTGCTGACAACAGTGATCTGCCGATGTCTGTATATGTGGCCTCTGACGGTCCGGGGAAGGCCTCACCGCCGGGTATGCCGACGTCGGTTGCCATATATCGCTGATAGTGAATTTTCATGACATGATTATCGAATGGTCTGAAGCCTGCCCTGGCTCCGAAGTTATTATATGTATACTGGCTGTTCAGCAGTGTTCCTTCGGGAGTCCTCATGTCATCGGCATCAGTGTAGGTGCCGGAGAGCCTCACATACCATTTGTCCGATCCTGTGTTCACGTCTGCATGACCTGAATACATCCTGTTTGCCGAGGCAAAGCCCGCCCCCGCATTTCCCGAGACATACAGCTGATCTGAGAAGTGGCCGTCTTTGGTGATGATATTTATGATGCCACCCATTGCCCCGGTTCCGTACAGTGAGGAGAGTGCGCCTCTTATTACCTCCACCCGGTCGATCTCCCAGACGTCAACCATGCTCATTGATGCAGTAAGATCAGTGGCTGTTTCAACCCGGCTGCCGTCAACAAGGGTCACCAGCCGGTTTTCATTCAGGCCCCTGATATTTATATTGGTGGCCCATATTCCGTCACCGCCAAGTGAGATGCCCGGTTCCCTGTTCAGCACGGTGGAGAGGGTGAGGGATGATTGTTTCTGATAATCTGATGCCCTCACAACGGTAAGGGGGGCAGGCAGCTCTTTCACCTTCCTGTCTATACGGAGGCTTGAGACAACCACCTCGCCAATATCGATAGTTCTCTCAGATAATGAGAGAGTGTCATCGTCCGGTGTCTGAATGTTGCGGTTCTGCCCGTACGTACCCGGGGCGATGGCAAGTGAACATAAAGCTGCAATTAAAAGTGTTTTATTCATTTTCTGTGTTCTTTAAGAGTACCGATTTTACCTGAATCCCTCTCAGGCGGCCAAGGCGGCCTGCCAGGGAGCCAATCTGATCTGTGGTACCTTCAAGAACAAGAGAAATGATGCTGACATTATTGCCACGGGGAAGGCCCTGGCGTCCTATGATAATATCAGAATGATCTGAGATGATATTGTTCAGCGACTGAACGTCCTCGCTGCTGTTAACACTGATAAGAAGTGTTCCTATTCTCTTTTCCATCAGGGTACCTCTGGATTGGATTAATATTTAACCTGTACTACCTCAGCCGGGAAAAAGACCAGACCTCAGTGCCATTACAGGTCGGATTAATTACAGCGCAAAATTACGTAAAAGTATGCTTTCTGTCAATGACTAATGTCATACATTGACGCAGAACCTTTCCTTCCCCGGCATATTATGCAATTATGGATGTGGGATATTGTCTTTTTTTTAGAATTTAATTGAATAGCTTTGTGCAAAGCACTGACATGAACCGCAAGCTCGTAATATTTATTCTGTTTTCCATGGCATGCATTGCTTGCAGAGAGACCGCTGTAAGGGGGAAGCATGACGGGATGACCCTTGCAAGCCTTAACGGGCCTTCGTCAATGGCCCTTATAAAACTGATTGACAGCCTTGACTCTGACAGTCATGCCGGCCTGAAGGCTGATATCCTTGATGAGCCTCTTCAGGTCAGGAAGATGATGCTTGACGGAAGTGCCGACTTCGCCATTCTGCCTACCACCATGGCAGCCATACTCTATAACAAAGGGCTCGGTTACAGGTTGATTGCGATACCTGTCTGGGGCTCACTGTACCTCTTCGGACAGGATACAACAATAGGCCGCTGGGAGGATCTCAGGGGTAAAAGAGTCAATGTTATGGCCAGGGGAATGACCCCGGATGTTCTTTTCCGGTATCTGCTTGAAAAGAACGGCATAAGACCGGAGGCGGATATTGTGCTTGATTACAGTTATCCCTCACATGTTGAACTGGCCAATGCCGTTGCTGCCGGGAAGGCTGAGCTGGCTGTGCTGTCAGAGCCCCTGGTCAGCATGGTGGCTGCAAAGAACACGGATATCCACCCCATTTTTGACCTGAACAACGAATGGGAGAGGACAACAGGAATACCAATGGCTCAGACAGCCTTGCTGGCAAAGGATCAGATAATTGACCATAACCCGGAGCTGGTTGAAAGGATTATTGATGCCTGCAGAACATCAGTGGATTGGGTAAGCACCAATCCGGACAGTGCCGCCAGGCTGATTGTCGCCTATGGCATTCTGCCTGACGAGCAGACAGCTGTGGCATCCATTCCGCGGTCGCATATGGAGTTTAAAAAGGCACGGGACATCAGTACCGGGATTGAAGCGTATCTCCGGATATTTTTTAATATGGAGCCTGATATAATCGGAGGAAAGATACCTGATGAAGCTTTCATTTACTAAAAGGCATTACCTGGGGTTCGCTTCCGTAATCACCATGCTGGTTATCTGGGAGTTGCTGGCATTGTATTTTAACTCTGACTTTATCCTGCCGACACCGGCAAAAACAGTGGTGGCGGTGTTGAAGCTGTTCACTGATGCCGAATTCCTTGCTGTCATTGGAACGACGATTCTTCGCGGGCTGGCAGGGTTCATCATCTCTGCCGTTTTCGGATTGCTGCTTGGCATACTGGCCGGTATCAGCAAGGATTTCAATGCCTTTCTGAATCCCTTCCTGGTGACGGTGCGTTCGGTACCGGTGGTTGCCATAATATTGCTAGCACTGATCTGGTTCAGCCCGGGATCCGTGCCGGTCTTTATTGCCATACTGACCATGTTCCCGTTTATCTGCACCAACGTTGCTGACGGCATCAGGAGCGTGGATCCTGACATTGTTGAGATGGCAAAGTTTTACAGGGTGAGCAATGAAAGAGTGGTTCTCGAAGTGTATGTGCCGGCTATCATGCCTTTCATTATCAGCGGCTCATCATCCGCAATGGGAATAGGATGGAGGGCAATAATAATAGGAGAGGTGCTGAGTCAGCCCAGATACGGTATCGGTACCATGATGCATGAGCAACAGGTATTTCTGAATGTTGATGCAGTTATCGCGTGGACAATAGTTGCGGTTTTTATAAGTTTCGTTTTTGAAAAGCTGATACGGTGGAGTGAACACAGGATTGTTGCCTGGAAAGATTGATTATGGAATTAAAGATCAGTAATCTCAATAAGAAATATGACGGAGTCACTGTTTACAGCGACTTCAGTCTGAGCATTCCACGGGGATTGATAACATGCATACTGGGACCTTCCGGGTGCGGGAAAACAACCCTGCTGAATATCATTGGCGGTATTACTCAGCCTGACGGAGGTGCTCTATCAGGCTTTGATGGCACAATCATGTCATATATCTTCCAGGACCCGCGGTTATTGCCATGGAAGACCATCAGGGGGAACATTGAGTTGGTCATTGACAGGAAGATAGCTGCCGGTGAACGCAGGCATCAGGCAGATAATCTGATTCGGCTGGTGGGACTTGACGATTTTGCAGATCATTACCCGGCGCAGCTGAGCGGGGGCATGCGTCAGCGGGTTTCAATAGCACGTGCCTTTGCCTGTCCGTCTGATATCATTCTCATGGATGAACCACTCAAGGGTCTGGATATTGCCCTCAAGCACAACATGATAAGATGGTTTACCAGGCTATGGACCGCTGACAGGCGCACAGTTATCTTCGTGACCCATGATGTTGATGAGGCGCTGATGCTTGGCGAAGAGATATTTGTCATGAGCACTCCTCCTGTTCATATTACCACCCATATATCATTTGACTCACCCCTTGATCAAAGAGACAGTGAGTCACCAGAGTATAATAAACTGAAGCAGAAACTGCTTAAGGGACTTGGGCATTCATCACGCGGATCAACTGACTGAATAGCGGCAGCCCGGGTTGGTTGTCCCGGCTTCTTTTCCGGCACTTCATCAATCGCGCATCCTGCTCAGTCTGAACAGGCCGGCACCTATCATCACAAACCATACGAAATAAAGTGGTCCTGCAACCATCGTGAATATATCTTTCATAGGCGCATAGAATATCCCAATCAGGATACTTGCCAGGTCAAAACCATGTGTCAGCACTCCTACCCATCCTGTCGCTTTGCTGAAGATCAGAGTTTTAAGCATAATTACTGAGAAGATCAGCGCCCCTGTCTCAATCATGATTCCCCTGATTATAGCACCGGTATTTATCCACATGTCACTTGCTAGCATCCCTTCACAAGCGGCAAGCAGATGCTGTCTCATCTCGGGTGAGGTGGTTGCGTGGTATTTGTTGTTGAGAATGAGTATTGATACCAGGTTCAATCCAGCGATGAAGATTGTCACTCCTGCCAGGGTACAGAAAAGAGCAATTTTTGCCAGCATTTCATTGTCGTTCTTCAGTGCCTGGAAAATGCTGAAGAAGAGCAGGTAGTAAAATGGGATTACAATAACAGACACAATATCAAGCCTTAACAGGGCAGTAAACTTATTCGCCTGTAACATGTCAAAACATTCAGAGGCCGTCTCAGGATAGTCTTTACCCACCAGGATAAATATCAGGATTGTAGCCACTGAGTATACCAGAAACAGGATGGAAGTCCAGCCTCCGGCCTTGTACAATATTCTGCTTGTCTTGTCTGTGGGGTACTTTTGAAGATTCATGATTCCTGTATTTTGATTGAACAATTTTCTCAGGAGACTCAGAACAGTGAGATCAAAATAAGCAAAATGCTTTAAGATAGCATGTTAATAGTGGAATTATTGAAGATCAGGGGTTATCAGCGGTTGAAATCAGCATGCATTTGCAGAACGGGTACAACAATCAGCAGGCCGGTAACAATAGCTGATTCCATTTTTACCTGTCAAGTTTGGCTATGGCTTCTGGGTGTGAGTCCACGAAGTTTATGGTTCCGCGGATGTTGCTCTCGAGAATGAAATCACGAAGAGCTTTGCTCTTAACATCCCTGAAGTCACCGATAATGGCAAGCCTCATCCTGTAGTTGGAAAACTTCTGCAGGATCTCGCCGGCGAGGCCGGTCCTGAGATCAAAGAATTCCTGGCTCAGGGTTGCAGAATGGATTACCAGGCCTGTGCTGCCGTTATAGCCGGCATCAGCAAGGATGTCAAGCAGCTCCTCAGTTGTGCTTATAGTCTCTGAACCGGGCAGGATCTCGGCAATGGATATGCCTTTTACGGTCTTGTGGTACTTGATCATCTCAAAGGAATAATAACGGATTATCTCCAGCTATAAACGGTTCCTTCCAACGGCAGTTTTAGCGGGTCTGCCTGGTGGCCGTATTCATCCCACCACTCCTGGTAGATTTTCCTGACTGCCATGATCTCCCCGGCGTCGAGGCGCTGGTCACTGCTGTTGCCTGTATTGCGCAACACCGGGTTGAGTGAGGCGAAGTCCTTTCCTTCGATAACAGCCTCGGCACACCACAGAAGATACTCGCCCAGCATGATGCACTCTTTGCCGTCGACAACCCTGAACGGCCACATGGAGGAGATCGGGTTTACAGGGAAGTGGTCACAGGGAGAAACCAGTTCGGAATCTTTTGCCAGGCTGATAAGTGCAGGTATGTCTTTTTTCTGAAAAGCAGGCATTATTGTCCAGAGCCGGTCACCCTCTTCAGTCCATTCATACTGGTCATATGTCCCGTTTTTCAGTTGTTTAACGAATTCCATGACATCCGGGTTACTGACATCAAATCTGCCTCTCTCGCATCCAAGGCACATCACGGACAACAGGCAAACAGTTACCAGGGTTTTCATGTTCTGTCTTTAAAGATTGAGATATACAAATTTACTGAGTTTCCACAATTTACATGCCAGTTTGAAGCTCCTCCCTGATCCGGTTTATCTGTGCCTCCCGGGCAAATGAGTATGTTCTGTCACGAAGGTTGCATATCTCATAGAGCTGCAGCGCTTTCTCAAGCATGGCGAAGGAGGCCGGCGGCGCGGAGGTCATCCCGATGTCGGCCAGGGTCTGCGCCAGCAGCTCGATATTCTCCACATTGAAGCCCTTCTGACCGGCAAGGTATGCATCCGTTTCTGTCGCATCCATTACAAAAATCTCATCGAGGTCAATGAATGCCTCGCTCAGCATCATCTCCTTTAGTGCTTCAGCCTGATTACTTACTGAGATTGCCAGTTCATCGGTTCCGCCAAAGAGTTTTTGCCGGATAGCCCTGATGATATCTCCGATCTTTTCAATCTCGCGAAGCAGATAATCCTTCTGTTCCATGCCGGTTCATTCCATTCTCCGGGAATGATCCCATTCCCGTAGCAAATGTAAAATAAAGCAAAAAGGATTTATTTTCCGTATTTCTTCCGGAATATCCGGATTGCCTGCATGATGTCAGCGTTGTCACCGAAGAACGGAATATGGACCGCATCAATGCCTTGGAGCATCATCTCGGGAAAATTTACCGTTTTGTAATGTTCCGGCCCGATCATCCAGTCCCTTGTGCTGTAGATAAAGAGTACGGGCACGCTGACCGTCGCGGATGATTCAGTGAAGTCCACCGCATAATCATCCATCTTCATGGCCACTTCGCTGAAATCGCCGTTCCATGATGGCAACTCACCGTATGTACTGTTCATTAGATCCATCTCTTCGCGCGAAGCGAAACCCATCTTCCACATCAGGTCACTGCTGTTCAGGGCAGTGATCAGGCTGTCCCAGCGGATGTGGAGCGGGATTGATTCGTCCCCGAAATAACTCCTGTCAGTGATGCCCAGGAACTCGCATGCCTTCGGGCACCAGCTGGTCTTAAAGTTCATCCCCATGTTCAGCGACGCGTTAATCATGATCATTGCATCAACCGTTGACGGATGCCGCAGGGCATATCCCATCTGCAACAGCCCGCCGAAGGAATGCCCCAGGGTGATCCACCGGCCGATCCCCAGCGCTTCCCTTACCTCCTCGAAGTCTTTAACCATCCTTTCCATTGAGAAGTTGCCGTCAGCGGGACTGGTGGAACGACCTACTCCTCTCTGGTCGAGATAGATCATCCGGAAATGCTTTTCCAGCGAGTCGCCGACAAATTTCTCAAGCCAGTATGATCCGCTTCCCGGCCCACCGTGGAGATAAAGACAGGGGGTTCCTTCGCCTTTGACATTAACGTAAAGGTAGACACTGTCAGATGTAATGACATGCTTTTCCTGGGCACATGCCACTGCTGCCAGCAGGAGGGCCGTAAGTAGGAGAAATGACTTTTTCATATGAATATGTTTCGTGTTGCTTGTGACCTCAGGCTGATCACGTGTGTCTCAGATGACTCCGGATCATCCTGGAGGGGTTCAGGTGCTGTTCCCTGTCTAATGACCCCTCCGGATCTGAAATGATGCATCTGTCAGCAGAAAGGTCTTCAGTAAACTGCCAGGCTTGATGCTTTCTTCCACGCTCCTGCGCAAGTGATGTGTTTATAATGCGGTCCAACTACCCGCTGATCCTTGTTTTCGCTTCAATTTTACAGCTGTTTCAGCCTCACTGATTTCACGAGTATAGCATATATTAATTCTTGTGTTCATATGTCCGGGTTATGACTTCGTGCTGCTACAGTTGTTTCAGCATGGTCATCGATTCATCATGACGGGCGTAATCGACAAATCCGAACTTCCTGTAGAGGTGGTAAGCATAGTTCGCCATGTCAACGCTTAAGGAGACCCGGGCATAACCCGCGGAGGCAAGCCTGTTCAACATCTCAGCGAGAAGCCCTGTGCCAATGCCCCTGCAACGGTATGGTTCAAGCACTGCCATGCTCAGTTCGGGGGTGGTTGTATCAATGAAGCCGTATCCTTTTACCGGGCCGGTAAAGAGTCGTGTCCATACCGCACCGGTAATTTCACCATTCGTCTCTGCAACGAGGCACAGATCACCCTCCCTTCCAAACTCCTCAATGTAAACAATGATCTCCGGCAGCTCAATGATGTCAAAAGGTGGTATTTCTGCTCCGGGAGGAATGAAAATGGCATTATAGAGCATCGTTCTTAGAATGTCTGCCTCTGACGGTCTCAGTTCTCTGATTACCGGTTCTGCCTTATTTCCTCTTCCTGACATAAGATATAGAATATAGTGAAGATCAGCTCCGGCTCACTTTCTGTTTCTGACGGGAAAGTCAAATTCAATTCCGTAATTGGGCAGCGTCAGCCAGCGGGTCTCCCCGGTGTCGATGGCCGGACCGGTCACCGCCCCCAGACGGAAGGTTAGGGCAGAGTTATTACGGAACCTGTAGGATACGCCGGCACCACCTCCGAGGCCCAGTGAGAACATGGGTGAGGTGACCTCGATGTAGTTGTCGAGCAGCCCGAGATTGAGGTGAATGCCAAGGGGTTTCTCCGGGTCTGTAAGCCGGTATGATCCGAAGAGGTTCCATGACATCAGGCTGGGACCCAGGATGAAGAACCCGGCTGAACCCTGAAGGGTATATCTCTCCGTGAGATCCTTCTTTATTCCAGCCTTAATTGCCGGGGCCAACCCGTCAACAGCTGCAAAAAACCTTACCCCGGGCTGCTGAGGGAAGCAGTCCATGGCCGCCAGGGTCAGCAGGAGTATCATGGTCATCAGAGTTCGTCTCCGGTTCATGATGAGGTGCTTCTTGTCACGGTTCATTTCGGAACATAAAGATAGTATTATGTTTTGTATGTGTGTGGCCTGCTATCCTCTTCTTCGGATCAGGATGCTGATTTTAAATCTTACTGACAGGTTGATGACCTCATCAGGCTACAGGCTTTGGGCAAGCCTCTCCGCCAGCTCCGCGATATCATCCTTCCTGGCGATCTGTGTGATCCACTCTTCCGGGATGCTGTCATAGCCGTAGAGCAGTCCTGCCAGCCCTCCGGTGACGGCTGCGGTAGTGTCGGTATCTTGTCCCAGGTTGACGGCCCTGAGAACAGCTTCGCTGTAGCTGCCGGTGGTGAGCAGGCACCAGATTGCTGCCTCGAGGGTATCAATGACATAGCCTCCGCTGCGGATCTCGCTTTTAGTCAGCCTGTGGATATCAAACTTTAGAAGACGGTCGAAAACAACCACCTCGGCCGGATCAATCAGCAGGGCTGAAAGGTGGCCGGAAACGACTTGCTGCAGATCCCTGTAGAT
>JAAZBN010000116.1 GCA_012513795.1 Bacteroidales bacterium | reverse complement strand
GCAAAATAAAGAAAACGATCAGAATAAAAAACAGAGGGAGATGGATTTCCTGAAAGCTGTAAACATAATAGGAAGGGACCTGGATGAGGCGATGGCATTGCTGGAACAGCTCTCCGGCGTATCCGGGTCTGAACAGGCCGAGATTGAACTTGCCCGTTCACGGGTTCATAGTGCCGCTTACCTGCTGAAGCTGCTTCCCGGACTAACCGATGCCGGCAAGCAGGCAGAGCCGGCGCCAGGTGCGCAGAGCGAACAGATAAATGAAAAGATGCCTGAGCCCATGCCCGGTCCGGAACAACCACCCAGGCCTGAACTGCCGCCCAGGCCTGAACCGCTTCCGAAGCCGGAGCCACGGCCTGAGCCGGAACATCTTCCGGACCCGGTTAAGGCTGTTGCACCCGAAGAGGAGAATAACAAACATGCGGAGGCAACCCCTAAAGCCCAGGAAGCATCAAAGGGAATCCTGGCAGACAGGTTTATTCCTTCCGGCACTATTGGCGAGAAGATATCACCGGCAAGGAAGGACGAGGTAATCTCATCTGTCATGCATAACAAACCGATAGCTGACATAGGCGCGGCAATAGGCATCAATGACCGGTTCTATTATATCCGCGAGCTCTTCAGCGGCGATGCGCTGGCATACAGTGACACTATCAGACGCCTCAATGCTGCCGCCAACCTCGGCGAGGCCATGAGAATACTTGATGAGAGCACCGTCATGGGCTCCGATCCTGCGGCACAGTCATCATTCGTGGATGTTGTCCGCAGAAAATTCAGCCTGAATGTCTAAACTGATCCTGGTCCCAACCCCCATCGGCAACATTGGTGATATCACCATCCGTGCCCTGGAGGTGCTCAAATCGGCCGGATTGATCCTTGCCGAGGATACCCGGACCAGCAGAATTCTTCTTGACCATTACAGCATTACCGTACCGCTGCGTTCACATCACAAATTCAATGAGCACCGCAGCCTGGAGGCGGTCTGTGACAACATTGAGAGAGGAACGGTCACTGCTCTCATCTCCGACGCCGGCACCCCGGGCATCTCCGATCCCGGCTTCCTGCTGGTGCGCAGGTGCATCGAGCGGGAGATACCCGTTGAATCCCTTCCCGGCCCTACCGCCTTCGTCCCGGCACTGGTAGCCTCCGGCCTGCCCTCAGACCGTTTCTGCTTCGAGGGATTCCTGCCCCATAAAAAGGGCAGACTGAAGAGGATCACATCACTGGCTTCAGAGGAGAGAACAATGATTTTCTACGAATCGCCCTTCAGGGTGGTGAAGACCCTCGGGCAACTGGCAGAAGCGCTGGGAGGTGACCGCCGCGCCTCTGTCTCGCGGGAGATGACTAAGAAATTTGAGGAAACCATCCGGGGCACTCTCTCCTCGCTGGCAGAACACTTCAGAAACACTCCGCCCAGGGGCGAGTTCGTCATAGTTATTGCCGGCACATCACTAAAGGATCATCCCGAAGAGACAGACTGAATATGCGCCTTACCGGAGTGCTCATAATAACCCTGCTGCTTCTCCCGATAAACCTTTTACAGTCTCAGTCATTGAAAGGCAGAATCACCGACAGCAAAGGCTTCCCCATGCCCTCCGCTTCTGTTTATATCACCGAACTGCGCCAGGGCACAACCTCCAACAATGACGGGTACTATGAGATCAGCCTGCCCCCGGGCAGCTATACCGTCAACTACCAGTTCCTCGGCTATGTTCCTGTGAACAGAAAATTTAACCTCTCCGGCGAAGATGTCAGAGCTGACATCTCCATGGCTGAACAACTCTTTGAGATACCACCTGTAAGAGTCTCAGCCTCAGGCAAAGACCCTGCTTACTTCATCATGCGCAAGGCGATAGGGATGGCCCCGTTCCATCTGAACCAGGTCAGAATGTACAGGGCGGAAGTATATATCAGGGGCGGCGGTACCGTCGACAAGATCCCTGAGATGCTGAAGCGAAGAATGGAGATAGAAGCCAATGAGGGCAACCTGGAGGAGGGCAAATACTATTTTTCCGAGTCGGTCAGCATCATCACCTTCAACGCCCCGGACAGATACGTAAACCACGTTATCTCATCCAACTCAAGTGAACAGATTGGCCAGGGCCAGGCCTCACCCATGGACTATATAGAAGCCAGCTTCTACCAGCCCGTGCTTGCCGGAGCGGCTATATCACCACTGGCACCCAACGCCTTCTCACACTACAGTTTCACCTTCCTCGGCTCCTCATCACAGGGCAATTATGTCATTGACAAGATCAGGGTTTCACCCCGGAGGAAAAGCCAGCAACTCTTTACAGGAATTATCTATATAGTTGAGGATCTGTGGGCCATCCACTCCCTTGACCTCACCAATGACAACATGGCCGGGAAGATACGTGTCCGCCAGCTCTACACTCCCGTTGAAGAGGGCATATGGATGCCCGTGAGCCATGAGTTTAACGTCGATATTTCTCTCATGGGCATAAAGGCCAGGGCGGCTTACACCAGCGCCGTGAAGTACATGGAGGTGGAGCCTGACCGCTCACTCCCCCGCCCGCCATCCTATACCCTGGCGGCAGAGCCTGATAATGCCGGCGAGCCGGCAGCTGACCAGAAGAGCGCCACCCGGCAGGAGATTGAATCCATACTGCAGAAAGACGATCTCACCGCCCGCGATATGTCAAGGCTGGCAAGACTGAACGAGAAGAACGCCAGGCAGACCAGGGAGAAACCACCGCTGGAGATAGAGGAAAAAACCACCGTCATCATAGAGGAAGACGCCACAAAGAAAGACTCAGCCTGGTGGGCTGAAACCAGGCCCATACCACTTACCAGGGAGGAGTCGGCCAGCCTCTCCTCCGTGCCTGCCGCCGGCCGCCAGCTGGCGAGGAGGGACACTACAACAATAACCATATCGCTGGGGCCGGGCTCACAAGCCGCTCCTGATTCCGTTCAGGGCAGCAAAAAACGCACCTTGCGCCTGATGAAAGACCTGGCCGGCGGCAGGAGCTGGCAACTCTCTAAAAATGCCTCACTTGATTTTGACGGGCTGGCTGACCTGAAGAGTTTCTCATTCAACCCGGTTGACGGATTTGTTGCCGGCACGGGCCTGACTCTCTCTGTCAGATCCGGAGAGGCTGGCCGTTTTACACTAGCCCCGTCAGCCAGATACTCCTTCAGCCGGGAACGGCTCATGTGGAATGTCACGGCAAATATACTCTATGACCCGATGCGGGCAGGTAACCTCTTCCTCAGAGCAGGCAACCAGTCAGACGAGTTCTCCACTGCCGGAATTAACCAAATGGTTAATACCGTTGCGTCTCTCTTCTTCAGGGATAACATGATGAGGCTGTATAACAGTCGCTATATCATTGCCGGCCATCGCGGTGACCTTGCCAACGGGTTGAACCTGTCAGTCTCCGGGATGTACGAGAAACGTGATCCCCTGGAGAACAGTTCTGACTTCTCGTTTTTCAGGAAGGAGAGGCCGTGGAATGTCAACCTGCCTGATAATGTATGGGTTAACGGAGTTATTGAGAGCTATGAGCCCGAGACCTCTTTCAGCCACGACCATCTCTCGGCAACCGCAATGCTGACCTGGACGCCCCGGCAGCGGTACCGTATCTCAAACGGAGCAAAAGTCAGTGCCGGCTCTGATTATCCAACATTTGCCGTCACCTGGAGGCATGGATACAATTACAATGACACCCTCTCAGGTCACTATGACATGCTCACGGGGGAGGTAAGCCGGACATCAAGGTTCGGGGCTATGAACGAGTTCCGCTGGCGCATACGCGGGGGAAAATTCTTTAAAAGCGGGAATGTACGCCTGCAGGACATGCATTACTTCAATACCCAGTCGTCACCGGTGCTGCTCAACAACTATGAAGATGCCTTCTTCCTGGCTCCGGTATATTCTATGGCAGCGAGGAGCGGTTTTGCCGAAGCCCATGCCAGGTACACCACTCCCACCCTGCTCCTCAAGCGGCTGCCGGTACTCAGCCGGACACTCATAAGGGAAAACATTGACCTCTCCGCGGCATGGACCCCCGAGTCAGGCTATTACTGGGAAGCCGGGTACTCCCTCAGCGAAGTGTTTTTTCTGGCCAATACTGGTGTCTGGGCCGGTTTCCGCGGCACAGCCTTTGAATCAGCCGGAATAAGGGTGATTTTGCGGATTGATTAGACTTTGTCCTATAACTCTGTACCTTCCCCGAAGCCTGCGGTTATTCGGGGGAGTATCCAACTACTGCCTGTTGCCAGTTGCCTGATGGCTCTGTCCTATTCAGAATGGCTTGCGTCCGTTGTCGTCAGGAGAGAAGTCGCTGTAATCCGAAGAGATATCATCATTCATCTTTGAACCCATGGTAAAAACTCCCCCGTTGGGAAGATCCGGGAAGGAGACCTCCGGGCCGAACTCATCAGGCTCAACAAATGATGCCCTGTCTTCTTTGAAGTAAAGTTGCACCTCATCAGTAGGACCGTTACGGTTCTTTGCCAGGATGATATCTGCATGGCCCTTGGTAGACTGTCCGTCTTCGAACTGAGACACTCCCATCTTTTCAGGACGGTGGATGAAGACCACCATGTCAGCGTCCTGTTCTATGGCGCCCGATTCACGGAGGTCAGAGAGCATAGGCTTCTTGTTCCCGCCCCTGGTTTCCACTGACCGGTTAAGCTGCGAGAGAGCAAGTACCGGCACTACCAGCTCCTTGGCGATACTCTTGAGTGATCTTGAGATGGAGCTCACCTCCTGCTCACGGCTACCGGCATCGGGTGGTCCGGTCATCAGCTGCAGGTAGTCAACCACCACCACGTCGAGTTTATTCTGCGCCTTCAGCCTGCGGCACTTTGCCCTCAGCTCAAAAACCGAGATGGCAGGCGTGTCATCAATAAATATGGGCGCTTCGGTAAGCGACTTTATGCGTGATTCAAGCAGTGACCACTCTTCAGGTGAGAGCTTACCATTCTTGATCTTGTCACCCGGGATCTCCGTTTCCGAAACGATAAGCCTGTTGACAAGCTGTATGGCTGACATCTCGAGCGAGAAGATGGCGACATTCTTGTTGTGGTTGATGGCCATATTACGGGCCATAGTCAGCGCGAAGGCTGTCTTTCCCATCGATGGCCTGGCGGCTACGATGACCAACTCCGACTTCTGCCATCCGGAGGTCAGCCGGTCAAGCCTGGTGAAGCCTGAGGGAACGCCTACCAGCGCATCCTCCTTCTTGCCAAGCTCCTCTATCTCCGCAAGCGACTGCTTGATGACCTCATGGATGGGGGCCACCTCATGTTTGATATTTCCCTCTGCTATCCGGAAAAGCTCATCCTCACTCCTGTCAAGCAGTTCGGTCACATCCAGGGTATCTTCGTAGACCATGTTCTGTATCAGGGTGGCTGCGCGGATCAGTTCGCGCTGTATATACTTCTGGAGTACTATCCTGGCATGGTATTCAATGTTTGCAGCCGACACAATCTTCGAGGTCAGCTCTGTAAGGTATACAGCGCCCCCAACCTCTTCAAGGTCGTTGACCCGTTTCAGTTCCTGAGTAACTGTCAAAAGGTCTATCGGCTGGTCACGCTTGTTCAGTTCTGAGATGGCTGCAAATATCTTCTGGTGTGCGGCAGAGTAGAAGACCTCGGGACGAAGCATGTCAACCACCATCCTGGCCGCCTCCACCTCGAGCATGGAAGCTCCGAGCACCGCCTCCTCCATATCGGTTGATTGCGGCGGGATCCTGCCCCCTTCGGGAATTATAACAACTGACTGTTTCTTCTCCTGTCTGCCTCTTGAGGTGCTCTGTGCCATTAATGTAACGTATTGTTTATCAAATAATCAGACCGGCAGGGAAAATGCCGGTGTCATTTTCAAATTTAATAATTACAGCAGTGCGGCCGGGAGTGCATGGTTATTTGTTTCAAACAACCGGTGTTAAAAAGATGTTGAAAACGTATATAATCGTGAAAGATGAGGGAAATTAAAAAGGTTCGTATATTTTTGATCTCTCAAGAGTGACCTGTCATGGTTGTATTTCCGAAAGCGAAAATAAACATAGGGTTAAGGATCATGGAGAAGAGGCCTGACGGCTATCATAATATTGAGACCTTCTTCTATCCCGTGGATGTTGCCGATGCCCTGGAGTTTGTTGTCAGGAAAGACAATCGCAAAGGTGACGCCCTGAAGGTTACCGGCATTATGGAGGACAGTGACCCGGAGAAGAACCTGGTCATGAAAGCCGTTAAGGTTATGAGGCAGTCGTTTGACTTCCCTGCCATCCGTATTCACCTGCACAAGACCATTCCGGCAGGAGCAGGTCTCGGTGGCGGGTCGTCTGATGCCGCGTGGATGCTGAAGGCGCTGAACAGGTATTTCAGCTTCGGCCTCAATTCTGAAGAGCTTCATTCAATTGCCGGCCGCATTGGCAGTGACGCTCCCTTCTTTATTGATGGCACACCCTCCTTTGCCGAGGGTGTTGGAAATATACTTTCCGAGTTCCCTCTTGATCTCACCAGCTATCATATTGTCATTCTCTACCCGGAGACCAACATCAGCACTGTGGAAGCATATGCCGGTTGTGTGCCATGCCCCGCGGGACTCTCGCTGAGGCAGCTGCTCACCCTGCCTGTGAGCGAGTGGCGCGGAAGGGTTGTGAATGATTTTGAGCTGAATATCTTCAGACTCTACCCGCAGGTGGGCAGGCTCAAGATGGCTCTCTATGAGGCGGGAGCTCTCTATGCTTCCATGTCTGGCAGCGGATCAGCCGTCTATGGGATCTTTGACGGAGAGCCGGAGCTGCCACATGAGCTGTCGCGTTACAGGCTAAACACCGTGCAGCTGCAGTAATCCTTAGGCCCGTCAGCTGATCTCCACAAGCACCACTCCCTTTGCCACCCGGTCACCGGGGGTGACATTCACACTCACAACGCGGCCCTCCATATGGCTCTTGAGCCTGTTCTTCATCTTCATGGCCTCAAGGATTACCAGGTCATCGCCCTCCCTCACATTATCTCCCGGGCTTACAAGCACCTCCACCACCGTTCCGGGGATAAAGCTCTGTATCTTCCCCGGTACCGGTGGAGCATAGGGTTTGCGCGCCAAAAACCGCTGGCTGAGACTGGTGGTATATTCAGTGTGATCAATGATCAGCTTTCCCTTTTCTCTCTTTTCCATATCACTCTGTTGTTTAATACAAGGATCAGAAGGGAGGGATACCATGCTTTTTCCAGGGCATCTGAACCTCCTTCTTCTCAGACACCTCCAGTCCGTGCAGCAGAAGCCGGCGTGTCTCCGACGGTTCAATGACCGCGTCAACATATCCGCGTGAAGCAGCCACATATGGGTTGGCAAACTTCTCCCTGTACTCTTCTACCTTCTGACGACGCACCTCATCAGGATTGGCAGCCGAGGTGATCTCCTTGCGGAAGATAATGTTGGCTGCGCCTTCCGGACCCATGACGGCAATCTCCGCCGTTGGCCACGCAAAGACAAAGTCGGCACGCAGGTGCCTTGAGCTCATTGCTATATAACCACCCCCGTAAGCCTTCCGGATTATCACCGTCAGTTTGGGAACCGTCGCTTCGCTGTAGGCATATAATACCTTGGCGCCGTGACGGATGACGCCGGCATGCTCCTGGTCCACGCCGGGGAGGTAGCCGGGAAGGTCAACAAAGGTGATCAGGGGAATATTGAAGGCGTCACAATACCTGATGAACCGGGCTGCCTTGTCAGATGAGTCAACGTCAAGGACGCCGGCCATCTCCAGGGGCTGGTTGGCAACAAAGCCAACGGTGCGGCCACCCATGCGTCCGAACCCTATTACCATGTTACGGGCATACATCTCCTGTATCTCAAAAAAATCAGAGCCGTCAGCCACCGCCCTGATGACCTCCCTGACATCATAGGGAAGGGTGGGATCACCGGGCACTATCTTATCTATGTCATACCCGGCGTCAGGCGGACGAATCTCTGTCACATCAGCCCTGACCTGGTTATTCCTGGGAATGAATGATATAAGCCGCTTGATCTGACCAAAACACTCCTCTTCGGAGGAGGAGAAGAAATGAGCGTTGCCTGTGGTCTCACAGTGAACCCTGGCGCCTCCCAGATCCTCCATGGAAATCTCTTCACCCAGAACGGTTTTAATAACCTCCGGGCCGGTAATAAACATCTTTGATATATTGTCAACAACAAACACGAAGTCAGTCAGGGCAGGCGAATAGACGGCCCCGCCGGCACACGGACCCAGGATCACTGATATCTGGGGAATAACCCCGCTGGAGATTGTATTCCTGAAAAATATCTCACCATACCCGGCAAGCGAATTGACACCCTCCTGTATGCGAGCACCGCCTGAATCATTTATACCGATAAGCGGTATGCGCATCTTAAGCGCATGATCCATGATCTTGGTGATCTTACGCGAGTGCATCAACCCCAGCGAGCCGCCGGCAACAGTGAAATCCTGCGCGAAAACCGCAACCGGATTGCCGTGAACGCTCCCTGTGCCGATCACCACACCGTCACTGGGAAGGTTCTTCTTGTCCATACCGAAATCGCGCGCATCATGCTCCACAAACATATCATACTCATGAAACGTGCCCGCATCCAGTATTGACATAATTCGCTCACGGGCAGTGTTCTTACCCATCGCCTTCTGCTTCACGATGGCTTCCTCTCCACCTCCAAGAAGCATTTTCTCCCTCTTCTCCTTAAGCTCTTTTATCTTCTTTTCCAATGCCATAACTTATCATGTTTTATGCCTGAACTTTTCTCTTCAGAAAGGCACGGCAATTTATACAAAATTCATTTATGCACAATATGATGAAAAATGTGCTATTTCGGAGCTGTATAGTATACTCCTGCTGCAATGAACGTATAAATGATGTTGGGGATCCACATTGCGAGGGCCGGGTTCAGATCGCCCTTAAGTGAAAATTGTGAGGAGAACTGCATGAACAGAATATATGAGAAGGTGAGCATAAGTCCCAGACCGATCTGCATGCCTATGCCTCCCTTGATCTTTCGTGATGAGAGAGATACGCCAATAAGGGTCAGGATAAAGAAGGCAAAAGGGGAAGCATACCGCCTGTGTTTTTCATTCAGGTATAGCTTGATCTCATCTGAACCCTGTGATTTAAGCACATGAATATAATCAATGAGTTCGCCGTGGGTCATGGTGTGGACGAATTCCGGCGCCCTCGTGAAATCGTCAGGACCAACATTGAGGGCAGTGTCAATGCGCCGTCCGGAGGTAATCCTTTCTCCCAGGCTGTCTGTCTCCCTGATGTAGTACCACCATGCTCCCCACTTGTTTGCTGTGCTGTCCCAGCGGATCATGTTGGCGGTCATCTTTGACTCAAGCATTCCCTTTTCGTTGAACTTTTCCATGCTGAAGTTGCGTCCGCTCTGCGATATTTTATTGTACTGCTCCATGTAGATGTAGACGTTGGGGTATACCTGTCGGTGGACCGAAGAGACGTTTACCCTGCGGAAGTCGGAGCTACGGTAATATTTCTCCTCAAAATCAAGTCTGGCAATGTTGGAGTGGGGAAGTACATAGTTCTGCAGCAGGAAGGCGCAGAGTGCTATGAAGGCTGCCGAGATGAAATAGGGTAGCAGCAGCCTGCGGAAGCTCATCCCGCCGTTGAGGATAGCTATGATCTCGGTGTTGACTGCCATCCTGGAAGTAAAGAAGATCACCGATATGAAAACGAACATCGGGGCAAAGAGAGTGGCGAAATAGGGAATGAAATTAAGGTAGTAGTCAAAGATGATGGCCTTCAGCGGCGCCTGTTTCTGTATGAAGTCATCTATCTTCTCGGAGAAGTCAAATATCACTGCTATGCCCAGTATGAGCACCAGTGAAAAAACAAATGTTCCCAGGAACTGTCTGATGATGTACCAGTCAAGTATCCCCGGGGCAAGTTTCCTCAGACTCTCTCTGATATTTCCCGAACTTTTCTTTCCTTCCATGATCCGAATGTGCCATCCAGTATCCTTTCCCTGGCCTCTTTTACCAGGCTGAGGTAGAATGCCAGGTTATGTACGGTTGCTATCTGTGCTCCGAGCATTTCTCCCGATATCACCAGGTGCCTCAGGTATGCCTTTGAATAGGTGCGGCTTATCTCTGACTGTGATCCGGGGTCTATCGGTGAAAAGTCATCTGCCCACCTCTGGTTTCGTATGTTTATTATGCCTTCCGCTGTAAAGAGCATGCCATTGCGGCCGTTGCGCGTGGGCATGACACAATCGAACAAATCTACTCCCCGTGCTATCCCCTCCAGGATATTTGCCGGGGTACCCACGCCCATAAGGTATCTTGGTTTATCTTCCGGGAGGATTCCGTTCACCACCTCTATCATCCTGTACATCTCCTCAGCCGGCTCTCCAACGGACAGTCCGCCGATAGCCATGCCCGGCATGCCGGTGGCAGCACATTTCTCTGCTGATATTTTTCGCAGATCGCTGTAAACGGCCCCCTGGACAATAGGGAAGAGCATCTGTTCTGCCCCGTACAACGGTTGTGTCCGCTCCGCCTGGACGACACATCTGTCGAGCCATCGGTGAGTCAGCTCCATCGATTTTTTCGCGTAAGAGTGATCACAGGGCCATGGGGCGCACTCGTCAAAGGCCATCATTATGTCAGCGCCGATAGCCCGCTGGATATCAACAACCCTTTCAGGGGTAAATAGATGTTTTGATCCGTCAATATGTGATCTGAAGATGGCCCCCTCTTCTGTCAGTTTCCTGTTGGCGGCCAGTGAAAAGACCTGGTATCCGCCGCTGTCAGTAAGCACTGCCCGGTCCCATGCCATGAAGCTATGGACCCCTCCGGCCCGGCTTATTATGTCAGTCCCCGGCCGCAGGTAGAGATGATAGGTATTGGCAAGTATCACCGGGGCATCAATCTCATTCTTCAGATCGCGGTGGAATACCCCCTTTACCGTAGCTCCCGTACCCACGGGCATGAAAACCGGCGTGGGTATAACGCCATGGGCGGTCCGGAGCATTCCTGCCCGGGCTGATGTAGCTTGATCTGTGCTTTCTATGATGAACATTATGCTCTGACTGGTGGTCACAAAAGTAAGCTTTCTCAGGATGATTATGAACAGGCAGTTGTCAATTTGAGAAAAGCGGGGCACCAATTGTTGAAAAGATTCTTGCAACCGTTTTTCAATTCTTTATAATATTGCTCCGCACAACATCACATTCCATGATTCTGTCAACAGAGACGACGCACATGGTACTCCTGGCACTGCTCTTTGCCATGCTGCTCATACAGGCCTGGTACTGGCTGGGTTATTATCGCCGGGCTGTCTGTGCCAGACCCGCAGAGGCAACCGTACAAACCTATCTGCCCCCCCTCTCGGTGGTTATCTGCGCCCGCAACGAGGCGGAGAACCTCGAACGGTTCCTGCCCGAAGTGCTGAAACAGGACTACCCCTCATTTGAGGTGGTTGTGGTCAATGACTGCTCCGAGGATAACACCTTTGACGTTCTGGGCACGCTGATGAAGCAGTACCCGCATCTGAAAGTGTCAATGATACAGAAGGATCCGGGTTTTACCCATACCAAGAAGCTGGCCATGCTCATAGGCATCAAGGCGGCAAAAAACGAACTGCTGGTCTTCACCGATGCCGACTGCAAGCCGGCTTCACCATTCTGGCTGCGCGAAGTGGCTACCGCCGAAGCCAGGGAGAAGACAGACATTGTCCTCGGATACGGAGCCTACATGCCCGAACCGGGACTGCTGAACGATTACATACGCTATGAGACCATGTTCACTGCAATGCAGTACTTCGGGATGGCGATGGCTGGTGTTCCCTACATGGGAGTGGGGCGAAACCTGGCATACCGGCGCAGCTTCTTCTTTGAGAAGGGGGGCTTTGGCCCGCACAACCATATCATGTCAGGCGATGATGACCTCTTCGTTAACCGCAATGCCACTCCTGACAACTGCAGCCTGATGCTATCACATGACTCATTCACTCTCTCAGTTGCCTGTCAAACCACCAGTGAATGGATCAAGCAGAAGAGAAGGCACCTGACCGCAGCTGCATGGTACAAACCGGCTGATAAGTTCAAGCTCTTCCTCGAGCCTTTCTCCCGCGTATCTTGGTACGGACTGCTCATTGCAATGCTGATCATGACAGCATCATGGCCCGTTGTACTCTTCCTGGCACTAACCCGGCTGGTCATGAGGACACTCATCCTGAGAAAGGCTGTTGCCACATTCAATGAAAGGCAATTGTGGTTTATTTCGCTCTTTTTTGATATCTTGGCGCCGTTCTTAACCGCAATCCTTTACCTGACAACAAGAAAGAAGGGCAAGGGCAAAGAGACATGGAAGTAGTAACCGGACTATCTGACAAGGCTCAGTATGATCTCAAGGTCATTGACCGAGCATTGCAGGGTGACAGCAGGGCATATACCGAGCTGCTGAACAGGTACCGTGACTCAGTCTATTATGTCATGCTCCGTATGGTCAGCAACCCTTCCGATGCTGAAGACCTTACAATCGAAGCCTTCGGCAAAGCCTTTCATAACCTGGCCAAATACGTGCCGTCACACGCCTTCAGCACATGGCTCTTCCGCATAGCAACCAACAACTGTATCGACTTCATGCGGCGCAAAACCCAGAGCCCCAGACCATTTGACCAGGAAGAAGGAGAAGAGGACGAGGTTGAGGCTACAGTAGCCTCTGATATGATTGCCCCTGATGAACTAATGATCAACAGGGAGACAGCTGCCTCGCTGAACAGGATAGTCAAAACCCTTAAGCCCCGCTACCGCAGGCTGATTGAGCTCCGTTACTTTGAAGACTACTCCTATGAGGAGATCGCCAGTGAGCTGAGTCTGCCCATAGGTACCGTCAAAGCCAGGCTCTTCAGGGCAAAAGTCCTCATACTGAACATGGTCCAGAGCAAAGCAAGCGGAATTTGACAACCATTACCGAAAAATATTTCCCGGCACTGACACCTCTTCAGAACCACCGGCTGTCATTGCTGCACGGACTCTACAGGGAATGGAACCGGAGCATCAATGTCATCTCACGCAAGGATATTGACAACTTTGAGATCAAGCACCTGCTTCATTCCCTGGCCATAGCACGGTTCATCTCATTTGTGCCGGGAACAACAATACTGGACGTGGGAACAGGTGGAGGCCTGCCGGGTATTCCCCTGGCTGTCATCTTCCCGCAGACACAATTCACCCTGGTTGATTCCATCGCCAAAAAGATCAGAGTGGCTGAGGCAATTGCCTCAGAAGCAGGTCTAGATAATGTCAGGACAGTCGTCTCCAGGGTGGAGAACATGCGCGGAAGCTATGATTTCATAATTGGGAGGGCAGTGACAGAGACCGGCAAGCTGATGAAGCTGACCAGGCACCTGATCTCACCGCGCTCCTTCAATATCAGGAAGAATGGCTGGATATTGCTCAAGGGAGGCGACCTGCAGACAGAGCTCGGGCTACTGGGGCATGAGGCTGAAGTGACGGCTGTCAGCGACTGGTTTGATGAACCCTTCTTTGAAACGAAGAAGATTGTCTGGCTGCCTTTATGATTCAAAAAAAATCATCCTGATCATTCTTTATTTGAAAAAATTACTACTTTTGCAGTCTAAATTCCGGGTAGTAAAACACGAAAATATAACATCAGATGAAAAGGACATTTCAGCCATCGAGAAGGAAAAGGACTAACACTCATGGTTTCCGTAAGAGGATGTCAACTCCCAACGGCAAGCGCGTTCTGGCTGCCCGGAGGGCTAAGGGAAGGAAGAAACTGACCGTTTCCGACGAGACAGGCCACAAGAACTGACGTTCTGACTGACAATATAAAAATGCCGTCTTAATGAACAATTAAGGCGGTTTTTTCATTTCTGTTCAGACATTCTCAGTTAAATTTGTCAGGATTGCGTGAAATGAAAGATCTTATCCTCAACAATACCGATTCAGAACTCAGGGAAATTACAGGGGCAGTCCTCGAAGGCAGGCGCCTTACCCCCGACGAAGCTTTGACACTTTACAACAGAGCCGACCTTTCGCTGATGGCCCTGCTGGCAACCACGGTCAAGAGAAGGAAGAGCGGTGACGCCGTTTTCTTTAACCGCAATTTTCATATTGAACCCACCAACATCTGTATCTACAACTGCCGTTTCTGCTCATACCACAAGCCGGAAGGCGACCCGGACAGCTGGGAATTGTCAGAAAAAGAGATTCTTGACATCGTCAGGCGCTTTGACGGCGTGCCGGTGACAGAGGTGCACATCACCGGAGGCGTTCATCCCTCGCGTGATATTCACTACTACGGCAGGATACTCTCAGCAATACGCAACCTGAGACCTGACATAAGCATCAAAGCCTTTTCAGCTGTTGAGCTCGACTATATGATCAGGAAGGCAGGGATGAGCTATACTGAAGGATTGACAGTGCTTCGGGATTATGGTCTCGACTCCATCCCCGGTGGCGGCGCAGAGATCTTTGATCCCGTGCTGCGCCGGAGAATCTGCCGTGAGAAGGCAGATGCGGAGACCTACCTTGCCATACATGAGGCGGCCCACATGCTGGGGCTCTCCTCCAACGCCACGATGCTCTACGGTCATGCTGAAACCCCCGCGCAGCGAATTGATCACATGATCAGACTCAGGGAGTTGCAGGACCGCACCGGAGGCTTCAATGCCTTTATCCCGCTTAAATTCAGGCGTGAGAATAATCGCATGCACGAACTGGGCGAGGTGCCGGTAACGGAAGACATGCGTAACTACGCCCTCTCACGGATACTGCTTGATAACTTCAGCCATGTCAAGGCCTACTGGCCGGCCACAGGCAAGAACGCTGCCCTGATGAGCCTCGCCTTTGGAGCCGATGACCTTGACGGCACCATTGATGACACCACACGGATATACTCTATGGCCGGATCGGAAGAAAGCAGACCCACACTCTCAACAACCGAACTGGTGGCCATGATCCGATCTGCCGGATTCAGACCCGTGGAACGTGACACCAACTACCGGACAGTTAAGGAGTGGTAGATACCCCTACTCTCGCAATATAATTTTTATCTTTGGGGCTGCGTTAGTAATCTAATACCTACAATCCTGCGATGAGCGTCAAGGAATTTTTCAAAAGCCGGGTCTTCTGGAAACAGGTTGCCCTGGCAATGGCCATAGGCGTCGCCATAATACTTATCCTGATAATATGGCTCAATATCTATACCCGCCACGGCCAGTCGAGACCCACTCCCGAGATCAGGGGCCTGACCATCATTGAGGCAGAACACGTGATATCCAAAAACAAGATGAGGTTGCAGATTATTGATTCAGTATATACATCCCTCGTTCCCCGCGGCTGCGTGGCCGAACAAATGCCTCTGCCGGGCCACCGCGTCAAGAAAGGCCGTACCATAAAGGCTACCATCAACGCTTTCAACCCTGAGATGGTTGCCATTCCTGACCTGGTCGGACTGCCACGTCGACAGGCTATCTCAGTAATAGAGACAGCCGGACTCAAGGTGGGCCAGCTGAACTATGTCCCTGACCTGACGGTCGATTTTGTCCTCAGGCAGACCATCCACGGCAGGGAAGTAGCACCGGGCGACTCCGTACAGAAAGGAATGATTGTTGACCTGGTCCTTGGCCGGGGCCTCAGCAGCCAGCGGACAAACCTCCCCAGACTTATGGGTCAGACCCTGGAACAGGCACGAAATGAAATCCTGGGAGCATCACTCAACCTGGGAGCATATGTCTTTGACGCTACGGTGGTCAACAGTGATGACTCCCTTAACGCCTTCGTCTACAAGCAGAATCCCGAATACCGCCGCGATGCAACAGTTCAATTGGGCTCTGCTGTGTACATCTGGCTCACTACTGACACCCTGAAGATCATTAAAGATGATACGGATATTGACAGCATCATGCCTGACAAAAGATCAGGCGCTGAGGGTATGGACGAAGAAATTATCCAATGAAGCACAGACAGGTCATATTGATCTTAATTGCCACCCTGATCATACCTGAAGTATCAGCCCAGGAGGTCATTACCGGACTGCTCCTGAACAAACAGGTAAGGGATGCCAAAAATACCTATGCAATGTTTAAAAGCAGCATGGCAGAAGAGCCTGTGCCACTGCCCTTTATTGACGACTTCTCTCAGGACACCATATTCCCGTCATCAGCCAGATGGTCTGATATACAGGTGTTTATCAATAACACCTACTCGGTAAGGCAACCATCATTGGGTATGGCCACCCTCGACTGTCTCGACGAGACCGGCAAGCTTTATGATGGTGCTTCACAGTCAGTCTTTGCCGCTGACCGTTTAACATCACGATCTATTGACCTTGCTTATCAGCCCTCAGACAGTGTATTCCTCAGCTTTCTCTTTGAGGCAGGAGGTGTTGCTGACCTGCCTGAGGCCAATGACAGCCTTACGCTGAGCTTCTGGGCGCCGGGAGAAGAGAAGTGGTTCAGTATCTGGCAGGCCTCCGGCGGCCCCACAGACGGATTCAGGCAGGTGATCATACCCATCACTGACCCCAGATACCTGATGACAGGCTTCCGGTTCATGTTCACAGGCTACGCATCACTGGCCGGTGTGCTCACTGAACCGTCACAGGCAGGCAATGCGGACCAGTGGAATCTTGACCATATAGTTCTTGACAGGGGGCGTTCAGTGCATGACACGGTCATTCATGACGTTGCCCTGACCCTGCCTGCCAGATCACTTGTCAAGGAGTACGAGGCCATGCCCTGGCGCCATTTCCGCCAGGCTTATCTCTCGGCCATGAGCCCCTCCGCTGCCATCAGTTACCGCAATAATGACACCATTGTGAGGAATGTCACACGGCATGTCACCATTACCGACATGTCAAACGGAGAGGTTGTGCGCGACTTCGACGCAGGTGCGTCAAACGCCCCGCCCCTTACCGATGTGCTTTACCAGGCACCACTCCTTTACACCTTTAACACTGCCTCATCGCCTGACACGGCACAGTTCATGGTGACCCTGTCACTCATCACAGACGACTTCGATCCGAAACAGAATGACACTGTAAGGTATATCCAGCGGTTCTCAGATTATTTTGCCATTGATGATGGTACTGCCGAGGCAGGATACGGTCTGAATGGTCAGGGCACGAGCAATGCAATGGTTGCCCTTCGCTTCCGGTCGTTTGTTCCGGATTCGGTCACAGCCATCCGCATCTGTTTCAATGATGCATATGAAAATGCCAACCAGAGAGCTTTTGACATTATGGTATGGGCTGATGACAACGGCAAGCCGGGAGCCCTGCTTGGCAGCGGTGACGGCCCTGTGGCCTCCCCGGGAACAGAAATAAACGGATTCGTGACATGGACATTTGAAACACCCGTGTGGGTCAATGATAACTTCTGGATAGGCTGGAGACAGGATTCAGAGACATTCCTCAATGCTGGTCTCGATCTGAATACCTCATCATCAGGCAGACAATACTACATGCTGAGCGGAGAATGGCATGAAAGCCAGGTGGCAGGCACTGTGATGATACGCCCCGTTATGAAGGGAAGCGGCTCATCCACCTCGGCATGGAACGGGACCCTGATCAATGACCTGTTCACTCTCTACCCCAATCCCACTATCGGCCCGGTGACAATAGTACCAGCAGAAGGAGCGCCGGATAATTACCTTGTTGAGGTGATCTCCACCAACGGAACCGTGGTGATGACCCTCAGCAGATCTGAGAGGCATGATCTGAGCCCCCTGGCTGCAGGCAGCTATATGCTGCTGGTGAAAACAGCGGACGGCCGTCCGTTGTCTATTCTGCGAGTCATAAAAGTAAACTGAACGGCTGATGGCTGATGCCGAACTCCCGGGAATCCGGGACCAGGAAGACCGGGAGCAGGAGCTTTTTGAGCATTACCGCTATACTGTTGACCCCGGGCAGTCGATGCTCCGGATAGACAAGTACCTCTCAGCCCGGTTAGAGAATGTCTCGCGAACCAGGGTACAGGCGGCAGCCCAGGCGGGTAACATCCTGGTTAACGATTTGCCCGTCAAACCCAACTACCGGGTCAAACCACTTGACGTCATACAGATACTGCTTCCCAATCCTCCCCGCGAGATTGAACTTATACCCCAGGATATCCCAATCACTGTGGTCTATGAAGATGATGACCTGATTGTTGTTGACAAGGCAGCGGGGATGGTGGTTCATCCGGCCTACGGCAACTATTCCGGCACGCTCATGAATGCACTCATGTACCACTTCCGCCACCTGCCCCTCTTCCAGACAGGCGAGCTGCGCCCCGGGCTGGTTCACCGTATTGACAAGAACACATCGGGACTGCTGGTTGTGGCCAAGAATGAGTATGCACACAACAGGCTTGCAAGGCAGTTCTTCAGACGCACCACCGGCCGTCTTTATACGGCCCTGGTATGGGGCACTCCCGACCCTGCGGAAGGCACCATCACCGGCCATGTCGGCCGTAACATACGTGACCGCAAGATCATGCAGGTCTTCCCTGACGGCAGCCAGGGCAAGCATGCGGTCACTCACTACAGGATTATTGAGCCGCTCGGTTACGTTTCACTGATCGAGTGCCGTCTTGAGACGGGCCGCACCCACCAGATAAGAGTACATATGGCCTGGAAGGGTCATCCGCTCTTCAACGATGAGGAGTACGGCGGCCATCGTATACTTAAAGGCACCACCTTCACAAAATACCAGCAGTTTGTGCGCAACTGCTTTGACCTCCTCCCCCGGCAGGCTCTGCATGCCCGCACCCTCGCCTTTGATCACCCCGTCACCGGCAAACGCCTCTCCTTTGAGTCACCCGTCCCCCAGGATATGGTGGCAGTTATTGAGAAGTGGAGGAATTATATTGCAGGCAGAGAGTAATTCAGTCGGCAGTCGGCAGTTGGCAGTACCAGT
>JAAZBN010000115.1 GCA_012513795.1 Bacteroidales bacterium | reverse complement strand
TTGTATAGTCTGTCTCGGCCCTGTTCCCGGCGCCGCCGAAGAACTCGTACAGCGGTATGCCAAGAACCTTCGCGTATGCGTCTATCAGGGCCATCTCAATGGCACAACGTGCCGTAACCTGGGCATGAAAGACGCCCTTCAAAGTGGCTGATATGGCCCGGTAGTCAGTCACATCCTTTCCCTTGATAAAATCAACACAACTCTTCAGCGTTGCCAGTGCCGTAGCCTGGTTCTCGCCGTTGATGGGCTCCAGGGGAGCAGCTTCACCATAACCCTCTGTTCCGTCCTCAAGAATAACGGTCACAAGGGCGTTCTCAATGCTGTACTTCGTGCCAATGGCTATCCTGAACGGCTCCTCGAGGTCAAGATTAAGCGGCTCAATGACTACCTTTCTGATCTTGGTTGCTTTCATTCTTATCTTTCCATTTTTTTAATAATTCAAGTAACTGGCTGACCTGATCATCTGTGTGAGTGACAGATACAGCAATTCTTATCTGATGCATCGCCTTCCTGGCGGGATATTTCATATAAGGTGCAATCACGCCGTTCTCCTCAAGGAAGAGCGACAGACCAGCGGCTTTTTCAGATGAATCGAGTATGATCGGTATTACCGGCGTTCTGAAGTGCGTGGTCTGGTAATCCATCTCAGTGACCGCCTCCCGGATCTGCCATGCCCTTTCAATCAGTTCGGTTCTCAGACCGGGATTCGCCCTGAGGATGGCCAGTGAGGCGATCCCTGCTGCGGCTATCGGGGGAGGCAGGGCAGTTGATGCCTGGTATGTGGGTGATCCCTCCCTTATCATCTCAGTCAATGCCCTGCTTCCGGATATAAAACCTCCATAGCCCCCCAGTGCCTTGCTCATGGTCTCTGTCTGGTAAATATTGGTATCATCAGGCAGATTGAAATGTTCGGGTGTGCCCCTGCCGGATGCTCCCAGCACACCGGTTGCGTGTGCATCGTCAACAACAAGCAGGGCATTGTGCTTCCTGACAATATCATAGATCTGGTTGAGCGGAGCAATCTCACCTGTCAGGGCGAAGATACCGTCAGTGATTACAAGCGGTTTTGATCCCCGGTTATACTCAAGAAGATAATCGAGATGAACCGCATCACAATGATCATAATACATCATCTTGACCACATCAGCAGGAATGGCAGAAATTATGCTGGCATGCGCCGACTGGTCAATGAAGATGGTTGAATAACTGCCTTTCAATATCTCAAGGAGGATACTGTTGCCCTGGTATCCCGAGGCGAAAACAACCGCATCCTCCTCACCCTTGAATGAAGCCAGCGCACCCTCAAGTTCAAGGTGCAGGTCGGATGTGCCCGTGGTATGCCTCGAGGCTGCGAAGTTAACGCCATATTTCTCCACCGCCCGGATAACGGCCTCCTTGACCTGTGGGTGGGCTGCCAGGCCCAGGTAGTTGTTGCCCGCGAAATAGGAATACTTTCTGCCGTTACTGTAGATGTAGTTGCCAACTTCGCCGCTCAGAAGAATCATATCTTTACTGCTGTTCAGGATAATTGTAGTGATCATCAAAATTACACTAATAATCAGTTTATGCCAGCCTGTTGTGTTCAAAAACAAACATTAAGTTCCCCGGTTATGCCGTAAAGCATAACATATATTTTTCCCCCTGCCGGGGAACTCTGAATTTTCAAATTATTATATTGCAGCAGATCCGATAATTACGAAGAAATAATAAACTCAAAAAGAAACATTATGGAAACTCTTGGAAAATGGACTGACCAGATAGTGCCCTGGCTGATGTCACATGGTATAAGGATACTGCTGATAATTATTGTGGCATTCCTTCTTGACAGGATCCTTCAGAGGTTACTTGTGAGGGCAATTAAGGCTTCTGTTAAGGCGGATGAGAACACTTCAGCGGAAGCAGAAAAAAAGAGAGAGGATACGCTTATCAGGATCTTCAGCGGCGCTCTCAATCTGACTGTAATTATTGTTGCCATAATGATGGTGCTCCAGGAGGTTGGAGTGGAAATCGGCCCGCTGATTGCCGGCGCAGGAATCGTAGGTCTGGCCGTGGGCTTCGGCGGACAGTATCTGATACGGGACATTATCACCGGGCTCTTTCTCATGCTTGAGAATCAGTATCGTATAGGAGATGTGGTAACCATTGAAGGAATCAGCGGAGCGGTGCAAGACATAAGCCTTAGGAAAACAACACTCAGGGACCTGGACGGTACGGTGCACCACATCCCGCACGGATCAATCACAAAAGTATCAAACCAGTCGAAGGACTTCGCCAGGGTTAACATGGATATTGGAGTCGGTTACGGTACCAACATCGGTCATCTGGCTGATGTAATCAACAGGACGGGACGGGAGCTGGCCGCGGATCCCGCTTTCAGCGAAGCGATCATCTCTGCCCCACAGTTTGTAAGGATAAACGAGTTTGCCGACTCCGCCATTGTGGTTAAGATACTTGGCGACACCAAGCCGTTGAGGCAGTGGGAAGTGGCAGGGGAACTCCGCAGGCGGCTCAAGGAGGCCTTCGAGAAGGAAGGGATCGAGATCCCGTTCCCGCAGACCGTTGTACACCGACTTGCAGAATAAAGACTGTACAAGAACATGAGGGCCGGCGCCAGACGCCGGCCCTCATTCAGAAAACCGCAAACAAGCCATTCTGTTTCTAAAATTTTCCCCTTATTCCCCTATTTGAGGCTGAACTTAATCGGCACTACGAGCCTTACATCCACAGCCTTTCCTCTCTGTGTTCCCGGGGTCCAGTCGGGCATTGCAGCCACAACTCTGACGGCTTCGGCATCAAGCAGCGGGTGTGCGGAACTCTCCACCTCAACACTCTCCACCTTGCCTGCCTTGTTCACTATGTATCCGACAAATACGGTGCCCTGTATTCCATCCTTCTTGGCCTGCTCCGGATACTTCATATGTTGGGCGATCCACTGAATCATGGCATCCATCCCTCCTCCCGGAAACTGCGGCATCTCCTCAACCACAACAAACACATCCCTTTCACCCTGGCCGGCCTCCGGCACTGCTTCGGCTTTCCCCTTTGTAGTGACAGGAGGTAGAGGAGGTGGAGGTGGTGGCGGCGGCGGAACCGGCCCGACATTGACCGTGTCAGTTACCACCGTACTCTTTCTCATCGTCACTGACAGGCTGGTGCCTGCAGCCTTAACTGATATAGCATTTGTTTCATAACCAACAAAGGAGACTACGAGAACAGCATCATCAGGCACATCCTTCAGGGCGAAGCGTCCCGAAGCGTCACTGGTTGTGCCTTTCGTTGTTCCCTTTATCACTATCACCGCCCCTTCTAGGGGTTTTCCGGCTTCGTCCTTGACGGTACCGCTGACACTTTTGACAGCATTGCCGGCAGCTATGGCAGCCGAAACAGGTTCATCCGGCCCGGTGGCAAGCCTGTATTCCGGCTTCGCGAAAGCGAAAAGAACCAGCGCGGCGACAGGCAGGATGAGAAGCACCCTGAGCTTCCTGTAAGGCGAACTTATCTTATTTTTCATCATCAGAAATCGTTTTTTGTTTAGTGAATAACTGAAAAAGTTGCCCAGGTCTATTACCGGTGAGCCGGCGATCTGGTTCAGAAGCACAGCCCTGTACACAGCCGGGTCGGAGGTACGCTGCAGCGCCTCCTCGTCAGCCAGATACTCATGGTTCTGCCTCACCAGCCTGGCATATATCCAGGCTGCCGGGTTGAACCACTGAACTGCACATAAAAGAGATGAGAGCACCAGGTCAAACCAGTGCATCTGCCTGATATGCACCATTTCATGATTCATTATCTCCCTCGCTTCGGTCTCTGTAACTGAAGGATTGACAACCACAAGGGAGAACAATGAAAATGAACCGGGATAATAATCAGACCGGATGACTTTTACAGGATAACCTGATTGCCGGTCAGCCTCGCGGGCTGCCCTCAGTACTGGCATAACCTGGACTGCATACCGCAGCAGCACGGCCAAAGCACCTGTCAGCCACACAGTAAACAAAGCTACTGCCATGATATTCTGCCAGGTGCCGCTCCCGTGCAGGACTGCCGTTACAGGACCGGCTTCAGCACCCGCCTCAACAGCAGATACCTCAACCACATACCGCACGGTTACCAGCGGAAGAATGACCGAAGCCAGGATGCCTGTAAGAAGGTAGATCCTGTTAAGAACAAAAAACCGCTCGTTCCTTAAAAAAAGCAGATAAACCAGGGCAAACCCGGTTATCCAGACTGCCGACCTGAGAAGGTAAAAGCCCGCTGTTTCCATCACTTTTGCTTTTTACTGTCCTTCAATTCCTTTCTCGTCTCACTGATCAGCTCCTCCATCTCCGCCAGGGTAAGATCCTTCTCACGTGCAAAGAATGATGCCATGGCCGGGAACGAGTTGTCAAAGTAACCTTCAAGAAGCCCGAAAAGCTGGTGCCGCGAATACTCCTCACGGGAAACAACCGGAAAATACAAATAGACGTTTCCGTACGATTTGTGATCCACAAATCCCTTCTTCTCCAGTATCCGTACAACGGTAGAAACAGTATTCCTTGCCGGCCTGGGTTCATCAAACCGGTCGCGGATCTCCTTGACCAGTCCTTCCCCCAAATCCCACAGGATCTGCATTACCTGCTCCTCAGCCCTTGTCAGTTGCATTGTCTTCATAACTCTTCTGTCAATCCTTCAATGCAAATATATGACTAATTTCTTAGTCATGCAACTATTCTTGCAACTTTTTTGACTATTTTTTTAGTCCAATATGTAATGTGCTTTATAACTGCCTATTACAAGCAGGAAGATTCCTGTCAGGCAAGTCAATGTTATTTCATCACGCCTGCTTGTCCGCCTTGTTTGCGGTATCGGGCCTGAGAATGGCCAGTTGCAGTATGACTGCCAGCAACACGGGAATCGCCAGCAGGGCCATGTCACGCGCAAGGTTGCCGGAGTCCATTGACCGGCCCAGCAGACGTGTTATGAAAGCCCCGGCAAATACACCGGTCATATTCATCAGACCGTAGCCCGTAGCCCTTAGCCTGGGAACAACAAACTGGCACAGGATGGGCATGTTGTTGGCATCAAACATGCCATAGCCTATCCCGAAAAGTACTGCCCCTCCGATTATCCCGAGGTAGCTGTGCCCGAACCCGATCAGCAGAAGCGAAGGAATGGTGAGTGAGAGGCCTATGGCGCCGGTATAGATGCGCCCGCGAAGATTCTTCATCACCCACCTGTCGGAGAGTATCCCTCCAAAGATCACCCCGATGAGTGATGAGGCTGCAATGGTAATTGTTGAGAGTGGACCCGCCACTGGCATCTCAATGCCGAGGCTTGAAGAGAAAAGTGTCGGAATCCAGTTTTTCACTGCCCAGCCCGGCACACTGGGTATGGCAAAATAAAACAGTATCATCCAGAAACTTACCATACCCAGCAGTAACGATAATCCCGATGCCACCGACCTGAATCCCGATGTGCCTGTAGGTGCCTTTGCAGGCTTCTCGCGGTATTTATACTCTCGAAGCATCAGGATGAGGACAGCACTGTAGATGATGCCTGCAAGGCCAAAATAGTGAAATGTCTTCTGCCACGAGAGGCTTTCCGCCACGGTGGCTCCGAAGCCACCCAATGCCTGCCCCATATAGAGACCGGTCATATGAATTCCGACCGCCAGCGACCGTGTTGATCCCTGGTGATAATCAGCAATCAGGGAAAGCCCGGCAGGTATATAAAGCGCCTCGCTGACACCCATGATCGCCCGCAGGGCATAAAGTAGGTTATAGTCATGTGTATAGCCCATGGCGAGGGTGACACCTGACCAGACGAAGAGACTGCCGACAATCAGCCATTTCCTGTTGAGCCTGTCGCCAATGATTCCCGCAACAGGGCTCATCAGCCCGTATATCCAGAGGAAGACAGCCATCAGCCTTCCAAAGTTTTCAGCCTTTTCAAGCTCTACAATGTCAACCATCATTGCACTCTTCATGGTGGAGAGCATCTGGCGGTCCATGTAGTTGAGCAATGCCACCACCCAGAGCAGCGCCACTACTACCCAGGCATACCTTCTATCAGCTACGGTCTCTTTCATTAAAATGTATTATTTACCGGTTCAATATCCCTTAATGTTTTCCATACCTGCAGCAGCCCTCTCGGCACATGGAAACACCCCTTCCACTTTCCGCCCTTCAGCGGCAGGAGCACCTCTCCCCTTCGGTTCAGGTAACCATACCACTCCCCATATTCAGGATCAGGGAAGTGACTCCAGGTATATGCATCAACCTTTTCGAACCAGTCAAGGCACCTATGTTCACCGGTGAGCCTGTATCCCTTTGCAAGCGAAATAAGTGTCTCAATATGCACCCACCAGAGCTTCTGATCCCACTCCAGTTGCTGCGGAGGATGGCCTTTTACATCAAGGAAATAAAATATGCCACCGTACTTCTCATCCCATCCTCTACTGAGTGTCTCCAGGGTGATTTCGGTGGCTCTGGCTGCAAGGTTCTGATCTTGCCTGATCTCAGCGAGATCCATCATGAACCACATGGCTTCTATGGCATGTCCGGGATTCAGCAGCCGGCCTTCAAAAGAGTCAGAAAATGAACCGTCCGGAGTCACGTTCTCCAGAATCAGGCCATGCTCTTTGCTGTAGAATACATCCATTACCTCATGAATACACTGCTCCCTTACCTTTTCAACGGTTCCGGCGTCAAGAAGGGGAGCTATGATCCCGGAGAGATTACTGAGAATCATCGGAAGGGAGAAGCCCTTCAGGGGTCGTGTGCCCGGATAGACTTTTGACCAGTTGCCTTTAGGGTTCTCTGAACGTCTGAGAATGTTCCGGAATGTATTCACTGCGATCTCTCCGTACCTGCTGTTACCTGTAGCCCTGTAAAGCTCACCGAATGCCATTGCGGCGAAACAGTCAGAAAAAATATTATAGGGTTGGACAAGGGGTTTACCTTCTCTGGTCAGCGAAAAATAAAAGTTGCCATCACAGTCACTTCCGTATTTCTCCAGGAAGACAGCCCCGGACAATGCCGTAACAAGCCATTCCCGACGTTTCTCAACGTTATTGTAGAGGTGACTGAGCATCCATACCTCTCTTCCCTGGAGCCAGACAAACTTGTCAGTGTCATAAACATCCCCCTGGCGGTCAAGGCATGTGAAAAAGCCACCCCGTTCGCGGTCGGGCGAATATTTCATCCAGAAAGAAATGACATCATTGAGCAAGGCCTTCCCGTAGCGCTCTGCAACTCCCGGAATATCTTCTCTTTTCATCTTTCCTATCTGAATTTTGCCATCCTTATCGTAGTAGTTCTTACGCCAGGTTTTACTTCGCCTGAAGGAATCACAATGCCCCATGGCGTCTGCACGGCTATTGTTGTGACCTGTGCGGGACCCGGTATTTCACCTGCCTGAATGCATCGCCCGTTTTCAGTGTCAAAAATAATCACAGTCCGTGAAAACCCGGGGTGACTTTCCTGGAGCGAAATATACTCTTCCTTGTGCAGTTTCACCTGGCTGGTGTCAGGCTCCATTGCCATGGCTGACAGGATAGCTTCGACCCTGTTGAATACAGATCCGTCGTTGCCCCCGAAGAGAGCAACATACCTTCCGTCTATTGCTGCCCCGCTGCCGGCTGCAAGAGGCATGACACCGTTTCCGTCGGTCAGCTCACCCACCAGGGTCCACCTGTCAGCAGAGGGAGAATAGCTGAAAATCTCCGGACGTATCACGGAGGTGTCATCACCCTCTCCCCTGGTTCTGCCCCCAAGCATCCATAATGTAAGCTCCTCATCTTCAACGGCCGCCATGACGCTGTTTATCAACGGGAGTGGCATCTCGGCATGTTTTCTCCATCCCAGGCTTATCTCTTCGGTATCGAGGCTCCACAGTGACCTGGAAGAACCGTCAGGGGCCTGCCCTCCTGCTATAAAAACCAGAGAGCCTGTCGAAGCAGCAGCAGCGCCGGACAGAGGAACCGGGAGGTCTGGCAGAGGTGTTATCAGCGGCTTGTTACCTGCAACTGATATTATGTAGACTTCATCTGTCATGCCTGATTCCGTCTCGCCGCCCATGCATACAACCCCGGCGCTTACCGACGCGGCAGCACCGTATGCAACAGGCACCGGCAGTCGCTCTTCTCCCGTTCGTGGCTGCCAGGAGGCAGCCCCTGCAGACATATCAAGAAGGTAGATCTCATCCCGGTATTGCTTCTTTCCGCCATGCCATGGCATGGTGTCAGGAAAGTTGGCACCGCCGGCAACTACTAGTGTGTTTCCGTGTAAGCCGGCAAACGGTCCTGCCACCCCGGGCTGAATAGCCCCGGGAAGAGGTGGCGGAAGGGGGACAAGGTCTGTCCATTCTGGATTCATTCTTTTGCAGGAGTTAAAAGCCAGCAGGACAGTCAGTACCATCGCTGCTGCTGAATATGTTACAAAATATCTCGTCACTGTTTATCAGATCTTTGAGAACAGTTCATCCATTTCAAGGTTCTTCACGTCTTTCATAAAGGATTCGTAATCACTATTGCTCATATTTCTCACCGGGAGTCTGAACTCTCCACAGTCAAGACCAATGTATTTCATATAGGCTTTGCCGGTAGCGATACCACCGTATTTGCCCAGGAGGGTGATCATGTCAATTGACTTTTGTTGTATGGCGCGGGCGGCGACCTGGTCATTGCGGTCAAAGGCATCAATCATCTTGTGATACAGAGGAGCGGCATAGTTGTATGTGCTTCCCACTGCACCCCTGGCTCCAAGAATAAGTGCAGAAAGGAAGTTTTCGTCGCGGCCCCAGAGCATGTCATATCTGCCGTTATCATAATTCAGGCAGCTGAGGAAATCCATGAAGTCCTCATGGGTGTACTTGATACCGGCAAAGTTGGGAACACGCGGCGCCACTTCCCTTACGAAGTCAATCATGTTGAATAATCCGCCTGTCAGAACCGGGATATGATAATAATAAACAGGCATGTCTGGGACCGACTCAGCTATCCTGACGAAGAATTCAGCCAACATCTTCACATTTGCCGGCTTGAAGTACGACGGGGATGTCACTGCCACTGCATAGAGTCCCATCCTCTGAGACTCCCTGGCCAGCCCGATACAATCCTGGTAGCAGGTTCCTCCCAGGTGGCTGATAACCTTCAGGCTGCTGCCGGATGATGCTTTGGCCCATGCTTCAGCAACCGTCAGCTTCTCACCGTTCGTTGTTGAGACGCCCTCACCGGATGAACCGTTTATGAAAGCACCCACCACGCCGTTGGAGACCAGCAGCCTGTGATATTTCTCAATTATGCCGGAATTGATTTCCCCATCCGGATACATAGGGGTGAAAGGTGCGGCAATGAGGCCTGAAATCTTCTGAATATTCATATCATTGTTTGCTTTTAGATCGATGATTCTTTTTTACATTTAGTTTTTGTTCCGGCGAATAGACCAGACCCTCCGGTTGACCTTTTCCATCCGGTGTGACAACCATTGCAGTGAACATCCACTTCACCAGACGTGTCTCCGGGGTTGAGAAGCTGCCGACAGGCAGTTTTAGTACCAGGCTGTTCCAGCCTTTTTTGAGGTTTATACTGACAGGCGGCCGGCTCCACATGTTTTCATTTGCATATGGTGTTTCATGGTCAGGCTTAACGGCATTGTTATCCCATGCAGGAGGTGAAACCAGCTCACCGTTGAGCCATACCCGGCTTCGTTTATAATCCCACTCACCCTCTGGCGGGGCCATGTCAAGCTCTGACCTCCCATAATTGTGCGTATTAAAATGAAGTCCTGCTTTCTGGTCAGAAGGACTGTATATCCATGTATAGGTATATGTCGTATGGTCAGGCCCGGGATCAGGGCAGAAGGCAGGCACTTTTTCTCCCCATGTATGCCTGAGGTAAACAGCAGCGCCTGCCGCGGGCCTGAATCCTGCTTCCAGGGATGAAGTTCCGTCAGGGTCAGCTATGAGGTCCATTTCAAACGGGGCAGAAAAGTTCAGGTTGCCATTATTGGGGTACTGGCTGCTTATCTTCCAGAGAATATCTGTCTGCGGGAGGTAAGGAAACGGTACATCAGCCAGGAATTTTTCCCTTGCCGCCATCATTCGGGTCTCGAAATCCCTGAACCGCTCGAAGGCAGGGTCTCCTGGCAGTCCCATCCGCACACCCCGTGACTTGATATTATCTCCGCCTCCGATCCAGGACCTTTCGGCAAATGCCAGCATAGTCGGGTAAAACGCATTGGAAACCAGTATATCCTCAACAGATGCCGGTTTCCTGTCATTCCATATGCAGCATATACCTCCGGCAAGGAGGTCAGAGCCATGCTCTGAGTCACATATCCTTGAATTATAGATCGCAAACAGATCCGAATAATAGTCGGTATGATTGAGGTATCTGTACCTGGAATCGATGACTGTCGTGTTTTGAGGCAGTGAGACGTCAGCCCACAGCTGACGGACTGCCTGCTGGTCCATCTGTGCGCCGGGAAGCCAGCCTGCCACCTCATTGCCGTGATCCCTGGCAATTGCCATCATTTCAGATACGAAGTCCGGGCTGGTGATGTCCACCTCATCGGTGCCGATGTGAAACCACTTACCTTCAAAGAGAGTGCATGCCTCCGCCAGCAGTCCGGCAACAATCTTCCTTCCCTCCTCTGACTGCATGGTATGACCCGTAGCCCTGGTGAATGCTCCACTGTGACCCGGCATGTCAATCTCAGGAATCACCTCAACAAAATGACTCCTGCAAAACCGGACAAAATCCTTCACCTCCTCTTTTGTATAAAACCCGTGTTTGTTCCTGAGGGCTGTTTCAGGAGCAGTCAGTTCCGGCACTATGCCGCTGGCAAGTCTCCATGCGATGTCGTCCGTAAGGTGCCAGTGAAAGGTATTTATCTTGAATGATGAAAGTATCTCAACTTCCCGCTTAAGTTCGCTGATTGGGATGTAACTCCTGCCGCAGTCGTGCATGAATCCCCTCACCCTGAAAGCGGGCCAGTCGGCGATTGAACACCCTTGAATGAATTGCCCTTCAGCGTCACTTCCGGCAAGCTGTTTCAGTGTAGCGTCAGCCCTGAAGAATCCTTCTTCTCCAGTTGCATGGATCAGGACGGAATCCTTACGGACTGTGATCCGGTAGGCTTCCTCCATATTCAGGCGGGCTTCATCGATGGATGCAACGGTAATCTTCCTGATACCAGGGTCATCAGGCAGACCGGCCGGACTGATCCTGTATATTTCACCGTTCCAGCTGACAATCTGAGGCGCTGGTATAAGGGATGGCTTCTCCGGTACCGGGCCGGTACAGGTAATTGCTCCTGCTGCCAGTATGAGGAGGATCAGATGGAAGTATATCTTTGTACGCAGGTTCATCAGGATGAGGCAGAATACTTACTTCTCACCTAAAAAATCAGTAACAGGTATCTTTTGAAAATAGAGCTCCTTCTCTCCCTCGTAGAGGATACCAACATGGTTTACATCAACCATTGTCATACAGGAATAACCGTAGCCGGAAGGGCCGAAAAGCTCTATCTGTTTTGCTTCAGGCCATGTCATGCCCTCATCCAGGCTCATCCTGACTGTCATTTTTATCCGGCTTGATTTATCATTCGGGTTTGAAAAGAACAGAACATTTTTATCCTCTCCGCCAACCCTGATCTTTGCGGCGATCAGGCTGGCCATGCAGTTTGGCTCCGGGAGTGCTGAATTTGATGAGGGATGAACCATCCATGTTGCACCCATATCTGTGGTTGTTGCTACAGCCCTGCCGTTGGTCGGGCCTTTATCGCTCCTGTTGCGGTCATCGCGCATGTTGAGCATGAGGGAGCCGTCTGTCAGCTGTACCACCTGTGCCTCTGTAGTGTTTGATTTTGCCCCTGTGCCTATCTGCCAGGTATCTCCTCCATCCCTGCTCCAGACAATGGTGGAATGGCATGTGTACTGTCCGCCGTCCAGGGCTTTTGTCCCGATGTCTGCCTTGAACTGTGCAGGAAACACAAGCGTGCCGTCTTCAAGTGTAATTCCTCTGCCGGGACCCTGAAGGAGCAGTTGCCACGCCGGATCCTTGATCTGCGGGGTTATATTGATCGGCTCGGACCATGTCAGCCCTTCATCAGTGCTTTTCACCAGCATGAACTGGCCGGTCTCCTGAGGAGTCATGCCGGGCTGCGAGGCCCACCAGAGCATCTTGTCCGGTGCTGAACCGCTCATCCAGAGGGCTGCCACCCAGAGGGTGCCTGTAGTGTGATCATAGAGTACACTGGGATCGCCTATACCATTCAGATTTTGAGGTAATCCTCCGTATTCTCCCATGTCCATGATTACCTTCATCGGCTCCCATGTCCTTCCTCCATCAGTGCTGCGGCTCATGCCTATGTCTATATCCTCCTGGAGGTCCTTACTGTTGTTGTACCTTATGTCATATACAGCCACCAGGGTTCCGGCACTTGTTGTCACAAGCCCGGGAATACGGTAGGTATCTGCACCGTCCTGGCCGGTGGCACGGACAATCTTCCCAAAACGGAGAACAGGATCCTCCGGCTTTGCCATATATTGGGCAGAGAAACCGTTACTGAATGCAAATGAGACTGATTCAATCTTCAGTTTCGCAGCCGGATCGGCACCAGCTTCAGCATCGAAGTCAAGCAGGAAGGTATGTTTTCCCGAGGCAACGGGCAGATCGAACTTAAAGAGTGTTAACAAAGCAGGTTCAGATACCGTTGCCAGTTTTGTTTTCACCGGTACTCCGGGAACCACCCCGGTATACCAGGCAGTCAGTGCCGAAAGGGCTTCAGTATTACTTTCATCCGAAAAAGTTACTGTGATACTCTGCAGTGAGACGTATTCATCTTCGCCGCTAACCGCAAACATTAGCTTAACAAGTTCATTACTTGCCCGTTCAGCAAAGACAGGCTCTATGTTGAACTGGACTTCAGGCTCACTTGCCGAAAATCCTGAATGCACCTCCCCTGAATCTCCGCATTTCGCAGCTGCCAGAAGAAGGGTCAGAAATAGAAGAGGTGTTCTCATAAATACAAAGCTTTAAAAAAAAATGATGAAAAAAAAAACAGGCAGCCTCCCGGCAATCGGCAGGGTGTTTCTCCCTTAGTCCTTGACGTCATCTAAAGGAATCAGTGCTTTATTGGACTGACCACATCTGCCTGCACTGTGTAAAGCTATGTATAACATAATACAATGCAAAAATGTTTTTTTAAAAACTAAGTATAAGAGTTTTATGCTTTTTTTTTACTTTTTTTGTAATAATTTATTTTTCACTGTATTAAAATGGATAAGCAGGATCTGAGGCTCGAGCTGAAGGCAATTGACACAAGCAGCCTGGTTGACAAGGTTGAAATGCGTCTCATCGAGGTTTTCCTCTATAAAGAGCTTAAGCCGGGTGACTCAATTCCCAAGGAGACAGAACTGGCATCAATAATGGGAGTGAGCCGTACTGTCATCAGGGAGTCATTAAACAGACTCAAGACAATGGGGCTGATAGAATCAAAAAAACACAAGGGCACAATAATAAAAAGCCCGGACCTTTCTGTCATACTCGGCAAATCCCTTATTCCAAGAATACTTGACAACAAAACCCTGATGGATGTTTTTGAGATGCGCCTGGCCCTGGAGGTGGGCATGGCTGACTTCATCTTCGCCAGAAAGACTGACCGGGACATACAGGAGCTGGAGGAGATAGTAGAGATAGAACCGGATCACTCTGATAACATACTCTTTGATGTTGATCATGAGCTGAAATTTCACGGCAAGCTGTACCAGATGACCGGAAACAACACTCTTGAAGACTTTCAGAACCTGCTGTTGCCGGCATTCCAGTATGTATACAATATCGGACTGCTCAAAAGCAGTAATCAAAGGAAAAGATACAAGTCACACAAAGAGCTGGTGACATTGCTGAAGAAAGGCACCCCTGACGAGTTTCGTGAAGGGATGAGAAGACACCTTGAAAACCACTTTGTCAGGATACTTTCCAATAACGACAATCAGGCAGCAAAAGCATAGAACAGATCAATAGAAGCAAAGAAGCCCAGCTGAACAGTGAAGAGAGGCAGTGCCCTGCCGTTGATCTCCTCCTCCCCCCATATCCTGGTTACCGCATGAAAAAATGCGGAGAATAAAAACCATCCCAGGTAATTGCGCAACGGAATCACCCCGCACTCCCATGACCACATGTCAAGCCTTGCCGCTGCAGGCTCCAGGAACAGGTCGTAAAGAACCATCAGCGCCGAACCGGTTAAGATAACGAAGAGTGACTCTGACAAACCTCCTCTCCTGCGGGCTGAATGATGTGTAAGCCGTTGCCACACTATTCGGCTTATCACATTGGTACAATAGATTAGCAGGAACCAGTTGAGCCCTATTATTAAAGGTGTGTTCAATAATGCCGGGCCCAGGGTCCTGCCGTATGAATAGACCCCGAATATTTTCCCTGTGTTTGTTCCCGCAGCTTCAATGAAGAAGGATGCTATGGCTATGAAGCTGCCCGTCAGGATTACCCGGCGGGCCGGCCAATTCCCCCAGAAGAGGAAGCCCGCGGCAAACAACAGGTTCAGGGGTGTTATCAACTTGAACAGCTCACGGCTGAAGGGCAGCAGCATGCCTGCCAATCCTACTGCATATACCCAGATTAGTATCTCTGTCGGCTTCGGGATTTTACCTGTCTGTACCATCATTCTGCCGGTGGAATCATGTCACATGCGATCCTTGCCGAAGCCAGGCATAATGGTATACCTCCGCCGGGATGAACTGATCCTCCCACAAACCAGAGATTATCATACCTGTTTCTAACATTGGGATGTCTTCTGAAGGCAGCGAACCGGCTGTTGGAACTGCTGCCGTAGAGGGCGCCGCGGTGCGATGCCGTCAGCCTCTCGATCAGTTTCGGATCCAGCACCTCTTCAGCATCAATCGCCGCCTCAATATCGCAACCGAGTCTCCTTCCCAATTTCTTTATGATGTTCGCGCAGGCTGCGCGGACAATGCGTTTCCAGTCCTGCCCCCTGTCATAAGGCACATTGATCATGACGAACCAGTTATCTTTACCCGCCGGCGCATCCCGCGGCACCACCCTTGAGGATGCAAACAGATAGACAGTCGGATCATCGGTTACCTCTCCCTTTCGCAGTGCGCGAAACTCGCCGGGGTAATCCGACGAGAAAAAGATATTGTGCAGATCGAGTTCCTCAAACCTCCTGTTCATGGCCCAGTAAAAGATAAGCGCCGAGGTACTGCGCTCCTGCCTCTCCTGCTTTCTTGCAGGACCTTCTTCCTTCAGAAGCTTCCTGTAGAAGGGTATGACATCAACATCAGACACAACCACACCGCAGGATGTAATCCCTGATGAGGTCTCCACTCCCCTGATGCTCTTTCCCTCCTTCACCACCGAAACAACCTCCTCACCGGTGTGAATTGTCACGCCGCATCTGTTTGCCAGCCCCTCAAGGGCATCAACAATCTCTCTCATTCCCTTTTCGGGGAAGAAGGCTCCCATATTGTGCTCGAGATGTGCAATCACATTCAGAGTTCCCGGCGCACGGTAGGGACTGGATCCGTTGTAGGTGGCATAACGGTCAAAGAGCTGTATCAGCTTCGGACTTCGGAAACGCCTGCTGATCACACCGTGCATTGTAGAAAAAGCATGCAGCTTCCTGAAGTTGCGGGCAACGTGGAGCGACTCCGGCTTGCGGAAATTTTCAAACTGATAGAATGGAGAGAAGATGAATATCCCGGCTGTGAGGTCATACAATTCAGCGCACTCATCCAGGAAGCCGAGTATGTTTTCATGTGGTTCACCTGTGACCTTCTCTGCTTCTTCTGCAAACCTATGTCTGTCAGTCCAGGCGTTGAGCATCATGCCGTCGTCCCAGAAATACCTGCATGAAGACTCCAGGGGAATATACCTGAAGTGATCACGCGGGTTCTCACCTGCCAGTGTAAACAGTTCATCAACAAGGTCAGGGAGGGTAAAGAGCGAGGGACCGGTATCAAAGCGGCAGCCCTCAAGCCGCAGCTCCCCAATTTTCCCTCCCGCTGAGCCGTTCTTCTCATAAAGATGTGTCTCATATCCCTTCAGGGCAAGCCTGACAGCCGTCGCAAGTCCTCCAATACCAGCACCTATCACCACAGCTCGTTTCTTATTCATATCCTCTCCGTTCATCATATAAGTCCCGTTAAGTCCAATACAATAACCTTAACAAGCAGTACAATCTTTTTGGTGTTGGAGATACGGAACCGCTGACCGGCCACCGCCTCCGGGGGTGTTTTCCTGATTTTATTGAAAAGGGCCTGATAATATGAGTAGGCAAGGTAAACGCCACGGCGACTGCCTCCGTCAAGAGCCCTTATTCCCTCCAGGGCGGTCATGAAATCCGTTTCGATATCCTGCTCGATCTGTTTTTTGTCGTGAGAGGAGAAATTATTGAAATCGACTCCCGGGAAATATACCCGGCCGCGATCAATATAATCACTCCTGATATCCCTCAGAAAATTGACCTTCTGGAACGCTGACCCCAGCATGCGGGCAGGCTCCCTCAACCGGTCAAAACGCTGAGGGTCATCGTGACAAAAGACCCTCAGGCACATCAGACCCACAGCCTCGGCAGAGCCATATATATATTTTTCATAGCTGTGATGATCATGGTTCTTTTGCTCAAGATCCATCTCCATACTATAAAGAAAGGCTTCAATGAATTCACTGTCAATATTATATGTATTAACAGCCCATTGAAAAGAGTGCAGTACCGGGTTGGAACTTACTCCTTCAGCTATCGCTTCCGCCGTGTCATTGCGGAATCTGTCAAGCATCTCTCTCTGTCTGTGTCCGAAGAAGGTATCAACTATTTCATCGGCCAGTCTGACGAATCCGTAGATAGCATAGATTGCAGGGCGGTGTTTTTTCGCCAGTGTCCGTATGCCCAGTGAGAATGAGGTGCTGTAGCCGGTTGTTACCTCCCGGCTGCATTTAAGGGCAATGGAGTCATAGAGTGTCAATTTCATTATCTATTCTCTGGACGGTTAGTTTGGAGCTGATTATCACCATAGGTAATCCCGTACCGGGGACCGTGGAAGCGCCTGTATACCATACATTTGAAAATACCTCATCCCTGTTTGACGGCCTGAAGCCACCTACCTGGGTCATCTTGTGCCCCAGCCCCAGGCCGCTGCCTCTGTAGAGACCGAACATATTCTGCCAGTCTGCCGGGTCAAGCACCACACGGGTCATCAGGTTGGCTTCCACGTTATGGCCTGTCCGGGCCGAGAGGTCACTGATAACCGCATCCGCAATGCGCTCCCTGTCACTCCAGTCGGGCTTGAACCGGAGGTCGGGCACAGGCACCAGGATAAAGATATTTTCGCATCCCGGCGGTGCGCTCTGAGGATTGAAGATGGCATTTGCATTTACATAGTAATAGGGTTTGTCAAGTGATACCCTGTTGCGGAAGATGCCTTTCGAGTAAGGCTCATAATCCCCTTCTCCCAGGAAATAGTTATGGTGATGTATATTTTCCATCTTCCCCTTCACGCCCAGGTACATGGTGAAGGGTGCGAGGGTCCATTGCATTCGGTCAAGCTTTTCATCACTGAACGCCGTCCTGCGGAACACCCGTCCGCGAAACATGGCGGCGTCGGCGTTGACCACGAAGATGTCCGCATCCCAGCGTCTTCCCAGGGTATCAATAAATGCCGTGTTCCTCTTACCCGATCCGTCAAAGCCGGAGATGGTGACATTGTAATGTATCTTTATCCCTGCTCTGTCAGCTTCGCGAAGCAGCCCCTCCACTATCCTGTACATCCCTCCTTCCACATTGTGGTAGCCGTCATGGACCATCTCGGTGTAGCTGAGAATGGAATATACAGCGGGGGTGTCAAAGGGAGTGGCTCCCAGGAAGAAGGAGACCAGTGAAAATATTACCCTTACCTCATAGGAGGTGAAATAACGGCTCATCTCGCTCCACACTGAACGCAGGATCTTGGGCACATGCTTCAGGGGCAGCCTGGTCATCTGGAAGAGAAAATCGGGCAACGACCTGAAGTTTTTTGAAAGAACGCCTTTCTCTATATCATCAAACAATGCTCCGGCTGATGCCAGGAACCGTTCCATCCTCTCCCTGAATCCGGGCTCTATATCCTCAAACTGATGGGAGAGCTTGTCTAGATCACGGTAGATGGTATACCATCTGTCACTGCCCCTGAAATTAACTCGGTAGAGCGGGTCAATCTTCACAAACCGGAAGGGCATCTCTATACCAGCATCTCTGACAAACTCATCAAAGTGATAGCTCATGCTGAAGAATGTGGGTGCCATGTCAAAGGTAAATCCGTCTGCCACCAGCTGGTTCAACCGACCCCCGGCCTGTTTGTACATCTCCACCATCTCCACCTCATAGCCCCGACGCCTGAGCCTAAGGGCCGTTGCCAGCCCGCCAAGCCCGGCGCCTACTACAAGCGCTTTCCTTGCTGTCATATTTTTATTTTAGTTTTTTCTCTATCTCCGGTAACAGTTCATCGCGTACCCACTGGAAGTCAGGGGCCCGCTTCAGGGCCATGCGGTATGCATCACGGGCCCCGCTGTTGTCACCCGTCTTCTCCAGCAACTGGCCGAGAAGCACCATTGTGTTAAGATATCTCCAGTTGCAGGGAGAAACACTGCCATCAGCCTCGAAGAGCCTGAGCGCCTCCCGGAAGGAGGCGGCGGCTTTCTCTTTCGATCCTCCGGCAAAGGCAGGCATGTGCGCCTCGGAGTTTGCTTTTTCAATCCACACTACAGCGGAGTTTTTTCCCACATCCATTGCTGTCTCTAGCTGCTTCAGCGCCTTGGGACCCAGGGTCACCGCACGTGCAGGATTGAGCCCCATTCTGAAACCGAGGAGAGCTACCCTGAAGGCTTCCGTTTCAGCCCTGTATTCAGGGAACCTCCCAAGCTGTTCAATCTCACTCTCAAATGTCTCTATCTGGGGCCTGGCAACATCTTTCTCATTTCTTCCCAGCAGGTACCCGATATAACCGTATCTTGCTTCCGCCAGCGTATATAGTGTGGATGCCTTCGGGTCATTCCGCAACTGCTCCTGCAACTCCTGCATCCCCTTTTTCCACATCTCCATGTTGCCTGTTATATATCCCCTGTATATGGTACAACCGCTGCGGTCAGCCTGGGCCATGACAGAGCCTGTTGACAGGGTGAGGGTCATCAGCAGTAGTACTGTAGTTATTCTTCTCATTTTATTGTTCGTCCTTTCCATTCAAAATTTTTACGGGCACGCCTTTTAAGTGACAGGAATGCAATATGGTACAAAGCAGCAATACCCGGCAACAGCCAGAGAAGATTCTCACTGATCTTCTGCCTGCTTGTCCTGGCAATCATGGCATTCAGGCCAACAACCATCAGGAGATAGGAGGCTGCGTACTGCCATGGCAGGAAGAAAAGGAGAATAAATCCGGCAAGACCTGTCACAGCAAAGAGCAGCAGGAAGGCGAGGCTGTTGCCGAACATTGAAAAGATGTTTCTTGAGAAGCCATTGACACCCTCGGTATATCCATGGTACATCCGGCATTCAATCTCCTTACGCCCCACAAGGGTATCTCCCTTCAGTCCAGACCTCTTTATCAGTCTCATGATCTCTATGTCTTCTGCCATCCTTTCACGCACCCTCTCATGAAACCGGTACCGCCTGTATGTTCCACCGTGAAACATCATCATCTGGCCGTTGGCGGCTGAGAATGAGCTCCATCTGCAGCGGCGTATCAGAAAGAGAGGCAGCAAAGAAAGCAATATTCTGAACATGAAGGGCACCACTATCTTTTCTCCCCTTGTTCTCATCTTCTGTCTGGGGAACATTGACAGCAGTGCCAGCCTGTGCCTTGCGGCATAGTGGACAGCCCGCCTGAGCAGGTCTTCACCCACTGTCACATCAGCGTCGAGGAAAAGGAGATAATCATTTTTTGCCTCCTGTGCCAGTCGGTGGCATGCATGGTTTTTCCCTGTCCATCCTTCTGGCAGTCTATCGCCGCAGAGACACTTTACCCGTTTATCTATCCGTGCATAACCGGCAATGACCTGTGAGCTGTTGTCTGTTGATCCGTCATCATAAACCAGTATCTCGGCATTCCTGTAAGGCAGAACTGCCAGTGAACCCAGCAGTCTTCCAATATTCCTCTCCTCATTCCTTACAGGTATGAGTACGGAGAGAGAAGGAAGATGCTCCTCATCCGTGGCGGCAAATGGCAGGTATGGCCTTGAGAGCATGTTCACCAGAGCCACCATAAAGCGGAGCAGTGTCAGGAAGAGAACGAGGCACCCGGCTATTGTCAGTATCATGAAGGTATCTGGTTAGAAATGCACTCGTCAAGGAACATATTGTAAGCTTCTTCCAGGTCAGTGATACTTCTTTCCCTGGCCGTATACTCAATCACCCTCACATATAGTCCCGGTTTCTTTTCCGAATACCAGTCGGGCAGTGCAACATAAAACAGGATCATCAGTTTGTCTGAGGCCCCGGCAATTATACGCTCAGTTCCCCTCTCGAACTGTACAGGCCTCCGGTGTATCGAGGTTATGACTCCCTGAGGGTATACCACCACCATATTGTCTGCATCGTGAAGCAGGCCTGAAGTATAGCTGAGAGTCTCCACCACCGATCGTGAGCCCCGTTTGATGGAGAACGCCCCGGCCTTGTTAAGAAAAAGCCTGCTTTCCAACTGCTCCTCAAGCATCATGATATGAAACTTTTTGTGAAGGAAGAGGTCATTCAGCCGGTAGGCAATAAACCCGTCCCACCAGCTGAAATGATTGCCTATCAGCAACAGCGGTCTGCCGGCGGCAGAGACGTTGCATTCAAAGATCACATCGTTGAAATGCCTCTTCAGTCCGTTTCGCGAATAGAAACTGAAGAAACGGACAAAAAACGGTATATGTCTGGCTTTGATGATCATTTGCGGTCGGTAACAACCAGTGAACGTTCCGGAACCCTGTAATCCTCCGGGATGACCGGCAGTTCATGATCTTTTCCGGGAGGCAGCTGCTGAAGGTATCTCACCAGTGACAGCCACTCCTGACCCTGCTGTATACCGGGTGCTTCCGGATCAAAATCAATAACGGTCAGATCCATGTCAGTAACGGGAATGCCTTCACCATCCTTGGGAACGACATTGATAAGGCCAAGCGACATCTTCTTGATTATACCCACGAAATCAAGCATGTATGAGTTAGCCACTATTGAATAGAGTCTTTTGTCATCTTTTGAGGTATTTACTTCGGCCACATTTCCATCCCTGTCTGTGAATTCCATTTTACGTATCTTGTTAAGCAGCCCTCCTTTGGGGTCATACTCTATCCGCAGATGTGAGTAATAGCAGAAGTGTGCCGGTGTGGAGGCTGATGACATTATCAGTATCTCGGCTATATTTTTCAGCTCCCTCCCGGTGACCCAGAGGCGCGAAAGAGGATAGCCGGGCACGATACTGTTTCCTGATCCCAGCGACATCACCCTGAAAATATCCGCAACACTCTGTGTTCCCGGGAGTATCGGGTCACGGATTACACCGGCGGCCACCATGGCTATATCAGTGCCAGGACCAAAATCATTGACATAGTAATGAATAGCATCGGCGATGAGTGCCCCCAGGTTACTTGCTGCCAGGTCTCCGTGTTCATCTGTCTCCATGCGGAAGGGGGCCACTGCCACGGGCATGTCATAGCTCAGCCGGAGTGGCGCCAGCACAGATTTGTCAATTTCAAGCTTCTGCTTTTCAATCTCCTCCTGTACGGATGCCACCGCATCTGCTGCATCATTGACGGGGATAATGGTGTAACCTTCAAGATTGGCCCCGGCTCCTGTGACGGTCAGGTCCATCTTTCCCACATGGGTTCCTGCCGTGCCAACGCTGACGATAGGCACCCCATTGACAATCAGTGGTTCTTCGAGATAGATATGCGTATGGCCTGATATGATCACGTCAATCCCCTTAACCTTACGCGCCAGCAGAGCGTCCTCGCCTGCCCAGTTCCCTTTTTTGTCCCTGGAGACACCGCTGTGTGACAGGCAGATGATGACATCACAGTCCTGGTTTTTCAGTTCCTTCACCAGTCGTTTTGCAGCCTTTACATTCTTCTCAAATATGATTGGAACCGCGTATGGCGCTGATTCGTCTGCATCCTCGCCCAGGAGTGAGAATAGTCCGACCCTGATCCCATTAACCTCATTGATTACCCATGGTCTGACAAGGCCATCACGCATCACTTCCTCAAAGGCGTCATCAGCAGGATCATCCGGATCAGTGATGCCGTTTCCAAGCAGCATGACAGGGAGTTCACCTCTCTCTTTTCCCTTGCGGATGATGCCGGCATAGGCCTCCGGCCCGAAGTCGAAATCATGATTGCCTACCGCAATCACATCATACCCCGCCTTCTTCATCATCGGCAGCTGAAATCCCGTTCCGGGTTCAAGAGCCTGGAAGAGGGTACCCATAAGGGCATCGCCACCGTCAACCACCAGGGTGGAACCGGGATTCTCCTCCCGTACAGATGCAATAATACCCGCAATGCGTGCCAGCCCTCCAAGGGTGGGATCATTGTCTGCCACGCCGGGAGTATAGGCTGATTCAGGTGCAAATCCCTGAAGATGAGAGTGGAAATCATTTGTATGCAGGATTGTCAGCTTTGTTCCCTGCTGGGCGTATGCCATCACCGCAGACACAAGTAAAAGTGTCAGTATTACTGTACGTTTCATGTCGTCCTAAATTTGGGATTAAGGTAGAAAAAAGTATTTGAACTCTGGCCGACTGTCAGGGGAAAACTAAAATCTTCATACCGAAAAAGATGGCAGGTATCCGGATGATATCCAGATGTTAAAAATTAATGAATTGTAAAACTGAGACCTGAAGACTATGGCGTTAAGGCGGGTTTACCTACCCAACTCTGCCAAACTGTATGCAAAAGCTGTTTCGTCTCTTCCCTGTTGCCTTTAGGGCATCGGAAGATATATTGAGAAACCCATGGCAATGACTATCCCTCCGGTAAGATATTTATGGTCGTAGTCTTCCATTTCCGACCCTTTATGAGAAGAGGTTAAATGGGCATATCCGGTTTTAATGTCAAAGGTTACCCTTTCACCGAGCGGAACAGCAACACCCAGGTAGCCACCAACCAGGAAAATGTTGTATTTGTAGTCATTGTCATTATAAGATTCTTTATTTGTACCTATCAGCATTTCGACCTCCCCAAAGGGATAGAGGCGATCAAGAGGATAATAATACCTGATAAAGGGGCCCGCCCCGAAGGTTGACTCCTTCCATGTGTCATATCCATCATCGTGCTTTTCACTGTAACCGCTTACCAGAAACTCAAGACCGACAGCCAGATTGTCAATTACAAAATAGCCTCCCCTTGGAAGCAGGTTCCACACGGTACATCTGTAATAGTCTTCTGCAGGATCTGAACCCTGCTTCGTTTTGGTGTTCGAAAATCCGATACCGAACACTTCGGAGCCCCATGAGCCATCCATTGAGATAGACGATGTAACTGCCAGAAGAAGATTCCCCTTCTGGAGCTGCTGAGGAATCTCAGACTGAGCCATGAGACCAGTGACAACAAGTGCAAAGACAACAGACAACAAAGTATTTTTTTTCATGGTGAGATAGATTTAGAATGCCTACTCTTGAGTTTTTCGGCAACCACTCCCTACTCTGACCGGGGGATTTTCGGGAACTTCCTTATATAATTGTACCTGAGGCTATTATTTATTATAAATCAAATTTACACCACGGAAAAGGGCTTGTCAAGTATTTTTTCGGCTCCGGTTGAAATGGTGCTCATTACTTGTTGAGTTCTTTTGCTGCAGGGCGAATTGCCTTTGTTATATTTGCAATAACCAAAAACATTAAAGATGATCCGGGAAATAAAGGCGCAGGAACTGAACACTGAACAGTTCATTTCTGAAAAGGTAAACGAAATAAGGGCTGCCGTGGGTGACGGCACAGCCATCAATGCCCTCTCGGGAGGTGTGGACTCATCGGTGGTAACCATGATAGGTCATCTGGCGCTGGGCGACAGGCTCAGGACAGTTTTCATCCAGAACGGACTGATGCGTGAGGGCGAGGCCGAAGCTGTTGCGGCAGTATTTACGAAGCTCGGAGTGAAAGTGGAGATCATTGACGCACAGCAGGAGTTCCTCGATGCACTCCGTGGCATAACCGATCCTGAGCTTAAACGCGAAGCTGTAACCCAGACCTTTTACAAGAAAGTATTCGGACGCATAGTAAGGGAAAGCGGAGCGAAGTATCTGCTCCAGGGAACCATACTGACCGATATCGATGAGACCGTGGCAGGCATCAAACGCCAGCACAATGTCTTCGCCCAGCTGGGTATTGACCCCCAGGAAACATTCGGATATCATATCCTCGAACCGTTGATTCAACTGCGCAAGGACGGCGTCAGGATGACCGGCCGCGCTGCCGGCCTTCCGGAGGAGATGTTTAATCGTATTCCCTTCCCCGGCCCTGCCCTGGCAGCACGTATCATCGGTGAGGTAACACAGGAAAAGCTGGACACTGTACGAAAGGCCACAGTGATTGTGGAAAAACTGCTTGCCGGGAGGGGCGCCTTTCAGTATATGGCTATCCTCCATGACGACCGTGTGACGGGCATGCGCGACGGCAAGCGCGATTTCGGGAGACAGATAGAGGTGCGCTGCTGGGACAGCGTTGACGCCCGTACCGCCACACCCACACGACTGCCCTTTGAGCTGCTGGAAAAAATGGCGGCGGAGATCCTTGACAACGTACCGGGAGTGGTCTCTGTCACCTACAATATAGCAACCAAACCACCTTCAACCATTGAGGCAGTCTGAAAGTTCGAAGGTCGGAAGGTCGGAAGGTCTGGCCGCCAGAGTCGGCCGTCATGTCGGAGCGAAACGACTGCTGACTGTAGACTGCTGACTGCAGACTGCCTCACAATGCCTCCGCCACCACAAAGGTGGACCCGCCGATAAAGATCATATCGTGTGGCCCGGCCGCGGCACGGGCAGCATGAACAGCCGCTTGCACGGAGTGGAAGGCTTCACCGGCCAGACCGTATCTCGCGGCCTCAGCCTTAAGCAACTGCTCATCCAGCGCCCTGGGAACCGAGGCTCTCGTAAAGTAATAGAGAGCATCACGGGGAAAGAGAGGCAGCACCGATCCCAGATCCTTGTCGTTCACAAAACCCAGCACTATGTGAAGCTTATCCTTGTCTGCCGTCTTCAGCTGACGCACAACGTACTCCAGCCCCTCCCGGTTGTGACCCGTATCACATACTGTCAGAGGTGAACGCGACAGCACCTGCCAGCGGCCCATCAGGCCAGTATTGGTCACCACCGCGGCAACACCCTTTAAAAAATGTTCACGTGTCAGCCCGAAACCCGCTGAGAGGGCCTCCACCACCGCAGCCACGGTCTGAATATTCTTCTTTTGCACCGATCCGCCCAGCGGCGTTTCTCCCTTCATGGAGATGCCGTCTGCCAGCCCTGTAAGTGTATATCTCCTCATCATACTGTCTGGCAATACCCTGCCCAGTCTGCACCTGAACCGGCTGTCAGCAAAAACAACGGGAGCATCCTTCTCCCCTGCCTCCTGCCTGAACACCCCTTCTGTCTCCTTCTGAGTCTCTCCGATGATCACCGGCACACCTTTCTTGATGATTCCTGCCTTCTCCCCTGCCACGGCTGCCAGGGTGCTGCCAAGGAACTCCATGTGATCATGCCCTATATTGGTTATAACAGACAACTCCGGTGTAATTATGTTTGTCGAATCGAGCCTTCCACCCATACCAACCTCTATTACGGCCACATCAACCTTCTTCCTGGCAAAATAGTCAAAGGCCATGGCAACTGTAAGCTCGAAGAAGGAAGGCCTGACATCGCGTATGAGCCCGTCATGCTCCTCAACGAACCGTATTACCTCCTCCTCTTCAATCATCCCTCCGTCAATCCTTATCCTCTCCCTGAAGTCCTTCAGATGCGGCGAAGTGTAGAGACCGGTCCTGTATCCTGCCTCCTGAAGCACCGAGGCAGTCATGTGTGACACAGACCCCTTGCCATTGGTGCCCGCCACATGCACTGTCCGGAACTTCAGGTGAGGGTGGCCAAAGAAGCTGTCAAGCCGGAGGGTATTGTCAAGGTTGCCTTTGTATGCCGGTTTACCAACGCGGTGATATGCCGGCAGCAGACTGAAGAGATAATTGATGGTTTCGGAATATGTCATGTTGATAACCTTTGTATGGTTGTTTGCAAATTTACAAAAAGGGCTTCTTGCCCAACATGTGCAGGGTTATCTTTGTCACCGGTGGCATCAGCGCCGGAGATGCTGTCCTTTTAAACAAATCTGTTATGGCGAAAAAGAAAAAGGAAAAGAAGATTTTTATTCTCGACACCAATGTGTTACTGCATGATTACACATGCATCTACAATTTTGAGGAGAACGATGTGGTTATTCCCATCGTAGTGCTTGAAGAGCTTGACAAGTTCAAGCGGGGCAATGACATGATTAATTTCCACGCGCGGGAGTTTACACGCGAGCTGGACAAGATTGCCGGTGACATGCTGCTCACAGGCCCCATACCCCTTGGCGACAAGCGTGGTACTTTGCATATTGAGACAGGCAAGCAGTTTTCTGAACGGGTCTCGGAATCTTTCCCTGAGAGAACTCCGGATCACCGTATACTGGCTATAGCCGACTACCTCACACAGGAGAACAAGGAGAATACTGTTGTACTTATCACCAAGGACATTAACCTCAGGATGAAAGCCAAGTCGCTGGGAGTCATGGCTGAAGACTACCAGAACGACAAGGTGGCCAACCTTGATGACCTGTACAAGGGCATCAAGATCATTGAGAACATTGATCATGACATTATCAACAAGCTCTATGAACAGGTTGACGGAGTTCCTGCCTCGGAGCTGAAGCTGAAGGATATTCAGCCGGGGCATCATTTCTACATCCTCCGGAACAGCAACTCCAGTGCTCTCGCGCACTACAATCCCGCCACCAGGATGCTTGTCAGGGTGCTCAAGCAGACCACTTACGGCATTGACCCGCGCAACGCAGAGCAAACCTTCGCGCTTGATGCGCTGTGCAATCCGGATATACAGCTTATCTCACTCACCGGCAAGGCAGGTACGGGTAAGACCCTCCTGGCACTGGCGGCAGCGCTGCACCAGCATAAGCGCTACAAGCAGATATTCCTGGCAAGACCTATCGTTCCTCTTGCCAACCGTGACCTGGGCTTCCTGCCGGGCGACGTGAAGGAAAAAATGGATCCTTACATGCAGCCGCTCTTTGATAACCTGACGGTCATCAAGCACCGCTTCAGCGCTCAGAGCCCCGAGTTCATCCGCATTAACGATATGATAAAAGATGAAAAGCTGGTCATAACACCTTTGGCATACATCAGGGGACGAAGCCTCTCAAACATCTTTTTCATCGTGGATGAAGCACAGAACCTGACGCCCCACGAGGTGAAGACCATCATTACCAGGGCCGGTGAAGGAACAAAGATGGTCTTTACCGGTGACATAGAGCAGATAGACTCACCCTACCTCGATTCCGGATCCAACGGATTGAGTTACCTGTCAGACAAGATGAAAGGACTTGATCTGTTCGCACATGTGCACCTGGTTAAGGGGGAAAGAAGCTTCCTGGCTGAACTGGCAAGCAGACTGCTTTAGACCGGCTTTTTTGACTATTTTTACAGCCGGAACAGTAACCGAGTTGTCTTGAAGAGAAAAGTAGCGTTTCACACACTGGGATGCAAGCTTAATTTTGCCGAAACTTCCACCATTGCCCGTACCTTTCCCCAAGAGAGGTTCGAGAGAGTGTCGGCCGACAGTCATGCTGACATATATGTTATCAACACATGCACCGTCACTGATGCTGCTGACCGCAAATGCCGGCAGGCGGTAAGGAAGTTCATCCACCGCAATCCTGACGCCTTCATAGCTGTAGTGGGCTGTTATGCCCAGCTGAGAAAGGAGGAGGCAGCCGCCATTGAAGGGGTGGATCTTGTCCTTGGGACATACGAAAAGTTCGATGTCGCATCCTATATTGACAATATCGGGAAACATGCAGCTCCTGATATCCACTCCTGTGAAAGGATTGATACCGGGGACTTCATCTCATCATGGTCAGCCGGTGACCGCACGCGGTCATTCCTGAAGGTGCAGGACGGTTGCGACTATCACTGCTCCTACTGCACCGTTCCCCTGGCCAGGGGTGACAGCAGAAATCCGCCCATTGCCACGGTGATTTCAGAGGCAAGACAGATAGTTGATTCCGGCGTCAAAGAGATCATTCTCACGGGAGTCAACGTAGGCGACTTCGGGAAGAGCACCGGCGAGACGCTGGAACAACTGCTGATGCAGCTTGTGAAGGTTGAGGGCTTGCAGAGACTCCGCCTGTCATCCATCGAACCCAATCTTGTTACTGATCCCATCATTGACCTGGTGGCTTCCGAGAAGGTTCTGCTTCCTCATATACACATGCCGCTGCAGAGTGGCAGCGACAGGATACTGGGACTGATGAGACGCCGGTACCGGAGGGAGGTCTTTCGTGACAGGGTGCTCAGCATCAGGGAAAAGATACCACATGCCGGGATAGGAGCCGACGTGATAGTCGGTTTCCCGGGAGAGACAGAGGAGGATCATGCTGACACCCTCAGCTTCCTCTGGAGCCTGCCTCTCTCTTACCTCCACGTCTTCGCCTTTTCTCCCCGTCCCGGCACGCCGGCAGCAGAACTGCCCGGGAGAGTGAGCAAACAGGAGAAGGAGAAGAGGAGCAGACAACTCATTAAACTCTCGGAAAGCCGGCGCATGCAGTTCATGCGCAATGCCAGCGGTACTCTCCACGAAGTGCTCCTGGAAAAGAGAGGTGCTGACGGTATGGTTGGAGGGCTGACAGGCAACTATATCAGAGTGCATATACCATGGGAGAAAGGACTTTCAGGATCAGTCAGGCAGGTGAGGCTGACAACACTGCGTGATGATGCATCAATGAATGGCGAACTGACAGACAGCGTTGCACAATGAAACGGGCCGGATACTATATCTTCGTGGCATTCAGCCGCACCATTACCCTGCTCCCGATGGGGGCACTGCACCTGCTGTCTGACCTGCTATGGCCACTCTTTTATCATGTTATCCGATACCGCCGTAACGTGGTGGAAATAAATCTCAAAAACGCTTTTCCTGAAAAGAGCCAAGGGGAACGCAACAGGATCGCCAGGAAATTCTACAGACACCTGACAGACATGATTCTGGAGACACTTAAGGCCATGCGCATGACCCCTGAACAGATCAGTAAGAGGTTCTTTGCCCCTGACACCTCCCTGACTGACAGGTACTACGGTGAAGGCCGTGACGTGGTGGCCCTGGGCAGCCATTACAACAACTGGGAATGGTACTCCTCATTGCAGCTCTCCTCACAGCATCGCATCATAACAATCTACAAACCACTGAAGAATAAGGATTTTGACAGTTTCCTGCTGAAAATCAGGAGTCGGTTCGGAGTATGGGTCACTCCCATGAACCATATTGTGAGAGACCTGGTCAAATGCAGGAAAGAAGGAGTCCTCACCATGTCAGGCTTCATCGCAGACCAGACCCCTCCTCCTGATGACAATGCATACTGGACCACCTTCCTTAACCAGGACACCGCATTCTACAGAGGCGCTGAAAAGATGGCAGTAAAGTATAACTCACCGGTGATCTATATAAAGATCGTCAAGGTGAAGAGAGGGTATTATGAACTCAAATACAGCCTTATCTCTGAACACCCGACTGAGGAGGAATCCAACGCCATCACTGCCCGTTATGCTGCCATGCTCGAAGCGACGATCAGGGAACAACCCGAATACTGGCTCTGGTCACACCGCCGCTGGAAACACAAAAGACCACTGAAAGATGACTAGAACAGCTGTAGTAATTCTGAACTGGAACGGGAAGGCATTCCTTGAGCAATTCCTGCCGGATGTGGTCAGGAATACGCTCTCTCCTGACACCGAAGTCATTGTGGCTGACAACGGATCGGAGGATGACTCGGTGGAGTGGCTAACTGCGAATCACCCGGAGGTACGGATTATCAGGCTCGACAGTAATTACGGGTATGCCGGAGGATATAACAGGGCACTTGAGCTGACAGAAGCCGAGTATTATATCCTCCTCAACTCTGACGTGCAGGTTGAGCCCGGATGGGCGGAGAAGCTGATCACCTTCATGGATATGCACCCTGATGTAGGGGCATGCCAGCCGAAGATAAGATCTTACTCCAACCCTTCGTCATTTGAGTATGCAGGGGCTGCCGGAGGATATATTGACCGGCTGGGATACCCATTCTGCCGGGGACGGGTTTTCGATACCCTGGAAGAGGATCACGGCCAGTATGATGATACCAGGGAAATATTCTGGGCATCGGGCTCATGCATGGTGGTCAGGAGCACTGCCTTCAGCCAGTGTGACGGCTTCGACGAATCATTTTTTGTCCATATGGAGGAGATAGACCTCTGCTGGCGGATGCAGAATGCCGGATATTCAGTTTATTACTTCCCCCATTCAGTTGTGTACCATGTAGGAGGCGGCACCCTGGGTTACGGATCACCTTCAAAAATCTATTACAACTTCCGTAACAGCCTGATCATGCTGGCCAAGAACCTGCCAGGAAAGCACCTGCGGAGAACACTGCTGGCCAGGCAACTCCTTGACGGCATCGCATGGCTGGTCCTGCTAATAAAACAGGGAAGACATGCAGCTGCAGCAGTGGTCAGGGCACACCGCGACTTCCACCGGCAGCGGACGGCAATAAGGACCTTCCGGACCCTGACTCCCAATACCGGCTTCTTTAATACACCGCACACCATGATGAACAAATACCTCCTTTTTGAGTATTATATACGCGGAAGAAAAGAATTCTCCGGTTTGATGTGGAACTGAACAAAAGACAACAGATGGCTGTATTCCTTGCGGTAGTACTTACCGTCTACATCCTCACAAATCTCTACCTGTGGGTGAAAGGGCGCAGGGCTCTCGCCGGCGCCGGGATAGACACCACATGGTACAGTGTTGTTTTTATTGTCCTGGCATCAGCCTTTGTGGCAGGCCGGTTTCTGGAACACTCATTCACAAATGTATTCACAGACATAATCAATGTCATAGGCGGGTTCTGGCTGGGATTCATGCTCTATGGCTTCATTGCCTGGCTGGCAGCAGATATACTGTTACTGCTGCAGAAACCGTTTCACCTCATACCTGCAGAGTTACTTCCCAGACTGAGACTGTGGCTCTTCTTTCTTGTAACCGCAGGAACCTTAATGCTGATAATTATCGGCTTCTTCAACGCTGTCAGCCCGGTGATAAGGAAATATGAAATCCGTACTGATAAAGTATTTGCCTCCGGTGACAATCCGGTGAAGATTGTGGCTGTCTCAGACATTCATCTGGGCAGCATAATCCGGAAACGAAGCATGATCCACCTCTCCGGAATGATAAGCGGAGAGCAGCCTGACATGGTACTCTTCCTGGGCGATCTTATTGACGGAAGCATGGGTCCGGTCACCCGTGACGACCTGCTGTCATATCTCAGACTGCCAGACATGAAATATGGCAGTTATGCCATCACCGGCAATCATGAGTTCATCGGCAATCTTCGAAAATCACTTCCTTATATTGAAAGCAAAGGAATAAGGGTACTTACAGACGAAGTGGTCAGGATGGAAAACGGGGTACAGCTGATTGGCCGTACTGACCGCACAGCCCTGAGGACGCCGGGGAGCAGCCGTGCTCCGCTGGAACAGCTGCTTGCCTCCGCTGACCCCTCCTTGCCTGTGATACTGCTTGACCATCAGCCCTATGACCTGTCGGCTCTGTCAGGCTCCCCGGTGGACCTGCAGCTTTCAGGACATACGCACAACGGGCAGATATGGCCCCTCAACCTGATCACTGACAGAATCTTCGAGCTTGGTCACGGACACAGGATGTTCGGGAAAACCCATGTAATAGTATCTTCAGGTTTTGGTATATGGGGTCCGCGGATGCGCATCGGCACCAGGCCCGAGATACTTTCAATAACACTGACGGGGAGATCAGAGTAACGGGTATACCTTCTCAAGCATCATCCCCCGCGAGCCTTTCACCAGAATCGTGTAACCTTCAGGCTTCTCTGACCTCAGCCACTCAGCAGCTGCTTCAGATGACCCGAACAGCTTCGCCGGGAACCCGGCAGCAGCCTCCCTGAAATGCGGTCCTATCAGCACTGCTTTCAGATCATCTATCTGCCTAAGCTGCCTTATGACAGCGCTGTGACCCGGAGCAGTCTCTGTCCCCAGCTCAAGCATATCACCAAGGATGACCATCTTTTTAGCTGCCTTCAGCGCTGCAAACGAGCCAATTGCCTTTTCCATGCTTGAAGGATTGGCATTATAGGCATCACAAATGACTGTGTTCCTGTCAGTCTCAGTGATCTGTGAACGGTTGTTCGCAGGCATGTATGACGAGATCGCTTCAATAATATCATCTGCCGGAACTCCGAAGAATAGTCCCACAGCCATGGCTGACCTTACATTATCTGTATTATAGGCGCCAAAGAGTCGTGTAGGAAACTTGTACGGTACACCATCTATCTCAGCACTGACCCTGAGCAGCATACCATCATTCTCTTCAGGCTCTGCCCTGAGGGTATGGCTGCCAGGAGAGGAGTAGGCAACCAGGCTGCTGATGCCACCGGTTATCTCCTTAAGAATCGGATTATCATCGTTGAAGATGACTGTTCCCCCGTTCTCCCCGAGCCACTGATAGAGTTCTCTCTTTGCCTTTATAACATTTTCAAATGATCCGAAGCCCTCAATATGAGCTGTTCCTATATTGGTAATGATGCCATGGGTGGGTCTGGCTGTCCTGCAGAGGGCAGCTATCTCTCCCGGATGGTTGGCGCCCATCTCCACAATCAGGAAAGCCACATCATCAGGAGCGCTGAGGAGGGTCAGCGGCACACCTATATGATTATTGAGATTGCCGGGCGTACTATGCACCCGTCCTTTGCGTGATAAAACCGCTGTCAGAAGCTCCTTGGTCGTTGTCTTGCCATTGGAGCCGGTGATGCCTATGACCGGCATTGTCAGCCTGCGACGGTGGCATACCGCCAGTGCAGACATGGTGGAAAGAACATCGTCTACAACTATTATCCTTTCACCACTCAGTGACTTATCATCAACCACTGCTGCCAGCGCTCCGGACTCAAGGGCTGCCACGGCATGCCTGTTGCCGTCATGGGCAGGGCCTTTTAGTGCAAAGAAGATCTCTCCCTTGCGTATAGTTCTTGAATCTGTAGTGATCCCGGCCGAATTGCGGTACAGTGCATATAACCTCTCAATCTCCATGACAATCTAAAAAGAAGCCCCATTACTTTTCATAATGAGGCTTTATTCATCACATATTAATATTATTATAGTCCTGCCGGGCTTCCCACCCTTATCATTGCACACCTGAACCCAAGGTCATCACGTGATGCTTCCTGGTCAAGATACCTGCGGGTTGAGGGATTGAGCCAATAAGCCCTGTCTTTCCATGATCCGCCTTTGATGACCCTGGCCCTGTCATTAATCAGGGTCACGTAGTCATTATCAATCTCATTCTGTGAATACATTCTCTCTGTCTGCGGCAGGTCGGCATTGCCTGACCATTCAAGGCTTGAGGAGATACTTGAGATGACGTCACCGTCAAGGTAGTTCCTGTAATCAGCTTTCTGATAGTTGTACCTGTCGGCAACATCTTCCGGTTTGACAGTATCAATCTGAAGCCGGCCCAGCCTGTCCTTTTCCACTACCATACCGTTGGCATCACGTCTGAGGTCAGTGAAGACATTACCCCTGAACGGGTTGAACATATCAACATCTTCCGATGAGAGCGGACGGTATACATCCTGCACCCACTCATTGACGTTGCCTGCCATGCAATACAGACCATAGTCGTTCGGCCAGTATGACCTCACGTCAACAGTTATGCTTCCGGCATCGTTCAGGTTGCCTGCCACACCCATCATGTCACCGCGGCCGCGGACGAAGTTGGCCATGAATTCACCCCTGTACTTCTTTGCCGAGTTGCGGACGTTATGACCATCCCACGGATAAAGGGCTCTTTCATAGATCCTTTCCTCAAAGGTGTTTCCCCTGAGTCCGTAGGCGGCAAACTCCCATTCAGCTTCCGTCGGGAGACGGTAACGCGGGAGCAGGATACCATCCTCCTGGCGCACGCGCGGGTGAAGCTCATCAACCCTCTGGCCGGGAACACCCTCATACTGCCCTGCCAGGTAAGCTTCGGTATTGAAGTTGTTGGCACCTGACTGCTCCACATTCGCATCCTGCCACTTCTTCTCCAGAAGGATCTGCTCGTTGACCCTGTCTGTACGCCATACACAATAGTCGTTGGCCTGCAGCCAGCTCACTCCCACAACCGGATAATTATTATATGAGGGATGGCGGAAGTAATACTGCACATATGGTTCGTTGAAGGCCAGCGGGCTTCTCCAGACAAGAGTGTCAGGAAGAGCACGGCGGTGAACCTCCGGATAGTCGCTGTATACCCTCCTGAGCCAGTACAGGTATTCACGGTAATCGAGGTTGGTGATCTCAGTCTCATCCATATAGAACGATGAAACGGTGACCCTGCGCGGAGAGTTGTTCCAGTCAAACATAACATCCTGCTCAACCCTTCCCATGGTAAAGGTACCTCCTTCAATCAATACAAGATTGGGACCGGTGAGCTGTTCCGAAGCCTCCCCGATGGGATAGCCAAGGTCATTTACATCACTGGATTTCGGATCCCTGTAACTCCAGCCCGTAGTAGGAGATACATTATCCTGCTTCCCTCCCTTGCAGGAAAAGAGGAAGAGAGCAACAACTACAAAAACCGGTAAAGCTCTGAGTTTATACATAGCCATATAAGGTTTACTTGATTACTTTTTTATTAAAAAATCTGTTCATTTACAAAACTCTGCACCAAAATAACTACAAAAGGGGCAACTTTATTATGTGCAGGGCTCTACTTTTTTCAACATTTCCGAAAGCAAATGATACCCCTGCCTTGATGATTGCCGTACCCCCGAAAGACACATCACCGCCTGCAAGGATATAACTATATGACAATATGATCTTTAAGGCGGCATCATCCCAGCCAACAGAGCACTCCGCAGCTGTGAATCCATCTGTCAGGTGCCACATTGCCACTCCGGCTGCGAGGCCTTTCCAGGTGCTTTCGCCTCCTAAATAAATCCTGTATTCATCCCCCTGGGCAAGGAAAGCTGCTGAGGGTCTGATAAAAAAGTCACCTCCCCCCGGGTTCAGTTCAATGCCTCCCGTGAGTGTGAGAAGCCTGTGAATTCTGCTGTCCTCACGGTCAAAATCGCCAAGTGCCGGTCGCGTAAGGTGCATCACTGACAGTCCGGCGTACCAGGGCCCTGATGCGATGGTAAAGCCTGTCCCTATGTCAAAACGGGTGACGTTTGCAGGACCGGCATAGCCTTCTCCCCCGCCGGTGATGCCCCTGAACGGGTCGATGTCATCGGGAAGGATTACCGATCCGCTCCTGATGCCCCTGCTGATGGCCGAGGCAGTGAGACCGGCGGTAATATACGTTCTTCTTCCGGCACGGAAATGATAGGAGTAGGAAACTCCTCCTTTCAGGTCATTCAGTATATCACCAAGCATGTCATCGGTGATCCACACACCTGCGCCGCCATGAATGGCTGAAAAATAACCGTCATAGGATGCATGTACTGACCTGAGCCCGAAACTGTTTCCTGGAAGAAAGGAAAATGCCGAGATATTTACTGCCTGAACCCCTCCCACACCTGCAAACCCGGGATTATGCATCATGTGCATGCCTGACAGTGACCCGTGCCATGTATCCTGGCCACTGAGGGTCGCCATAAAAAGGAACAGCCCCGATGCAAGAGTCCTGATTCTGAACTTCATGTTAACACTACAAGGTTATCAACGCAGTCATGAGGTCAATATTTTGTCTGAGACAGCCTCAAGACAGGGCAAAGATAAGCTACTTGACTATCTTTGCGATTATGAGTTTGAAAAGTCTGGTCACCGGTCCCATTCTGCTACTGATCCTGCTGCCCGCAATAGCACAGGAATATGCAGGCTCATCAGTGCTTGGAAGCGGCATCTGGACAAAGATCGCTGTGACGGAAGCGGGAGTATACAGCCTCAGCTATTCCACCATCAGGGAGATGGGTATTACGAATCCGGCTGAAGCAGTGCTTTATGGAAATAACCAGGGCCAGCTCTCCTTTATCAATGACGGCACCGCTCCGGATGACCTCAGGCAGATAAAGGTGATGATGGATAAGGGAAGCGACGGCATTTTCAATGATGGTGATCATCTTCTCTTCTATGCCGAAGGAACGCACCGGTGGAAATATGACCCGGTCTCACATGAATACCGGTTCATGAGACACCACTACTCTGATACGGCATGGTATTTTATTACTTCACGGCCATCAGGCCCTGCACTTATTGCTGCCGAGACATCACCTTCAGAGCCTCATACAGCCGTTTCAACAACCACCGATGTGTTTATGCGCCATGAGCATGAGGAGGTCAACCTGATCAGATCGGGCCGGGAGTGGTACCAGCAGGTGGCTCCGGGAGTACAGGTCGGGGTGGGGCCCGGTTTTACCGACCTGTCAGTCACTGAACGGATCAGGTACAGCGCACGGTTGCTTGGAAGGTCTGACAACTCTGCCTCCTTCACCCTGAGACAGGGTCCGTATGACCTGAAAACAGTAACCGTACCCCCGGTGAACATGACAGATATCAACGGGATATTTGCAGAGTCAGTCACCCTGACCGATTCAGTGCTTCCGGCTTCTTCATCTCCTTCATTCAGTATCACCTTCTCATCAGGCGGCAATATGGCTGCTACCGGATATATCGACTATGTAGACTTCCAGGCCAGGGCAGGGCTGGTATACCGTGACAGACAGCTTTTGATCAATGACAGCAGATCAGTGCAGCCAGCAGCCATAACCCGTTTTGCCGTGGAGGGGTCTCAGAACCTCAGGGTGTGGGATGTGACAGATCCTTTTGCCCCGCTGTCAATGCAGACTGCTGCCGCCGGCGGAAGCACACTCTTTACGGTAGCCACAGACAGCCTCCGCAGGTTTGTGGCTTTTTCAGATACTCACCTGAAACAGCCCCTCAGGGCAGTACAGGTACTGCCCCAGAACCTGCATGCCATGATGCCGGCTGTGATGATAATCATTACTCATCCGCTCTTCCTTGAATATGCTGAACGACTGGCCGGAATACACCTGTCTGATGACGGAACTACCTCACTTATAGTCACCCCGGAGCAGATCTATAATGAGTTCTCAGGGGGTGTCCCTGATGCCGTTGCCATAAGGAATTTCATTAAGATGATCTATGACCGGGGCAAGGCGGCAGGCTCACCCCCCAGATACCTTCTTCTCTTTGGCGACGGCTCATATGAGAACAAGACTCCGCCGCCAGGCAACAGCTCGTTCATCCCTACTTGGCAGTCAGTCAACTCAACCACCGGAGTACTCTCATTTGCCTCGGATGATTTCTATGGCCTCCTCGATGAAGGAGAGGGAGAAGCTGAGGGTTTTCTGGATATCGGTATCGGCAGACTGCCTGCTTCAGACACTGCCTCAGCCGGGGTCATGGTAAGAAAGATCTCATCATACATCACAGACACTCACCAGGGCTCATGGCGCAATGTTCTCTGCCTGGTGGCTGACGATGAAGACTCCAACCTACATATGTTTGATGCTGAAGGTCTGGCAGATGGTGCCGCAACAGCTGCACCACCCCTTACTATTGACAAGATCTATCTCGATGCCTACCGGCAGGTGACATCAGTAACAGGAGACTCCTATCCCGATGCATCCAGGGCAGTGGATGACAGGATAGCGGCGGGCTGCCTGGTGATGAATTACGTGGGCCATGGCAATGAGTCAGGACTCGCTCATGAGAGGGTGATAAGAACAGATAATATCAACTCCTGGAAGAACAACACCAGGCTGCCCCTCTTCATAACAGCCACATGCGAATTCTCCAGGTTTGACGACGTTGATATAAACCGGGCCACGGGAACCATCTCGGCAAGGACATCCGCCGGTGAGATGGTGCTTCTCAATCCTGACGGCGGAGGCATAGCACTGATGAGCACCACCAGGGTGGTCTACTCAGCCCCCAACTATACCCTCAACCGGGCAATCTATGATAATGCCTTCACTACCGCTCAAGACGGGAGATCAATGAGACTGGGCGACATCATCAGGCAGGCTAAGACCAGCACGGGAACAGGCATGAACAAGCGTAATTTCCTTCTGCTGGGTGACCCGGCCCTGAGGCTGGCATGGCCTGTCGGGGGCAGGGTGGTCACTGACAGCATCAACGGTGTTCATGTCTCCCTGCCCTCTGATACCCTCAAGGCACTGTCACTCATCACGGTCAGCGGTCATATAGAAGATCAATCCGGCAGCATCATGGCCGGCTTCAACGGCACAGTGGAATCAACAGTTTTTGACAAGCAGGCTAATATAAGCACCCTGGCCAATGATGGCGGATCCCCCATGGTCTTCCCCGTAACCGGGAACGTGCTCTTCAGGGGCATGACTACCGTCAGAGAAGGACGATTCAACTTCTCCTTCATAGTCCCTCTTGACATAAACTATACCTACGGCAAAGGCGCAATAAAATACTATGCCTGGGACGGCACGGACGACATCAATGGCAGCTTCAGCGGAATTACCGTGGGAGGATTCTCAGATGAAGCTATGGACGACAGGGAAGGACCGGAAATCAGGCTCTTCATGAATGACACACTCTTCAGGGAAGGCGGGGTGACAGATGATGCTCCTGTCCTGCTGGTACTTCTCAGTGACAGGTCAGGCATAAACGCCACCGGAACGGGCATAGGTCATGACATTATCGCCTGGCTTGATGATGACATCTCCTCGGCAGTAGTACTGAACAGCCTCTTCAGGTCTGATGTGGGAGTGCACAGCTCGGGCAGCCTGGCCTACCCGCTGCTGATACCGGAACGGGGTGAGCATACAGTTACACTCAGGGCATGGGATAACCTCAATAATCCCTCCCTCTCAACCCTGAGATTCATTGTTGAAACCAACGGCAGCTTCAGACTGAACAACCTGCTTGCCATACCCAACCCGGTGCGGGAAGGAGCACGACTGACCGCCGGACATAACAGGCCGGGGACAGAAATGGAGGTAACCATCTCCATCTTCACCTATGACGGCCGCCCGGTGCGCGTTCTGAAAGAGAAGAGCTTCACCGCCGGATATACCCTCCCGGAAATATACTGGGATGCATCCGACAACCAGGGAGGAAGAGTGGCCAGGGGACTCTATCTGTGGAGAGCAGAAGCAGTTACTTCTGAGGGCGAAAAAACATCGGCCACAGGCCAATTCATCATTTTGTAAAACAACACAATAAGTGGCCATTTTTTTTGTTTTATATTTGCACAAATATTGAACTGAACACACATGAAAAGGAACGCGCTGACTGTTAGCTTTTTACTGCTTTTATTATTACCGGTCATCCCTGTAACAGCGCAGGAGGAGATAAAATATAACCCCATTCAGACTGTTGTCCCATTTCTTTCAATAGCTCCGGACTCCCGTTCCGGCGCCCTCGGGGATGTCGGTGTGGCTACATCACCGGATATGTTCAGTATGCACTGGAATCCTGCAAAATTTGCATTCATTGACGGTAACGGCGGCTTCGGCATATCCTACTCACCCTGGCTTAGAGCACTGATCCCTGACATCAATCTTTCATACCTCACCGGATACTACAGGATAGACAGCAGGCAGGTTATTGCAGCCAGCCTGATGTATTCCTCTCTCGGCAAGATAGAATTTACTGACAACATAGGAAGTATACTCAGAGAGTTCAATGCCAACGAATTCTCTGTTGATGCCGCATATTCCAGGCTCTTCTCGGAGCACTGGTCAGGAGGGGTGGCCCTGAGGTTCATATACTCCAACCTTACCGGGGGAATTGAGGATACCAGACCGGGTATCTCATATGCTGCTGACGTTTCTGCTTACTATACCAACAAGCTGTCACTTGGCACAAAAGACGGGAATATCTCTTTCGGAATCAACCTGTCAAACATAGGATCAAAGATCAGCTACACAACCGATGTCGATCCTGATTTTATTCCGATGAACATGAGGATCGGATCAACCTTCCTGGTCAACCTCGATAAGTATAACGCACTCTCCTTCTCCATTGACATCAACAAGCTGCTCGTTCCTACACCGCCATTCTATGACAGTGACCGGAACATTGTTGACGGCATGGACCCGAATGTGTCCGTTCCTGTGGCCATCTTCCAGTCATTTTATGACGCCCCCGGTGGCTTCAGGGAAGAGCTGAAGGAGTTCACACAGTCGGTGGGTGTTGAATACTGGTACAACCAGCAGTTTGCACTCAGGGCCGGATACTATAACGAGGCTGAACTGAAGGGAAACAGGAAATATTTTACTTTGGGAGCCGGTTTCAGGCTGAGCGTCTTCTCACTCGACTTCTCATACCTGATGCCATTTACACAGAATAATCCGCTGGCGCGAACACTCAGATTTTCACTTGGGTTCGAATTTGACTCACTCCGCAACCTGAGCCAGAAGTAATTATAAAATGACACTGCACCAGAGAATAGGACAGGGCATCGACTTTCATCGCCTTGAGGAAGGTCGCGAGCTCTGGCTGGGCGGTGTACATATCAATTCACCCAGAGGATGCGTGGCCCATTCTGACGGCGATGTGCTGATACATGCCATTTGCGATGGCCTGTTTGGTGCAGCCGGATTGAATGATATAGGTTACCACTTCCCCGACACATCGGATGAGTTCAGGGGGATCGACAGCAAGATACTCCTGAAGCGTACGGTGGAGATGATTACGGAAAAAGGCTACAGGATAGTTAATATTGACAGCACTGTCTGCCTTGAGGCGCCCAGGCTGGCTCCCTATATCACGGCCATGAGAAACACCCTGGCAGCCGTTGCCGGCATCTCCCCCGATGCGGTCTCAGTCAAGGCCACCACTACCGAAAAGATGGGCTTTACCGGCCGCGGCGAGGGCATCGTGGCCCTGGCAGTATGTCTGCTGTCCGATATGATTCCGGATAATATCTGAAGGAAGACCTGAAGGTGTGGCCGCCTTTGGAGGCTGTCATGCGGTCATGCGGTCATGCGGTCATGCGGTCTTGTCAGAGCGCAGCGGAGATCCCTACCGGAAGGTCGGGACAGTCATGGTTCTAAGGATCGCACGACTGCACGACCGCATGACCGCATGACCGCATGACTTATATTATGGTTTCCTCAATCAACCTGTCATCCACATCTACAGGCATTGTAACAACTAACCCGGGTGTACGCTCCATCTCGCGGGTGATGGCTGCCACGGCACCCCTGTTGCGTGCCCAGCTGCGGCGGGCGATGCCGTTGTTGACATCCCAGAAGAGCATCGACCGCAGACGACGATCCGTCTCGGGAGTGCCATCGAGAACCATCCCGAAGCCTCCGTTGATCACCTCTCCCCATCCTACCCCGCCGCCATTGTGCAGGGAGACCCACGTGGCGCCACGGAACGCATCCCCAATGACATTCTGAACTGCCATGTCAGCAGTGAACCTCGAACCATCGTAGATATTTGACGTCTCACGGAAAGGTGAGTCGGTGCCTGACACATCATGATGATCACGACCTATAACTATCGGGCCGCCGATGATGCCTGAGGCAATGGCCTCGTTAAAGGCACCTGCTATCTTCATCCTTCCGGCAGCATCAGCATACAGTATACGTGCCTGTGACCCTACCACCAGCCGGTTGTGACCAGCTTCACGGATCCAGTGTATATTATCCGACATCTGCTGGCGGATATCGTCAGGCGACTCCTTCATAAGACGCTCCAGTGTGGCCGCAGCAATGATATCACTCTTCTCAAGATCAGCCGGATCACCGGAACAGCATACCCAGCGGAAGGGACCGAAACCATAGTCGAAACAGATCGGGCCCATGATATCCTCAACGTACGAGGGATAGCGGAATCCACCACTGCCATTGCTTATGTCAGCGCCAGCGCGTGACGACTCAAGAAGGAAGGCATTGCCATAATCAAAAAAGTAGGTTCCGTGTGCGGTATGCCTGTTAATGGCCTTAACTTGCCTGCGCAGGGAAGCCTGTACCAGACCGCGGAATTTTTCCGGTTCTTCCGACATCATAATGTTAGCCTCTTCAAAGGTTAACCCTGCCGGATAGTATCCTCCTGACCACGGGTTGTGGAGCGAGGTCTGGTCGGAGCCCAGGTCGGCCCACAATCCTTCATCTGCAAATTTCTCCCACAGGTCAACAATGTTTCCATGATAGGCAAATGATACCACCTCTCCACCACTGCATGCCCGCCGTACTCGTTCCACCAGCTCATCCGCGTTGCGATAAATCTCATCTACCCAGCCCTGTGAGTGACGTGTCTGTATAGCCTTCGGGTTAACCTCGGCAATGACAGAGACCACACCTGCGATATTTCCTGCCTTAGGCTGAGCACCTGACATGCCTCCCAGACCCGATGAGACGAACAGCCTGCTTTTTCTCTCTCCCTCAGCAACAGGCTCTGCACGCCTGGTGGCATTGAGCAGGGTTATGGTTGTTCCGTGTACTATTCCCTGGGGGCCTATGTACATGTAGGAGCCTGCTGTCATCTGTCCGTATTGCGATACACCCATGGCGTTGAACCGCTCATAGTCTTCCTGTGATGAATAGTTGGGAATGACCATACCGTTGGTGACCACCACGCGGGGAGCATCCCTGTGTGAGGGAAACAACCCCAGCGGATGGCCTGAATACATTACGAGTGTCTGCTCATCAGTCATCTCTGACAGATACTTCATTGTGAGCCTGTACTGTGCCCAGTTCTGGAAAACAGCCCCGTTGCCGCCATAGGTGATCAGCTCATGCGGGTGCTGCGCCACCGCCGGATCAAGGTTGTTGGTTATCATCAGCATGATGGCCGCAGCCTGTACTGACTTGTGCGGGTATTCACCCAGCGGCCGGGCTTTCATCTCATATGACGGCCTGTAGCGGTACATATATATGCGGCCTCGTTCACGCAGTTCGGCTGCAAACTCGGGGGCAAGCACAGGGTGCAGCGACGGCGGAAAATATCTCAGGGCATTGCGCAAGGCAAGCTTCTTCTCCTCAGATGTCAGTATGTTACGCCTGCGCGGAGCATGGTTTACCGAAGGATCATATGGCTGCGGCTCAGGCAAACCTGCGGGAATGCCTTCCCTAACCTGCGATTTGAAATCATTCATGATGCTGGCCTTTTTTTGGTAAGGCAAATATAATAAAACAGCGAGAGACGCTTGCAACAACGTCTCTCACTTATCATAAATTACTGTCTGTCTGTTACTTATTTTCCTGGACGATATCGTCGTCTACCAGTATGCGCCCGCAGTACTCACACACAATGATCTTCTTCCTTGAACGGATATCCAGCTGCCTCTGCGGCGGTATCTGGTTGAAGCATCCACCACAGGCATCCCTCTGGACGGATACAACGGCGAGACCATTACGGGCATTTATCCGGATACGCTTGTATGCCGTCAGTAATCTCTCTTCTATCCTTGTCTGCAGCTCTTCGGACTTTTCTGTCAGAGTCTCTTCTTCCTTCTGGGTATCACGTGTGATATCCTCCAGCTCTGCCTTCTTGCCCTCCAAATCTCGCTTTCTCTCATCAAGAGATGTCTGAGCCTCAGCCATCACCTCCTTCTTCTCTTCCACCTGGGCTGTGAACTCCCTGATCTTCTTGTTGCAGAGCTCTATCTCCAGCGTCTGGAACTCTATCTCTTTCGAGAGTGAATCATATTCACGGTTGTTGCGAACATTGTTCTGCTGCTCCTCATATTTCTTTATCAGGGCCTGCGAGGCTGTGATCTCATTATTCTTGCCGACAATTGATTTTTCAAGCTCGCTCAGCTCATTCCTGAGATTGCCTATCCTTGTCTCCAGGCCTTCTACCTCATCCTCAAGGTCCTGTACCTCAAGCGGCAGTTCGCCTCTCAGAGTGCGTATCTTATCTATTTCTGAATCAACAAGCTGAAGGGAGTAGAGTGCTCTCAGTTTTTCTTCTATGGTAAGTTCAGTCTCAGCTGTTTTGGTCTGTTTAGTCATGCCTGTAATAATTAATGGGATTGGTTGTTATCCCGGAAAACCGGAGTGCAAAGTTAGGAAATTTTTTCTGAATCAGGTTGAAGAGTATCTCAAGTGAATATTTTTCGCTTTCGTAGTGTCCGATGTCAGCCACCAGCATGTCTGGTGGTGCTTCCATGAAGGAGTGATATTTTATATCTCCGGTGATGAATGCGTCGGCGCCGGCGCGCGCGGCGTCATTGATGAGGGCGGAGCCTGCACCTCCGCACACTGCCACCCTTCGCACAGTGCGGGCGGGGTCACCGCTGTAGCGGATGACGGGGAGGCCGGTGAGCCCCTGCAGCGCCTGCAGCAACGCCGCGCCTGCCAGGGGCTCCGGCAGGGCGCCTATGGCGCCTGCGCCGGCGCCGCGATACTCATTATCCAGCGCTATAAGATCCCATGCAACCTCCTCATATGGATGAGCGGCAAGCAGTGCCCTGACACAGGCACCTTTAACATGGGCGGGGACAACCACCTCAATGCGCACCTCAGGCTCAGCATGGTATTCTCCTATGCTCCCCGCGAACGGATCGGCACCTTCACCGGCACGGTAGGTGCCCTCACCAGTGACATTAAAGCTGCAACGGTCATAATTGCCGATATTGCCGGCCCCGGCAGCAAAAAGAGCATCCCTCACTGCTGAGGCATGCGAATCCGGAACAAAGGTCACCAGCCTGAAGAGCCTCCCTTTCAGGGGCGACAAAACATTTATTCGCTGCAGTCCGATCTTCTCAGCCAGTATGCGGCTCACCCCATTGGCAGTATTGTCAAAGCTGGTATGCGTTGAATAGACTGCTATCCCGTGCCTTAGAGCCCTGGCAACGCACACCTCACTGTTATTGCCGCCGGTAATATGCCTGAGCGGACGGAAGATCAGGGGATGATGAGACAGCACAAGATCACATCCATGGCTTACCGCCTCGGCAAGCACTTCGGGGGTAACATCCACGGCAAGCAGCACCGAGCTGATCATAGCCCCCGGATCGCCGACCTGCAGGCCGCTGTTGTCATAATCTTCCTGAAATGATAATGGGATCAGCTCCTCAAGCCAACTGACAAATTCCGAAAGTGTGACCTTCATATGATCACTTGATTTCGTCCCTGATATCCATAAGCATAGCCCTGATGTTACGCAGGGTGTCAGCTATCTCAAGACGGTAGTCAGCCTCATCACGATTACTCCTGAGATACTTCTTCGCCCCCTCGAGTGTCATACCCCGCTCCCTCAGTAAATGATGTATCAGTTTGAGGTTCCTGATATCTTCCTGCATGAAAAGCCTGTTACCCTTATTGTTCTTCTTGGGCCGGAGTATGTCAAACTCCTTCTCCCAGAAGCGTACGGTGGAGACAGGCTCAGAAAACATATCAGCGACCTCGCCGATCTGGTAGTAGAGCTTTTCCACTTTCTTTTCCCTGTAAGGCATGATATAGCTGATGAATCAGTCGAAGGTCTGCCCGCTCTTGCTGGATATCTCCAGCATCCTCTCGTACTCGTCGGGTGTCAGGTCATTGAAATAATAGAGGGCAGGATCAACCGCCTTGCCGTTCACATGAACCTCATAATGCAGATGCGGGGCCGTACTCAGACCCGTGCTTCCCACAAACCCGATAACATCACCCCTTTTCACCTTCTGCCCTGCCCTGACATTGAATCCGTCAAGATGAGCATAGAGAGTCTCATAACCAAATCCGTGATCAACTATGATATGATTCCCGTACTCCCTGCGGGCCGATCTGACCTCTTTGATGACGCCGTTGCCGGTTGAATAAATCTCTGTTCCCGTAGGTGCAGTAAAATCCATTCCGGAATGGAACTTTGATATCTTGTAAATGGGATGTATCCTGTACCCGAATCCTGAGGCAGTCCTCTTCAGATCCTTGTTGGAGATAGGCTGAATTGCAGGTATGCTGCTCAACATCTCCTCCTTTTCCCTGGCATAGGCTATCAGCTCGTCAAAAGATTCCGACTGCACATAGATCTTTTTCCTGATCCGGTCAAGCTTGATTGCAGTCTCAATAACCAGCTCCGAGTTGGAGAACCCTTCCATCTCCTTGTACCTGTTGACCCCTCCTATTCCTCCTTCACGATATGACGACGGCACCGGCTCAGACTCAAAAATAGTCCTGTAAAGATTGTCATCGGTCTCCTGAAGGTGAACCAGCACCTTCTCCACATTCTCCATCTCCCTGTTCATCAGCTCATACTGCAACGTGAGCTGTGCTATCTCCCGTTTGAGAGCCTTCTCCTGGGGGGAGTCAAAGATGAACATAAAGATAAAACCATAAATGCCTGCAAGAAAGAGAGATGCAACGAAATACCCGAAGAGTCTGAGGAATGTTTGCTTGAGACCTGTCTTAACCTCATCAAATCTCAGGGTCTCGTGATTGAACTTGTACTTGGTCTTTGGCATCTTCTGTGATGGCATGCTGTATGCCCTGCAAACATAAGAAATTATATATAAAATACAAAAATTCTCATGTCGCCGGAAATTATTAAATATCCTTAAAAAAATAAAATCAGGGCTTTGTCAGGTAGTCCAGCATCCGGAAATATTCCTCTTCTGTCAGGCTGTCCTCAAAATACCAGAGAGGATTCACATGTTCTCCAAAAAGGTCAATCTGGTAATGCAGGTGCGGTCCGGATGACAGGCCCGTATTTCCAGACAGTCCAATAAAATCACCACGTGTTACCTTTTGCCCCCTGCGGACATTAACTTCGCTCAGATGACCATAAATTGTTCTGTATCCGTATCCATGATCAATGACCACCTTCACTCCGAACCCGTCTTTCTGGTTACCGGCATAGGCAACCACACCGCCACCTGTGGCATGCACCTCCGTTCCTTCGGGACAGCAGAAATCCTGTCCGAAATGCCAGCGAGGCGAACCAAGAACAGGATGCTTCTCCCGGAACTTCAGTCCGTCACCAAGACGCATCGTCACATTGACCGGCCTGATATAGGGAAGGTGCGCCCACATCTCCTTCCACTCCGCCGCCCTGTCAGACAACTCGGTGAGCGAGTTGTACTGTATATTGGTCTGGGTCCTGAGATTGTCAAACTTCGACCTGACGTTCATCATCAGATCTGAATTCATATAGCCGGTCAGGTCTGCCATCCTGTTGGTACCTCCCGAGCCCCCCTCTGTAATGTCAGACGGTATCTGGGGAAGATCCAGGATAGGCCGGTAAGAGGTGTTATCAGTGGAACGGAGATCAGCAATTACTGTTGAAGAATTATCTATCTGCCGCTCAAGCATTGAGTAACTGAGCTGCAGCTCAGCCATCCGCTGCTGCAGCAACTCCTCCTTGGGAGATCCGAAGAGACGGTGAAAAATAACACTGTAAAAGAGGGTGGCAGCTATTGACAGTACCAGCCACAGCGAGAACCTGACAAGCTTCTCGTGCCTGTTTCTACGGTGCTGCGTAAACTGAAGGCTGGCAGCATCAAATACGTACTTTTTCCTTTTAAACATCAGCAGAAAGGAGGATCCACCCCATTTTAACGTGACAATTCTTCAAACGTGAAATATTTGATTTAATTTTACGCACCCCGGCGGAAATAGTTTCAAAACGGGAGGAGAGCATATGATGAAGGCAAATGATATCAGGGAGGAATTCCTCAGTTTTTTCAGGTCAAAGGAACACAAGATTATGCCATCAGCCCCGATGGTGATTAAAAATGATCCCACGCTGATGTTCACCAATGCGGGAATGAACCAGTTCAAGGATATTTTTCTTGGCAATCAGCCGGCAAAATATAAAAGGATAGCCAACTCACAGAAGTGCCTGCGTGTCTCGGGAAAGCACAATGACCTTGAGGAGGTTGGCCTTGACACCTATCATCATACCATGTTCGAGATGCTGGGTAACTGGTCATTCGGCGACTATTTCAAGAAAGAGGCCATAGAGTGGGCATGGGAATTCCTTACCGGCCGTCTCGGCATTCCCGCAGAGCGAATCTACGCCACTGTCTTTGAGGGTGACCCTGAAGAGGATATGCCGCGCGATGATGAGGCTGCATCCTACTGGGCAGAGTGTTTCCCCGAAAACCCGAACCATATCCTTAACGGATCAAAGAAGGATAATTTCTGGGAGATGGGAGAGACGGGCCCCTGCGGACCCTGTTCCGAGATTCACGTTGACATTCGCTCAGAGAGCGAGAGGGCATCCACACCCGGCCATCTGATGGTAAATAAAGGCCACCCCCAGGTGATAGAGATCTGGAACCTGGTGTTCATACAGTACAACCGCCGTGCCGGCGGGGAGCTCGAACTGCTGCCTGACAAGCATGTTGACACCGGCATGGGCTTTGAGCGCCTCTGCATGGTTATACAAAACAAGCAGTCGAACTATGACACCGACATCTTCCAGCCGCTCATTGCTGCCTCGGCTGCCCTTACGGGTAAACCTTACGGGGCAAAGAAAGAATGGGATATAGCCCACAGGGTCATCGCTGACCACCTGCGCACTGTCTCATTTTCGGTAGCCGATGGTCAACTTCCGTCAAACAACCGGGCGGGATATGTTATCAGGCGCATCCTCCGGCGGGCTGTGCGATACGGCTATACATCACTTGGCATCAACGAACCATTCATCCATAAACTTCTTCCTTCTCTGGTGGAGTCAATGGGAGACCATTATCCCGAACTCAAAACCCAGCAGGAACTGATCAGCAGGGTGATTCAGGAAGAAGAACTGGCATTCCTCAAAACACTGGGCAAAGGACTGCGTATGATTGAACGCAGGATGGAATCGCTTAAAGAAAAAGGAGAGAACATCTTTCCGGGAGGCGATGCCTTTGAACTGTTTGACACCTACGGATTCCCGGTTGACCTGACACAGCTCATCCTGAGGGAAAACAACATGACCCTCAACGAGGAGGCATTTGCCAGGGAACTCAATGCACAGAAGGAGAGATCAAGAGATGATGCGGCAGTGACCGCAGGTGACTGGGTGGTGATTCACGATAACGGCGGTACCATATTCACCGGCTATGACCGCACCGAAGATACGGTACGCATTGCCCGTTACAGGAAAGTTGTTGCAAGAGGAAGCGAGATTGTCCACCTTGTGTTTGACAGAACACCTTTCTATGCAGAGTCCGGAGGCCAGGCAGGCGACAGGGGGTTCATTGAGAGCGGCGGCAGGAAAATCAGCATCACCGATACTGTTAAAGAGAACAACCTGACAATACATATTGCCAGCGAGGTGCCGGCTGATCCTTCCCTCCCCTGCAGGGCAGTGGTCGATGCCGCAGCCAGGCAGGATACCGCCAATAACCACACGGCAACACACCTGATGCACCACGCCCTGCGCAATGTACTGGGCAAACATGTTGAACAGAAGGGATCACTGGTCACACCCGAACGGCTTAGATTTGATTTCAGCCATTTTCGCCAGGTGACTCCTGAAGAACTTGCTGCTGTAGAACAACAGGTCAATGATATGATAATGAGAAATATAGCTTCCGAGGTGCATGATGATACACCTGTGGATGAGGCTATGGCCATGGGAGCTATCGCTCTCTTCGGAGAAAAATACGGTGACAGGGTGAGAGTGGTTGCCTTCGGTGACTCTGTTGAACTGTGCGGTGGAACACATGTAGACCAGACCTCAAGGATAGGACTCTTCAAGATCATATCCGAGGGAGCCGTGGCTGCAGGCGTCAGAAGGATTGAGGCAGTGACCGGCAGACACGCAATCAGCTATATAAATGAAAAACTGAAGACACTCGATGAAATCTCAGCCATGCTGAAAAGTACCGGTAATCCTGCTGTAAACATCACAAAGCTGATGACCGAGAATGCCTCTCTGAGGAATACCATAGAACAAATGCAGTTGACAGCCGCAACCGCAGCCCGTAACGAGCTGACCGCCAATGCCATGACGGCAGGAAACTGCCGGATCTATTCAGGGCTGATTGAAAAGACGCAGCCTGACATCCTCAAGACCATAGCGCATCAGATCAGACAGTCGGATGACTCAGGTATTATAATAATAGGTTCGGAATATGAAGGTAAGGCCTCTCTGGTGATCGGCATGGGAGAAGATGCTGCTAAAAATACAGGACTGAATGCCGTTGAGATGATCCGTGCCGTGGCTGCTGAAATAAGCGGGGGCGGCGGCGGACAGCCATCACTGGCAACCGCCGGAGGAAGAAAACCCGAAGGCCTCCCCGATGCTGTCGCCAAAGCTGTTGAAATGGCCAAAAAGAGGTCATAGGTAACTTGTCTGAAACCGTTCGAAAGAAATACGGAACTGACTTATTTTTACTGCGCTACAGATCAATCCATTAGGTAGCCAACAAATTGACTGGCTTCATTCTTGCTTTTTTTGTTCGAAATTCATAATCTTGTATCGCTAATCCAACTACCAATCTGATGAAAGTTACCAGAACCTTTGACCTGGTTGACCTTGGGTGTAAGGTCTCACCACGTGAAGTTATGTTTGGGGGCAAACATGGCAACGAATGGGTGACATACTCCACCGAGGCTGTCAGGGAACTGACCGATCTCTTTTCCTGCGGGATGATGTCTCTTGGTTACGGAAGGGGTGATCACATTGCAACCATTACCCCGAACAAGGCTGAATGGAACATTGTTGACCATGGCCTGGCACAGGCGGGAATGATCCACGTGCCGGTTTACCCCACCATAGGCCATGAAGAGTACGAATATATCCTGAACCACTCCGGGGTTAAAGCCGTATTTGTCGGCAATAAACAGATATACAATAAGATATCTTCTGTTTCAGCAGGCATTCCGGCCATCAGGTCCCTCTTTGCATTTGACCAGGTAAATGACCTGATGACTCTTGACGAAATAATAGAAGAAGGGAGAAAGCAGAGAGAAAGGTTTTTGCCTGAGCTGACAGCTGTCAGGGATTCCATCAAACCGTCTGACCTGGTGACTATCATCTACACCTCCGGGACGACAGGCAATCCGAAGGGAGTAATGCTCTCACACAATAACCTGGTCAGCAATGCCATAGCTACCAGTACGGCTCATGAATTCGGGCTCGGCTACAGGGCGCTGAGCTTCCTTCCCCTCTGCCATGTCTATGAACGCATGATGAATTACCATTTCCAGTACAAGGGGACAAGTATCTATTACCTGGAGAACATGGGCATCATTGCCGACACCATGCGGGAGATCAAGCCTCACATAGCCAACACTGTTCCGCGGCTCCTTGAAAAAATATATGACAACATCATAAACAAGGGCAAGAACCTGCCATGGATGAAGAAGCAGATATTCTTCTGGGCAGTCATCCTTGGCCTTAAGTACCGCATTACCGGCAACAGCAGGTTCTACAGGTTCAGGCTGGGAATAGCACGCAAGCTTGTCTTCAACAAATGGAAGGAGGCGCTGGGCGGTGAACTGCGTGTGCTGGTCTCCGGGGGCGCCGCCCTGCAGTCGCGTCTTGAACGTATATTCTGGGCTGCAGGTATACCCGTACTGCAGGGATACGGTCTTACTGAAACATCTCCGGTGATAGCAGTGAACCCCTTCCGTATTCCGGATATCATGTTTGAAACGGTAGGCCCTGTTCTGGAAGACGTTGAGGTAAAGATTGACGAGGACGGCGAAATACTCTGCAAGGGTCCCAATGTCATGATGGGGTACTACAGGGAACCCGAACTGACAGCACAGGTGATAGATGCTGAAGGGTGGTTCCATACGGGAGATATCGGCAGGATTGAGCAGGGAAGGTTCCTGAAGATCACTGACCGCAAGAAGGAGATGTTCAAGCTCTCGGCAGGCAAGTATATTTCCCCGCAGGTAATTGAGAACAAACTAAAGGAGTCAATCTTCATTGAACAGACAATGGTTATCGGAGAGAATGAAAAATTCGCCAGTGCACTTGTTTCTCCGAACTTTACCTTCCTGCACGACTGGTGTTCGATACACCGCATACAGTATCGTGATAATTCCGACCTGATAGAGATCCCCGAGGTAATTGAACGCTTCGCACGCGAAGTGCGTGAAGTGAATAAAAGTCTTGGTGAATTTGAGCAAATAAAGAGGTTCAGGCTGGTCACCGAAGAGTGGACACCCCAGACCGGCGAGCTCTCCCCTACCCTTAAGCTTAAAAGAAATGTGCTCACGGAGAGGTATCACAACACTATCAATGAGATCTACTCTGTCAGGGAGAAAGGGAACGTAGTGGAAAAGGTAGTGGGTGTGATTCGCAGCAGCGTCAACGGCATCCTCAGCCACCTGCCCAGGTTCTGATTGCACCTTAATCCGAAGCAGGAGGGATTATTTTTATACCTTTGTCTTCCGTTATGACAAGGTTACTCCCGATAACACCTTCAGCAGCAGTTATTGTACTGATCATCAGTCTGTCATCATGTTCGGTACAACCATGCTATGAAGAGACCGATCCGCTGATGATCACTGAACTGCTGGTGAGCGGAACGGGAGAGATGGCAAAAGCCGATTCACTGAGAGTATATACATACAGAACAGCTGACACCCTTAGATTCATCAATGAGAAGGGAGTTTCCAGATTCGCCCTGCCTCTTGATCCGGGCAATGACGAATCGCTCTTCCTTATCACCCTGAACGGTGTCACTGACACTGCGGTAATATGGTATGAACGCCGCCCTCACCTGGTATCACCGGAATGCGGATATACACTTTTCAGCGAAATCAGGGGACTGCACACAACTCATAATATTATTGACACACTTATAATAGAAAACCCCACCGTGGACCTGGATGGCCAGAAGAACCTGCATCTTTTTTATTAGCCTCCTCTTATCAGGAGGTAATGCCGCCCTCTCGCAGGATACGGTTACATTCCCCCTGCACATAAGAGCTGGTTTTGATATTTCAGGGCCGGTCATGAAACTCATTGACAAAGACCTGATCAGCTATGGTGTGACTGGCTCGGCAGACATCAACTCGTCCGTTGCACTGACTGCCGGATTCAGGTACTCTTCCTTCAACTCTTCCGAGGTGATCTATGACTTCAGCAGCAGGGGATTGAGCTTTACTGCCGGTGCCGATTATAACTTCATCAAGGCCAATGTATCCCAGGGCAAATATTCTGCAGGCATCGGTCTGAGGTATGGTCTCAGCTTCTACCGTGAGGAAGCATCAATGATAAGATATACGAACGAATGGGGTGCCGGGGAGGCTGTTGTGCCACCGGGACGCCACACAGGGCATTACCTGGAAATTACCCCCGGCGTGCGCACGGAGATTTTTCCGGGAGTGACCATCGGGTGGAATCTTTACATGCGCCTGCTCATCAGTGCCGGCGCCGGCAAGGACCTCAAACCTGTCTGGATGCCCGGTTACGGGGCAGGTACTTCAGGAATGAGAACCGGTGCTGAATATTATGTCTCACTCTCCATACCGTACAGGAAGATAAAGGTTTATATCAAACCAAAAATCCAGGAGTCAGACGAGGATGAGGATGAGGAAGGCGGCCAGCCCGCAGGCACCGGCAGCAGCTCCGGGACAATGGGCTTCCCGGGCAGGCTTTAAGCTTTATCCGGCGCCTGGCCGAAAACCGGTCCCGTTCCTCTTTTGCTGAAAGCAAGTAATCCCATGAAAGTAAGGAAACCATTCACCAGCAGCATCTCAAAACCGAACTTGTAACCATTGAACAACTCCTCTGAATAAAGACTGAGGAAATAGCATACTACCGGTGCAATGATGGCTATCCACGGCGTGTAGGTATCCTTAACGGTTCTTTTGGTAAAGAGGCCGAAGGTATAAAGTCCCAGCAGGGGACCGTAGGTGTAGCCGGCAATGGTGAACAGCTTGTCTATGATCGCCCGGTCATTCATCTGCCTGAAGATCAGAATGCACAGGAAGAAGATAAAGGCGAAGGAAAAATGAACCGAATATCTTATCCTGGTCTTTTTCCTGTCATCCATCTGTTTGTTCTTTTCCAGTCCCAGAAAATCAATGCTGAACGAGGTGGTCAGAGATGTCAGTGCACCGTCAGCGCTGGGAAATGCCGCAGAAATGAGACCAATCAGGAACACCACCCCCGCAGCGGGTCCGAGGTACCTGAATGCGATAGTCGGGAACAGGTCGTCAGTCATCGCTACAGTGACATTCTGCGAAGCAGCATAATAGACAAGGAATGCACCCAGCACCAGGAACATGAAAACCACTATAAGATTGATGGTGCTGAAGGTGAACATATTCTTCTGGGCATCTTTCAGGTGCCTGATGCTCAGATTCTTCTGCATCATCTCCTGATCGAGGCCGGTCATTGTTATGGTAATGAACATGCCGCTGAAGAACTGCTTGATGAAATGGCGCGGATGATCCCACTCGGTGATCACCATCCGTGACATCTCACTGTCAAACAGGTTGCCGAGCAGCCTGTTCACCGGCTCACCCAGCTCGCGGCTGATGTAATACACCGAGAGCACCACGGCCAGCAACATGAAGGTCGTCTGAAGGGTGTCTGTCCATATGATGGTCCTTATGCCTCCCTTGAGAGTATAAATAATTATCAGAGCAATGAATATCAATACATTAACCCAAAAAGGAACATTCCAGGCATCAAAGACAAAGATCTGCAGGACGTTAATGACCAGGAACATTCTCAGTGAAGCGCCAATAACCCTGGAGATAATAAAGAATCCTGCACCCGTTTTGTACGACCAGAAACCGAACCGCTGCTCAAGGTAACCGTATATAGAGGTCAGCTTCAGGCGGTAGTAGAGAGGGAGCAACACCAGTGCAATGACCGCATACCCGAAGAAGTAGCCGAAAGCCACCATCATGTATGAGAACTGTGTCTCGCCCACCCACCCGGGTACTGACATGAAAGTGACACCGGACAGTGATGCCCCTATCATGCCGTAGGCAACCACGTACCATGGCGAGACCTTGTTGCCTATGTAAAACGACTGATGATTTGCCTTGCGTGCTGTAATGAACGTTATCAGAAACAGCATCAATGTGTAGGCTATAAAAATGGAGAGAATGAGTGTAGGTGTCATAGCTCGGAAAACATGAGTGCAAGGATAGCAAAAAGATCGCAGATAAAAGTTATGCTTCAGTCAGGATTGCGGCAAATAATAAATTATTTTTGCCGCAAAACCTTTGTTATGTCAATACGCTTCCCGTCAAAACTGCTTGAGGAGGCGGTGAATGAGTTCTCCTCACTGCCTGGCATAGGCCGCAAGACAGCCTTCAGGCTGGTGATGCATCTCCTCAGACGTGACAGTGCCGAGGTGCGCCGATTCGGGGAGACAATCACGAGGCTGAGGGAGGATGTCTGCTACTGCAGCGTCTGTCACGGCATAAGCGATACCCCGGTCTGTGAAATATGCAGTGACTCATCAAGAGACATATCAACCATCTGCGTGGTGGAGAGCGTACAGGATGTGATGGCTGTTGAAAACACAAGACAATACAGGGGCCTCTATCATGTGCTTGGCGGAATCATCTCCCCGGTAGACGGCGTCGGTCCCTCTGACCTGACCATCGCTAACCTCGAGGAAAGGGTGCGCCGTGGCGGTATCAGGGAAGTGATCCTGGCACTCAGCACAACTATGGAGGGTGACACAACCAATTTCTACATTTACAAGCGACTTGCGGGCCATGATATCCGGATTACCACCCTCGCCAGGGGCGTGGCTATCGGAGACATCCTCGAATACACGGATGAGATCACACTGGGACAGTCAATCATCAACCGGCGTCTATTCTCGCTTCCATCCCAGGGCTGAAAAGACAACTATACCCTTCGTACCCCTGCCTGCACCCTCCTCCGCCTTTGCCCTGACACTGATAATTCTCACTGTCATTTTTTTATTTGTAAAATCTTGCTTAATTTGATACAAATAGATGACTCATGGCAGACAGTTTTGAAAGGTTCTTTTCAGATGCATCGCATCTGATGAAGAAGTCAGCAATAAGGGAAATCCTCAAGCTCACGCAACAACCGGAGATGATCTCATTCGCGGGAGGTCTTCCCTCACCCGACTCTTTCCCTATAGAAGATATCAAAAGAGTAACCTCCGAGGTCCTTGAGGAGGATGGCCGAGCAGCCCTCCAGTATGGCACCACCGAGGGTGACACCAAACTGCGCGCTCTGCTTGCCGAACGACACAGGAAGGATGGCCTTGATCTGGCGCCCGAGAATATTATCATCACCACCGGGTCACAGCAGGCCCTTGATCTTTGCGGCAAGATATTCATCAACCGTGGCGATGTGGTATTGTGCGGACTGCCATCCTACCTGGGCGGCCTCAACGCTTTTTCCAACTACGGTGCACTGCTGAAGGGCATCCCTCTGGATGATCATGGCATGATGCCAGAACAGCTGGAGAAAACCATCATAAGCCTGAAGCAGGAAGGAAAAACCATCAAGTTTATCTATATCATCCCCGATTTTCAGAATCCTACCGGTGTAACCCTGCCACGCGCAAGGCGAATGGAGATAATCAGCATAGCGGAAAAGCATGATCTTCTTATAGTTGAAGACAGCCCTTACCGCGATGTCCGTTTTGCAGGCACCCCTGAACCGCTCATGTCATCCCTTGATACCAGGGGCAGGGTAATGACCCTCAACACATTCTCCAAGATCCTGGCCCCCGGCTTCCGCCTGGCCTGGGTTACCGGGCACAGGGAAATAATTGATAAACTGGTTACCTCAAAACAGGCTGCCGATCTCTGCACACCGCCCTTTGTCCAGAAGATCACGGCGAAATATATTGAAAAGGGTTTGCTTGACATCAACCTCAGAAAAACTGTTGAACTCTATCGCCAGCGCCGCGACTACATGTTAAAATGCTTCCGTGAGAAGATGCCTGAAGGAGTTAAATGGACTGAACCTGACGGAGGCCTCTTCCTCTTCGTCACCCTTCCTTCTTCCATGGATGCGGCAAGACTGCTGGAACGGGCAATCCGTAAGAAAGTCGCTTTTGTCTGCGGATCAGTCTTCTACTGCAACAATGAGGGACACAATACCATGCGTATAAATTTCTCCTTCTCAGATGAGAAGGATACATGCGAAGGAGTTACCAGGCTGGCGGACGCAATACGGGAGGAGATGGCCCGCTCCTGAAGCTGATGGAACTGTCGGTTGTCATCGTCTCTTACAACGTATGTGACCTCCTCAGGCACGCACTGCAGTCACTCATCACCCCGGCCTGTGAGACTGACCAGGAAATAATCGTTGTGGACAACAACTCCGCTGACCACTCTGCAGAGATGGTTAAAAGGGAGTTTCCCGGAATTATCCTTATCACCTCAGGCACCAATGAGGGATATGCAGCAGCCTGTAACAGGGGCATCATGGCCTCCTCAGGCAACTTTATACTGATACTCAATCCTGATACTCTGGTTGACCCTGAGGCCATCCCGCGTGCGCTGGCCTTCATGAAGAACCACCCTGATGCCGGTGCTGCAGGAGCACATATGACTGACGGAGAGGGACGGTTTCTGCCTGAATCAAAGAGAGGATTTCCCTCCCCCATGACCTCACTATTCCGGTTCACCGGCCTGGGCAGGCTTTTCCCGAGGTCAGCCTTTTTCAATGCCTACTATCTCGGCAACAAGCCTGAAGATCAGACCTGCCGCGCTGACATCCTCACCGGCGCCTTCATGCTCATTCGCAGAGAGGCACTCGACAGAGCCGGCCTGTTTGATACCAGATTCTTTATGTACGGAGAGGACATTGACCTCAGCTGGCGGATACGAAAAGCCGGGTTTAATAACTATTACCTGCATGATGTTCATATAACCCACTTCAAGGGCAAGAGCTCGGAACAGGAGAGGGAGAGATCACTGACACACTTCTATGAAGCAATGACAATCTTTGCGGAAAAGCACCTTGCCAGAGCCTGGCACATTCCTGTGAGAGCAGCCGTATCACTCCTCCGCAGCCTGGCCATGACCCGGCTGCGCCACGGTCCCGGGGCCAAAAAGTGATACCTTTTTTGTTAAAAAGGGCATTACCTCCTATAATCTTTGTGCAATATTTGAGTTATATTAGTGACTTTATGACTAATAAAACAACCTGATGAGAAGGGCTAAATACATCATCTGTATGTTCCTTATGGTTCATGCCATATCTCTTGCAGGTCAGTCAAGAAGCGATCTCCGCGAGATGTTCGTCTCCGCTGAGGGAGACATTCTGTTTGAAGATTATTCTGAAGCACTGCCGAAATATCTTAGTCTCCTGCAGATCTTTCCGGATAACTTTAACCTTTACTATCGTGTAGGCCAGTGTTACCTCAATACTGCCGGCGAGAAGGATCAGGCCATACCCTGGCTCCGGACAGCAGTTGATAATATCAATCCCGGTTACAGGGCAGGCAAGCTGCGCGAGAAGGGAGCACCCTATGATGCCCTCTATTTCCTTGCCAATGCCTATCGCATTGCGGAAGAGTTTGACAAGGCCCTGGAAACATATGAGCTCTTCCTTAAGGATGTCGACACCGAAAAATATGACACTGCCCTGGTCAGGTTCCAGATGCAGACCTGCCACAACGCAAGGATCATGATGCGTAAACCTGTATTTGTGGTTGACAAAAATATGGGCAGCACAATCAACGACCGCTTTTCTGAATATAACCCGGTCATCTCAGCCGACGAAAAGACACTGCTCTTCACACGTGAGCTCCAGTTCTATGACGCCATCTTCTGGTCAAGAAAGGTGGACGGCAGATGGACCGAGCCGGTCAATCTTACGCCACAGCTGGGTGTGGACCAGGATTACTACACCTCATCACTCTCTCCCGACGGCAGGACGCTGCTGATGTACAGGGTTGACACCTATGACGGCAACATATACATGAGTCACCTGGAAGGAGAGACATGGAGCAGGGTGGAGAAGCTCAACGGAAACATCAATACCAAATACTGGGAGTCACATGCCACCATGAGCAGTGACGGCACTAAAATCTTCTTCACAAGCAACCGTAAAGAGAGCATGGGTGGCCTTGACATCTTCATGTCAGTCCGCGACAGTTCAGGGAACTGGGGCCCGGCCCGTAACCTTGGTCCGGAGATCAATACCGTATATAATGAACAGACTCCGTTCCTTGCCAATAATGACCAGACTCTGTTCTTCAGTTCACGCGGCCATTTCAATATCGGTGGCTATGACATCTTCAGGTCTGACCTTGATGAGAATGGGAACTGGAGCACGCCTGTTAACGCGGGCTACCCGCTTAATACCCCCGATGATGATCTCTTCTTTACACCCGTTGGCAACGGTAACCGGGGATACTTCGGCAGGTTTTCAGATGACGGATACGGCCGGATGGATCTCTATAGCTGCGACATCTACTCTGAGCTCAATCCCCGTAAATTCATCGTGACAGGGAAGGCATCCGTCAATAACCTCCTTTCTGCGTTCCCTCAACCGGTAAAGATAACCGCATCAAGCAATTCGGATAATGACAATATTATTCATGCCCTCACCAATCCTGTAACCGGACTCTACTCATTCATGCTTCCTCATGGCGGTTACAGCATCAGCTATGACTCTGATGGTGCGGCGCCCCTGTCGCAGGATATTGAGTTGCGTCCTGACCATTCCGGCGACACAGTGAACATCCAGCCGGTCATACTGGATGAGACCGACTTCTCAGCATACCTCAGGCTTCTGTCAGATACACTGCTGAATGTTGCATCACCTGACCCGGTAACCATTAACCTCATTGCAGAGGAAAGATCATTGCTTGACATCGAGGTTGTCGCCCCCGACTCAGCTGTCGCCATTGAACAATACAGCATCACTGACACCACCTTCGCCTATACCTTCAGTCCTGAAGCAGGAGAAAACAAGGTCTCATTGAAGCTGACAGACAGGTTCGGCAATGACACAGGGGCAGTGGTTATGGTACGACGCTCCGATCCTCCTCCCCGCCGCGAAAAACCACTCTATCATGAGATACCCGCAATGCCCGGGGCTGATAATGCTGAGGGATCAATGTCAGAGGAGGGGTCAGGCACAGGTGAGCTGCCCGTTGACAAGGAACCTGATCCGGCACCCCCGGCAAAAGCCGGCCAGGACAACCCGGTTGACAGTGACCCGGCAGGTGCCACCATAACTGACGGCAATGAAGGCACAAAATGCCGGTACTGGTGGCTGCTGCCGGCAGCAGGATTATTGCTGCTTTTCTTGCTGTTATGGAGAAGAAAGAAGAGAAGAAATATTGAAGATGAACAATAAGCAAAGAACCATGAAGCGATTAGTCATTTTACTGATAATCATCTCTGCGGGAACGGTATGCCGGTCGCAGGACAACATCAGGCTGCAGGAGGCATTCTATGATGCCGAGTACTTTCTGATGAGGGGCGATTACTCAGATGCTCTCCCCTATTACCAGGGGATATTTGCTGCAATGCCTGACAATGCCAGCATAGCCTTCAGGCTCGGCCTATGCTACCTCAATATTGACGGCAGCAAGAATCTTGCAATCGAGTACCTTGAAAAGGCATCGCAAAAGATCACAGGCAAATACCGCGAAGGATCACTCAGGCAGACAGAAGCGCCATACGAGGCTCTCTTCTTCCTGGGCGACGCCTACCGCATCAACTACATGTTCGAGAAGGCAAAAGAGGCTTACTCGCGCTACCGCCAGACCCTTCTGCCCACCGATGTTGAGAACCTGATGTTCATAGACCAGCAGATCACCGCATGCAATAACGCACCTGCCCTGATGGCTGAACCGGTTAAGTTCACTGCTGAAGAGGTGGATGATATCCTGAACGACAGTAACGACAACTTCTTTCCGGTTGTCTCGGCCGATGGGAAAAGCATTGCATATATGACCTCCATGAAGTTCTATGATGCCATTATGTTTTCACGTTTCTCCCGCAATGAATGGACCCCGCCAGCAAACATAACACCCGAACTGCAATCGGACGGCGACCATTACGTATCTTGCCTTGCAGCCGGCGGAACCAGGCTGCTACTCTCAAGAGACGATAATATCAACAGTGATATATGGTCCAGTAAATTTGACGGCACACGCTGGGAGCCGGCACAAAAGCTGAAAAAGGAGATAAATACCAGATACTGGGAGGCTCACGGATTCATAACCGAAGACGGATCAACCCTAATCTTTTCAAGTGACAGACCCGGAGGGTTCGGAGGACTGGACCTGTATGTGTCAAAACTGCAGGGTGACGGTGAATGGGGGCCTCCGGTCAACATGGGGCCTGAGATAAACACTCCTTTCAATGAAGACCGTCCTTTCCTCATCAGGGATGGCAGAACCCTCTTCTTTGCTTCACAGGGCCATTATAACATGGGGGGCTATGACATCTTCAGCAGTGAGATGCAGTATAACGGCCTCTGGAGTACCCCGAAGAACATCGGGTATCCTCTGAACAACCCGGATGATAACATCTTTTTCTGCCCCACCGAAGACGGTAAAGCCGGCTATATGTCGTTTACGGGAAGAGACGGGGGAGCAGGCGGGGCTGATATTTACTTCATTAAATTCAAATAAATTGCCTCAACGCTGTCCACTCTGCTGCAGAAGAATTATTTTTACGGTAAACAAGAACATGGGAATAAGGGGAATAGTTGTTTTATTGGCGCTTCTTGTGCTTGTTCCGCTGAACGGGCAAAAGAAGAGTGAGATTAAGGAGATCTGGAAAGAGGCCGAATCACACTACCTCTACGGTGAGTTTGAGCTGGCAAACCCTCTCTATCTCATGCTGAATGACCTCATACCCGGCAACCACAACATCAAATACAAGATCGGCAATTGCTACCTTAATATATTTGATGAGAAACCAATGGCTATCCCCTTCCTTGAGGAAGCCGTCAGAAGCACCAG